>NZ_JAPSMD010000368.1 GCF_027856955.1 Falsiroseomonas oryzae | reverse complement strand
GCGCGCCCAGCCCGCCGCTGCGCCGGCCAGCAGCATCGCCGCAAAGGGCGCGGCGAAGGCGACGTAGCGCAGCTCGATCGGCATGGTGCCGGTGACGGCCGCCAGCAGCAGCAGGCCGGCCGAGGGCGCCACGAAGCCACCGAGCCAGAGCCACCGCGTCGGACCCAGCGCGTGCCAGCGGAGCGCCACCGCAACCGCCGCACCGGCGAGCAGCAGGACCAGCGCCGCCCCGACCGCGAGGCGGGCCGCGCCCTCGGCATAGAGCGGCAGGCCGCCGAACAGGTTGGCGGCGTTGAACTGGCCGAGCCTGGCGAGCGCGTCGAGCGGCGCGAAGGGCTCGAACTGGCCTGGCCGCGACTCCCGCTGGGCCAGGAAGAAGGGCAGGTTGGCGCCCTGGACCAGCAGGAAGGGCAGCGCCGCCGCGGCCAGCAGGCGGGCGCGCATGCGCCAGGGCAGCGGCGCGATCAGCAGCCAGCCGAGCATCGCGGCGGCCGGGAAGGCCGCCAGGTAGTTGGCGAAGGAGGCCGCACCCGCCGCCAGCCCGCCCAGCGCCGCGGGCATGGCGGCCCGTCGCCGCCAGGCCAGCACGATGCCCAGCGCGCCGAGGCCGAGCAGCAGATGCGCCAGCGCGAAGCCTCGCGCCACGCCGCCGGTATAGGCGAAGCCATAGGCGAGCGCCGTGCCGAGGCCGGCCGCGAGGGGCGGGAACCCGGCCGCCGAGGCAGCCGCCATGAAGGCAGCCACCGCAGCGAGCGCGAGCAGCACGGACAGCGCGCGCAGCGCCTCCACCGAGGTGCCGCCCAGCGCGCGCCAGGCACCGGCCAGCCAGAAGTAGAGCGGCGGGTGGACGTCGGTGACCCGCAGGTTCCGCGCGATCGTCGCGGGGTCCGTGACCGCGGCCAGCACGGGCGCGGCGTCGGCGGGGGTGAAGGGCGTGGCCGGCCAGTCGGGTCGCGGCGTCGGCGAGGTGACCAGGCGCGTGTAGGTCTCGTCGTATTCGGTGGAGCGCAGCGCCGCGCCGCCGCCGATCGCCAGCGCTGCCACGAGCAGGACAAGCGCCAGCAGCGGCGCCGAAGGGCGCCGGCCGCTTGCGAGCAGGGCCGAGACCATGCGGAACCCGTTCTCCCGGTTGGATCGTGCGGCCGAGATACGCACGGGCGGGCGAAACGCTGCGCCGGCGCGGGACATATTCATGCGAGGCCGGACCGGTCCTGCGGCCCGGGTCGTCCTGGCCTGGGCCGTTGAGCGGAGGCGGGGCGCGCGCTAGGTGTGCCGACGGGCCGGGTTAGCACAGCGGTAGTGCAGCGGTTTTGTAAACCGAAGGTCGGGGGTTCGAATCCCTCACCCGGCAGGGCGCCCAGCTGCGCCGTCGCGGCCGCCTGGGCTTGCGCCTGCGCCGTCTGGTAGGCGCCGAGGGTGGCCGCCGCCCGGTCCTCCGCCGCAAGCCGGGCCGCCCCCGCAGCCGTTGCCGTTGCCTCGCACCGTGGCTGCCAGGGCGTCCGTCGTGGCCCGGTTGGCCGCAACTGCTCGGGCGGCCTCGGAGGCGACCGCCACCGTGCTCGCGGCGGCCGCGCAGACCGTGTCGGCGTCTGTGGTGGCCAGGGCGGCGGCAGCCGTGGCGTCCGTCGCCTCCCTACGCGCCGTGGACGCGACTGCCACCGCACTCGCTTCCGCCGCCCTGGCGGCCGCCACCTCCTCGGCCGTGACGCTCGGTGCCGACGGGGCGAGCGAGAGGCCGTCCAGCATGGCAAGGCCACCGTCCCGGGAGATCTCCGGCGACTCGCCCTCGACCAGCATCGGCGCCGCCTCGTCGCGGACCGGCACGCTGACGGCAGCGCCGGCGGTCACCAGGTTGGTCCCGTCAACCGCTGCATCACGGACGACGGCTGCGATCCTGGCGAGCAGGCCGTCGATGTCGGATTGCGAGACGGTGGCGCCCGCATGGCCATGCGCGATCCGGCCAGCGAGCATCGCGAGGAGTTCCGGCACCTCGCCCGCGCCCTGGGCAGCCGCGCGGATCGCCGTGGCCGCCTGCGCCGGAACCGGCGCGACAGGCTCGACGCGGGATGGAACGTCGATTGCCGCCGGCGTCTTACGTGACGACTGCAGCGTGGCCGGGCCAAGCGCGCGGGACGCTCCCGGGCGATGCTCTTGTCGAGGGCCTCGCGAGTTCACAGGGCCGCCTGTAAGGGCCCAGTCAGGGAGACGCCATCTGCCATGCGGCAGGAGAAATTCACGATTTGTTTGCCGCTGGTTGATGGTCCGGCGGGTCGTTGACCCTCCGTGGTTGAAGGGGCAGTTGGGGTGAGCCGAGAGCGGTCGCGGGGCGGCGACCCGCATCTAGCGCAGCTTCTGCGACGGGACCGAAGCCCCGCCCGCCTGGGACGCCAATCGCCGGGGCTGCCCATGCGACCCGGCGGCGACCAGAGCCAGGACGCCCAGCGCCAGTAGGGTGAGGATCGCGGCAACCGGATAGAGCGCGCGGCCGAATGGCCAATACTCCAGGTCGATCCTGTGCTCGCCTGCCGGAACATCGAAGGCGAGCAGCCGCAGGTTGAACCGATGGGTCGGCACGCGCCGCCCATCGACCGTCACGCGCCAGCCAGGATCGTGGTTGATCGTGGAGACGACGGTGCCCGCCCGCGCCGCGCTCACGGCGAACACCTGGCCGTTATAGCCTCGGCGGATGGTATGAAAGGAAAGTCCGTCGCCCGCGGTGGCGAAGGTTGCGATGGGGCCCGCTGCGGTCGCCGCCACCGTCTCCGCCAGGGCGAGCGGCCGAGGTGGCGTCAGCGCTGCCTGTCGGTCGTGCGGCAGGGCCTCGAAGCGGCGTACATCATGGGCAGTGTTGAAGGTGTTCCGAGGCCAGAGCGCGCTGGCCACGGGCAGGTTCGCTGAGAGATCGCCGTCCGGGCGTAGTGTCCAGGGGGCGGCCATGGCTGCCCGCACCTCCTCCGGCAGCCGCCCGTCGACCAGAGCCACCTGGCGGAAGGGCAAGGTAAAGGCCTGGTCCGCGACGCTGGCGCGCCAGTAGAAATGGGCTAGGTCGCCTGTGACGACCGCAAGAAGCAGCGTGCCATAGGGTACGACCCACCGCCTCGGCCCAGCCTGCAATGCGATGCAGCAGCGCCGCCAGCAGCAGCAGCAACAGCGTGACCATACCGAAGCTCTTCACGGTAGGATCCTGGGTGAGAGCCATCCCCGGGCCCAGGCTCTCCGCACGGAGGTAGATCAGCGCCACGCCCAGGCTGCCCAGGACCGCCAAGGCGGCGGGGATCCCTCTGATTGGCCCCTTCCAGGGCGGGCGCAGCGCAAGGAGGCGGTCGAAGGCGCGACAGCCCATGACAATAATCGCGACCTGCAGGAAATACTGGTAGAAATAGAACGTGTGCTGGATCGGCGACATGCCGGGCTGGTGCTTCCAGGCGAGCAGCAGGAGCCCCGACGTCGTCACCGCCGCGACCGGCAAGACCGCCAGGCAGAATGCCCAGTGGTCGTGCCTCTGCCAGGGCAGCAGGAAGAACGCGGCGAGGAGGGGCAGGAAGACAAGCCCCGTGTAGCGGGCATTGTGGGCCGGGTTGATGATCATGAAGTGGGTGAGTGGCCGCTCGACGACCGGGTCGAACATCATGGCGAGCAGGAAGCGGCCATCGTTCATGTTCGCACGGGCGTAGGCATCCTCAAGCCGATAGCCGCCGGTCGGACCGGTGATGCGTTCGTGGCGCGCCGCCTGCTCGAGATAGGCCGCACCCTGGATCGTGCTCCAGAGCGACACGGCCGACACAACCAGGACCGCGAGGGCGATTGCCGCCGGCCGGCGGCGGAGCAGATGCAGCAGCGAGCGCACCGCGCGGCGCCAGCGTGCGGCAAAAAGCCAGGCGTGCGAGGCGAGGGCGGCGAGCAGGAACCAGCTCGAGAACACGGTCCAATAGCTGGCGGACGCGGAGTAGATCAGGCATGCTGCGCCGAGTGTCGCGAGATGCGCCGGCGATGGCTGCGCGATCCAGCGATCCAGCGCCCAGAGGACAAGGAACAGGCAGGCCCATTCCTGATGGAACATCCACGCGTTGTTCCAGATGCCGGTCCCTGACAGCGCATAGGTCACCACCGCAAGGGCCGGTGCCAGCCATCCCGCGCAGAGACGCCGCATGAGCAGCGCCAAAGACGCATAGGCCACTATCGGCATCAGGACGTATGTGAAGATCAGGTATTGCCGATATTCGGGGAAGACGAGACCAAGCGCTGCCAGGATCCGTACCAGCACGCCCCAGACCAGGAATGGCGGGTGGCCGGGCGTCGGTGAGATGGGAGAGAGGAAGGCATTGAAATAGAGCGCGTCACCGCCCGCCTCCAGCCCCGGCAGCCACCAAGCGATGTCGCCCTCCTCGCGAAGGGCGTGCATCGCGCTTCCGAACACGGCGATGCCACTGAGAATGTCGTGGTTCGGCAGGCCGCGTCCGGCCAGGATGACGGGACCGTCGAAGAGCGCGATGCGCAGCAGGCAGACGCCAGTGGCAAGCACTAAGGCACGAACCGGATCGGCCGAGATGAGGAGCGCGAGGCGCTCTCCGAAACCGCCCGACTCCCTCGCCACCAAGCAGCCTACCCCCCGTCACAGGGACTGCGAGCGCCCGCGCAGACGATCTGTCCACGGTGCGGAACGGCGGCCACCCCGGATTGGACCCGCGCCCGAACCCGCGCCACGGGGGCCACACTTCGCCAGTATTTTAGAACCGTCGGTTTCGCCCTGTCATCGGTCAGTTTCCGCCGACGACCGGGCGGGCACTGCCATCGTCGCACTGACGATGCCGACATCCCGGGCGCCGTTGCATCGCAACCGCTCCACAAGGCAGCGCCAAGCGACGGAAAGACGGGCGGCGCAGAAGCGCCGCCCCTGCAAGAGTTAGGCGACGTCGCCGGGCCGGCGGCGGGTCGGGTCGTTCGCACCGACGGTGCCGTCATCCAAGCCCGGCGCGGCCATGCCGCCGCCAAGCCCGCCCGCGGTCGTGCCCACGCCGGGCGTCGTCCCCATGCCGGTGCCGGCGGTCGCGCCCATGCCGGTCCAGCCGCTGTCACGCCATTCGGAGGTGCGGCTGGTCATGTCCACCGGGCCGTGCCGTTCCAGGATCCGCTCGGCCTCGATGGCACGGGCGTCCTCGGCGCGGACCGCGACCAGATGGCCGCCGCGGCGGACGCCCTCGGCATAGGTGCCGGCCTCCTCCTCGCCGAAGCCGGCGCCGGCCAGACTGCCGAGCAGGCCGCCGGCCGCCGCGCCGGCGCCTGCGCCGGTCAGCGTCGCGATGAGCCAGCCGGCCGCCACCACCGGGCCAACGCCCGGAATGGCCAGGGCACCGAGCC
>NZ_JAPSMD010000367.1 GCF_027856955.1 Falsiroseomonas oryzae | reverse complement strand
AGGGCAGCCAGGCCGCCGCCCGCGCCACGGAGGCCGAGCGCCTGCGCGCCGCCGCCGAGGCCCAGGCCACGGAATTCGGACGCCTCTCGGAAAGCGCGCGGGCGCAGGTCGCGCTGCTGACCCGCCAGCTGGAGGAGCTGCGCGGCGAGCTCTCTCGCCTGACCGCCGCGCTCGACATCGCGGAGGCGGAAGGGCGCGACCGCGACGCGCAGATCGCCAATCTCGGCCAGCGGCTGAACGCCGCGTTGGCGGCGCGGGTGGAGGAGCTGCAGTCCTACCGCTCCGACTTCTTCGGCCGGCTGCGGCGCGTGCTGGGCGACCGGGCGGATGTTCGGATCGTCGGCGACCGCTTCGTCTTCCAGTCGGAAGTGCTGTTCCCGGTGGGCAGCGCGGAACTCTCCGCCGCGGGGCGGGAGCAGGTGCGGGAGCTGGCGCGGGTGCTGATCGACCTTTCGGCGCAGTTCCCGCCCGACCTGGCCTGGGTGCTGCGGGTGGACGGCCATGCCGACCGCAGCCCGATCCGCGGCAGCGGCCGCTTCGCCAGCAACTGGGAGCTGTCGGCGGCGCGCGCCATCGCGGTGGCGCAACTGCTGATCGCGGAGGGACTGCCGGCCAACCGGGTGGCCGCGGCGGCCTTCGGCGATACCCAGCCGCTGGACGACCGCGACACGCCGGACGCATATGCCCGCAACCGCCGCATCGAGCTGCGGCTGACCGACCGCTGAGGAAGAGCCCATGAGCGCCCTGACCATCGCGGACCATGCGCTGCTGAGCCACCGCATGGCGGAGCTGCGCGACGTCGCCACCCCCTCGCCGCGCTTCCGCCGGCTGCTGGCGGAGATCGGCGCGATGCTGACCATGGAGGCGACGCGCAACCTGCCGAGCACGACGCGGCGCGTGACGACGCCGCTGACGGAGATGGACCACCGCGTGCTGGCCGGACCGGAGCCGGTGCTGGTGGCGGTGCTGCGGGCCGGGCTCGGCCTGCTGGAAGGCGCGATGCAGGTGCTGCCGGACGCCCCGGTGGGCCATGTCGGCCTGGCGCGCGACGAGCACACGCTGAAGCCGAGCCAGTACCTGCTGCGCATGCCGCCCGAGGTCACGCTCCGCGGCGCGATCCTCTACGACCCGATGCTGGCCACCGGCGGCTCTGCCATCGCGGCGGTGGCGCGCGTGAAGGAAGCGGGCGCGCCGCATCTGCGCTTCGTCTGCGCGCTGGCCGCACCGGAAGGTGTCGCGAAGCTGCGCGCGGCGCATCCCGACGTGCCGATCATCACCGCCGCGCTGGACGAGCGGCTGAACGAGCGCGGCTTCATCGTGCCGGGCCTGGGCGACGCGGGCGACCGCTGCTTCGGCACGGAGGGATAGGGCGATGCGCGACGCGGCCGCGAAGCGCGAGGCGTTCCGCGCGCTGCACGCCGCGGGCTGCTTCCTGCTGCCCAATCCGTGGGACGTGGGCACGGCGAAGTACCTTGCCGCACAGGGCTTCCCGGCGCTGGCGACGACCAGCAGCGGCGCGGCGTGGTCACGTGGGCTGGCGGATGGCGCGATGGACCTCGACGCCACCGTCGCGCATGCCGCGGAGATCGCGGCCGCGACCGACCTGCCGGTGAACGTGGATTTCGGCCATGGCTTCGGTGCCGATGCGGCGGGCGTCGAGGCCGCCTGCGCGCGCTGCCTCGACACCGGCGTCGCGGCGCTGTCGGTGGAGGACGCCACGGGCGACCCGGCGCGGCCGCTGTTCCCGCTGGAGGAGGCGGTGTCGCGCATCCGGGCGGCGCGCCGTGCTGCCGATGCCGCGCCGGGGCGGGCGCTGCTGGTCGGGCGTGCGGAATGTTTCCTCGTGAGTCATCCCGATCCGCTGGCGGACTCGCTGCGTCGCATCGCCGCCTATGCGGAGGCCGGTGCGGAGGTGCTCTACGTGCCGGGCATCACCACGCCCGACCAGATCGCGGCCGTCGTGCGCGCCGCGGCGCCGAAGCCGGTCAACCTGCTGGTCAGCCGGCCGATCGGGCTGACGCTGGAGCAGATCGCGGTGCTCGGCGTGCGGCGCGTCAGCATCGGCGGCGCGCTGGCCGGCGTGGCCTGGGGCGCGGTGGGCCGCGCCGTGGCGGATCTGAAGGCCGGCCGCTTCGATGCGCTGGGCACGCGGATGCCGGGCGGCGAGCTGGACCGCTTCTTCGGCGGGTAGCGGCCATCTTGCCGTCGGCGCGTGAGCTTCAGCGCGCCGTGCCCTCAAGGCAGCGAGACGCGGCGCAGGTACCAGGGCAGCGACAGCACGGCGGTGAGCTGCTCCGAACCGTCGAAGATGGGGCCAAGGCGCGGCCCGGACGCGGCGAAGGCGAACTCCTCGATGTGGTCCGTGCCGGCCGCGCGCAGCACCACGGTGCCCTGGTCCACCTGGTAGATCCGATGGAAGTCCGGGTTGCGGCCGGAGGAGACGCGCTGCTGCGGCGTCGTGCGGCTCGGGGTGCCGACGGCGTAGCGCATGCGCAGCTCGAAGCGGTCGCCCTCCGGCGTGGTCGCGCTCCATCGCTCCTGCCCGCGCCGCACGCCGTCCGGCCCCGCGGTGACGGCGCGCTCATGGGTGATGGCCGCCGGCGCGTAGGTGCCATACGGCCCCGGCGCCCCCTCCCCCGTGGCAAAGCCGCCGACGATCACCGGGCCGGCGATGCCGGTGGCCGGGTTGCGACCCGGGACGACGAGGACCACCGCCTGGCCGACGCCGCCGGGCACCGGACGGCCCTCGGTGTCCTGGGTCAGCAGCCGGTCGGTGAGGACGATGAGGAGGTTGGCGCCGTGTGCCGGACCCGTGGTGGCCGGGTTGAGCTGCCAGCCGGCCGGCAGCAGGCGCTGCGCGGTGGCGTCCGGGACGCGGAACATGAGCTGGCTGCGGACCTCCACGCTGCTTTCGGTGGGGGTCTGCCCCTGCGCCGTGCCCTGCAGGGCCGCGACGGCGGCGAGGCCAAGGATGGACGCGGCGAGCAGGCGCCGCGGCAGCGGAACATGCATGGCTGTCTCCTCCCAGGGGCCGCATCGCAAGTGCGGGCCCTGCAAGAAGGGTAACCAGGCAGTTTCGCGCGAGACAACGCTAATATGCGTAGTTGTCTATGCGGCTCTGTGCGCCGGCGCTACAGGATCCGCGCCTCGAAGGGCGGCTTGAAGTCCGGCGCCTCGAACTCGACCACCCAGAGATCCGGGTCGCGGCCGACCTGGCGGGCGACATAGGCGTCTGCGGCCGCCTCCTCCACCGGCGCAGCGCCGGTGGCGCGCAGCCAGGCGGGGCGCCCCTCGGCGTCTCGCACCTGGGAGAGGACCATCAGACCCTCCCGGCCGCGCAGCACGCAGAGGATGCCGCCGGAATCCGGGTCGCCCTTGCGGATCACCGCGGCCGGGCGGCCGGCGATGTCGGAGAGGCGGGTGGCCATGCTCACCCAGATGCCGGCCTTCACGCGCGGTTCCATCGCCCGACCATCGGCGGGGCGCCCGGGCGGCGCAAGGGGGGCGCGCATGGGGCACGGCGGACCCTTGCGCGGCCCCGGGTCCCGCGCCATTCACCGGGCCAGAGGAGTTGCCTGCCATGGCCAAGCCGACCGAACTCACCGAGGGCCAGCGCGCCTACGAGGCACGCCGCGCCGCCAAGGCGGGGATGAGCCTGGAGAAGTGGCTGGCGGAGAAGGAGAAGCGCGCACGGGCCGAAGCCGCCGAGGCCGCGAAGGAGGCCGAGGTGGCCGCGAAGGCCGTGCAGACGGAGAAGAAGGGCTGGTTCGGCCGGCTGCTGGACAAGGCGCACCAGCCGCTGAAGTAGGGCGACCCGGCGGGGTCGCCGCCTCGGCCGCTCAGAGCATCCGCAGCAGCGTGCCGTCGCGACGCAGCGCGTGGTGGTAGATCGCGCCACCGATATGCGCGGCCAGCAGGAAGGGCAGCGCCCAGCCGATCAGGCTGTGGGCCCAGTGCAGCGCCACCGCCAGCGTCTCGTTCGCCTCCATGAATTTCGGCAGGTCGATGAAGCCCAGGAAAGCGGTGGCCCCGCGCATCGGGAAGCCATAGGCGTTGGTGGTGAAGAAGCCGAGCAGCGGCTGCAGGATCAGCGCGGCGTAGAGCGCGTGGTGCACGCCGCTCGCCGCGGCGCGCATCGCGGGCGGGATGTGGTCGGGGAGCGCGGGCGGGCGGCTCATGCCCCGCCACGCCAGGCGGGCGACGGCGATGGCCAGGATGATCAGCCCTGTACTCTCGTGCAGCGCATAGAAGGACATCTTCGCGTCGTCCTTCATGAAGCGGATGGTCAGGCCGGTGGCGAGCGCCAGGAACATCAGCGGCACGGTCACCCAGTGGAACAGCTTGGCGAGCGCGGAATACTGGCCGTCCGGGTGCAGCGTGTCCTGCCCGCGGATCGGCGCCGTGGTCGTGCCGGCCGTCTGGTCCATCGCGCTGATCTCCCGTCCCGCCGGCCACTATGGCATGAGCGCGGGCAGGAGATGGAAGCGAAAGCCGGATGAGCGAGGTCCCCGACTGGTCCGAATATCGCGCGGCGCATCCCGGCGCGCGCCCGACGGAGTGGCTGCGCGACGCGGCGGAGCCGGACTGGAGCGCGGCCGTGGGGCACGCCTTCGCGCGGGCCTGCAATGAAGGCGCCGTGCCGGAGGCGGTGATGCGCCGCTACCTCGTGCAGGACTACCAGTTCATCGGCGCCTTCACCGCGCTGCTCGGCCGCGCCATCCACACCGCGCCCGACCTGCCGGCCCGGCTGCCGCTGGGGCGGTTCATGGGGCTGCTGTGTTCCGAGGAGAACACCTATTTCGTGCGCAGCTTCGACGCGCTGGGCGTGGCGGAGGCGCTGCGCCGCGACCCGCCGCTGTCGGCCGCCGCGCGGGACTTCCGCGCTCTGATGCAGCGCGCCGCGGACAGCCCGCGCCATGCCGACCAGCTGGCGGTGCTGTGCGTGGCGGAATGGATCTATCTGAGCTGGGCGCGCCCGGCGCGCGACACCCGCCCGGCCGAGCCCTTCTGGTGCGCGGAATGGGTGGACCTGCACGCCAGCCCCTATTTCGAGGGCTTCGTGGAGGGGCTGCGCGCCGCGCTGGACCGCGAGGTGCTGGCGCTGGATGCAGCCGGGCGCGCGGGCGTGCGCGCGCTGTTCGTGAAGGCCGCGCGGCTGGAGCGGGCCTTCTTCGATTCGGCGTACGACGAAAGCCTGCCGGCCGGCTGATGCTCGCCGCGCATGCCGACTGGAGCATCGACCCGCGCAAGCGCTGGATCGCGCTGGCGCGCCGCAACGGGCGCGGCTGGGTGGCGGAGGCGCCGCGGCCGGTCGGCGACACCGCGGCGCTGCTGCCGGCGCTGCTGGCGGAGGGCACGCCGGTC
>NZ_JAPSMD010000366.1 GCF_027856955.1 Falsiroseomonas oryzae | reverse complement strand
CGCGGCGGACCGCGGCGCGGAGCGGCGCGAGCGGGCGGAGAACCGGGCCCGGCTGGCGCCGCTGCGGCAGCGCCTGAAGGAGGTGGAGAAGCAGCTGGAACGGCTGGGGCTGGAGGCCAAGCTGATCGAGAAGCGGCTTTCCGACCCCGAAACCTACGCAAAGCGGAAAGCCGAGGACATCGCCTGGGCAACGATGCGTCGCGCCGCGATTGCCAGGGAGACATCGGCACTGGAAGAGGAATGGTTCTCCCTCTCGGCCGAGCTTGACGCCGCCTGATGTTCACGAAGACGCGAGACATGACGGCCCGGCTTCTGGCGGGACGGGGCGCGCGGTAACGCTATACGCCAACGGGCCGCCGTCACGGCCCGCGAAGCGCGGAGAGAGCTTGGCCCCGTATCGCGTCAGTCTGGCCATCCTGGCGCTTGTCCTGCTGTTCCTTGCGACGCTGATCGGCCTGCGCGTCACGTCGCTGGCGGAGGACCGGGCCGCGACGCTCGCGCGCACCGAGGCGGCGATGCGCAACCTGGCACGTGTCGGCGAGCAGTACGCGCGGCGCGTCTTCGAGACAGCGGACCTCGTCTCGCAGCAGGTGGTCGACCGCGTGGCGGAGCTGGGCGGGATGGAGAATCTGCGCGGCGACGTCGCGATCCACCACTGGCTGCGCGACCTCTCGGCTCGGTCCGCCGGCGACTACCTGATGCTGACGGATGCGCGTGGCCGGCCCGTCACGACCTCCTACACCCACCCCGCGCCGCCCACCGACCTGTCCGACCGGCGCTGGTTCCGCATGCATGCCGAGGCCGGGGCGGAGCGGCATGTCGGCGAGGCGCTGCACAGCCGCATCACCGACGAGGTGCTGTTCACCTACACCCGCATCCTGCGGCGGCCCGACGGCGCCTTCGACGGCGTGGTGCAGGTGGCCGTACGCACCGGCTTCTTCCAGGGCAACGGCCTCGCCGCGGAGTTCGGCGACGGCACGGCGATGGGCCTGTTCGACACCGACGGCCGCGTGCTGGCGCGCACCGGGCTGACGGCGGAGCAGGTCGGGCTTTCGGTGCGCGACACCCCGCTGTTCCGCGACCTGTCGACCCGGCCGGACGGCACGGTGCGCGCCGTGCTGCCCTTCGATGGCGTGGAACGCGTGCTCGCCTTCCGCCGGCTGGATGGCTGGCCCGTCGTGGTGACCGCCAGCATCCCGCTGGACCAGGCGCTGGCGCCGTGGAAGCGATCGGTGAAGTGGTGGGTGGAGGTGCTGGGCGCGGTCGCGGTCGGGCTCGGGCTGCTGGCCGCGCTCGCCATCCGCATGGCGAACCGGGAGGCGCGGGCGCGCAGCGACCTGGCGGCGGCGAACACGGCGCTGCGCGAGGCGGCCGCAGGGCTGGAGGGGCGCGTCGCGTCGCGCACGCGCGACCTGGCGGCGAGCGAGATGCGCTTCCGCGCGATCTTCGACAGTACCTTCCAGCTGATGACGCTGCTGGACCGCGACGGCTTCGTGCTGGAGGCGAACGAGACGGCGCTGGGCTTCCTGGGCCTGGAGCGTGCGGCGGTGATCGGGCGGCGGCTGGCGGAGCTGCCCTGCTGGCCGGACGGGGCGACGAGCGCGCGCCTGGCGGAGGCGACGGCGGGCGCGATGCGCGGCACGCCGTGGCGTGGCGAGATGGTGGCGCGCGGCGGCGACGGGCAACTCACGCCGGTGGAGGTCTCGCTGCGGCCGGTGCGCGACGTGGAAGGGCGGATCACCTGGCTGATCGCCGAAGGGCACGACCTGACGGAGCTGAAGGCCGCCGAGACCAAGCTGCGCGAGGCGCAGAAGATGGAGGCGCTGGGCCAGCTGACCGGCGGCGTCGCGCACGACTTCAACAACCTGCTGATGGTGGTGCTGGGCAATCTGGGCCTGCTGCGCAAGCGGCTGCCGCCCGACCCGCGCATCACCCGCCTGCTGGACGGCGCGCAGCAGGGCGCGGAGCGCGGCGCGGCCCTGACGCAGCGCATGCTGGCCTTCGCGCGCCGGCAGGAACTGCGGCCGGAAGCGGTGGACCTGGCGCAACTGGTGCGGGGCGTGACCCCGCTGCTGGAGCGCTCGGCCGGGCCGACGGTGCGCATCGCGGCGGATCTGCCCGCCGACCTTCCCCCGGCGCTGGCGGATGCGAACCAGCTGGAACTCGCCCTGCTGAACCTCGTCGTCAATGCGCGCGACGCGATGCCGGATGGGGGGGTGATCGAGATCACCGCGGCGCCGGTCGAGGCGCCATCCGCCGCCGCGCCGGCGGGGCTGCTGCCCGGTCGCTACGTCCGGCTGGCGCTGCGCGACAACGGCGCGGGGATGGATACCCAGACCCTGGCACGCGCGACGGAGCCGTTCTTCACCACCAAGGGCGTCGGCCGCGGCTCCGGGCTAGGCCTGTCCATGGTGCAGGGCCTGGCGCAGCAATCGGGCGGCGGGCTGCGGCTTGCGAGCCAGCCGGGCGCGGGCACCACGGTGGAGATCTGGCTGCCGCGCGCTGGGGCGACGGCCGACGCCATGCCCTCGCGCGGGGCGCAGCATGGCAGCGGCGCGACGCCGGCGCGGCACGTCCTGGTCGTGGACGATGACCCGCTGGTGGCGGCGGGCACCGCGATGCTGCTGGAGGATCTGGGGCACAGCGCGGTCGTGGCCACCTCCGCGGCGGAGGCGCTGGCGCGGCTCGCGCGCGAGCCAGGCGTGGACATGGTGCTGACAGACCACGCGATGCCCGGGATGACCGGCATGGAACTGGCGGAGCGGCTGCGGCGGGAGCGGCCGGACCTGCCCGTCGCGCTCGCCACCGGCTATGCCGAGCTGGCGGGCACCGGGCATGGCTGGCTGCCCAGGCTGACCAAGCCGTACCGGCAGGAGGAGCTGGCCGAGCTGGTGCGCCGCCTGACCCGGGCGGAGGCCGCGTAGGGCGGGCCTGGCCGCCGGTATCGGCGGCAGGGCCGATGGCCCGGCCGTTCAAACCCCGCTAGATGTTCACCCCGGCATCCCGGCCCCTGGCCGGCAGCGGGGCTTGCATGAACGGATCCGACACCGCGGCCCCCGCATGGGAGCGGGCATGAGCCAGACCGAGACGACGCGCCGCCCCGTGCGGGTCCTCCATGTCCTGAAATACTACCGCCCCGCCTTCACCGGCGAAGGCGTCTTCCTGGAGCGGTCCAGCGCCGTGATGCAGGAGCTCGCCCCCGAGGTCGAGCACGAGCTGCTGGTCACGCACACCCCCGCCCCGGCCGACCCCGGCATCGCCGCGGCCAGCACCGCGATGCGGCGGGTGATCTACCTCGCGCGCCGGCCGCTCGGCACCCTGCAGCTGCACCTCACGCTGGCCTGGTGGATGCTGACCCATCTGCACCGCTACCACACGGTGCATATCCGCACCCATGCGGACTGGTACTTCACCAGCTACATCCTGGCACGGCTGTTCGGCCGGCGCCTGGTGATCTCCGCCACGCTCGACGACAGCCTGCCGGTCCTGGTCGGGCACTACCGGCCGAGCGTCCGCCCGCTGGTCCGGCGCGCCTTCGGCCTGTTCCACGCCTTCGTGGGAATCAGCCCCAAGCTGCATGGCGAGACGCGCAGCCTGGCGCCGGAGGAGCGTTGCCACCTGATCCCCTGCGGCATCACCGCGCCCCTGCAGCCGCCGGCGGTGCGTGCCCGCGTCCGCGCGGAGATCGGCGCGGCTGAGGGCGACCCGGTGCTGCTCTTCGTCGGCGGGCTGGTCGAACGGAAGGACCCGCTGTTCCTGGTGGAGGCGCTGCCGGCGCTGCGGGCGCGCCATCCCGGCCTGCGGCTGGTGCTGGTCGGGCCGCCGCTGGACCCGGACTACGTCGCCGGGCTGCACGCCACCGCCGAGCGGCTCGGCGTGGCGCCGGCGCTGTTCTTCGCCGGCGAGCAGCGCGACCCGCATCCCTGGTTCGCCGCCGCCGACATCCTGGTCTTCGCCTCCCGCCTGGAGGGCTTCGGGACGGTGGTGCCGGAGGGGATGGCGCATGGGCTGCCGGTGGTGGTGCGCCACCTGCCCGGGGTGAACGACAGCTTCGTCTTCCACGGGCGCACCGGCTTCCTGTTCGACGACCAGGCGGGCTTCGTCGAGACGGTGGACCGGCTGGCCGGCTCCGCCGCGCTGCGACGGGAGATCGGCTCGGCAGCGCAGGCCTTCGCCACGACGGAATTCGGCATGCGCGGCATCGCGGCGCGCTACCTGGATGTGTACGGTCTGGCAGGGCGGATGCTGCGCCCGCCGATGTCCGACCTGCCGGATCCCGGGCTCGGCGCCACCGCCTCCGTGCTCGACCAGCGCTTCCACCTGCCGGTCGAGCCGGCGCCCGATTCGCAGCCGCTTCTGCTGACGACGGTGGATGCGGAGGAATCCTTCGACTGGTCGCGTCCCTTCTCCCGCGACACCACGGATGTGCGGGCGATGGGCAGCCAGCATCTGGCGCATCGCGTCTTCGACCGGCACGGCGTGGTGCCGACCTACATGGTGGACTACCCCGTCGCCGCGCAGCGGGAGGGCGCCGCGCCGTTGCTGGAACTGCTGCGCGACGGGCGCTGCGATATCGGCGCGCAGCTGCATCCCTGGGTGAACCCGCCCTTCCTCGAGGAGCTGAACCGGCACAACAGCTATGTCGGCAACCTGCCCGCCGGCCTGGAATACGAGAAGGCGCGGCGGCTGACGGAGATCATCGCGGACAGGCTGGGCGTGCAGCCGCGCATCTTCCGCACCGGCCGCTTCGGTGCCGGTCCGCGCACCGGCGACGTGCTGAAGCGGCTGGGTTACCAGGCCGACAGCAGCCTGTCGGTGTGCTGGCCGCCGGAGGGGATGGACTGGCAGAGCGGCCTGTGGGGCTTCACCGCGCATCCGCACTGGATCGACCGCGACCGGACGGTGATGGAGATCCCGGCCTCCGCCGCGCTGGTCGGGCGGCTGGCGGCGCGGCAGGGCACGCGGCTTGCGCCGGTGGTGTTCCACCCGCTGGCGCAGCGCCTGCCGCTGGGCGCGGCGCTGGCACGGCTCGGCCTGCTGGAGCGCATCCGGCTGACGCCGGAAGGCATCAAGATCGAGGAGGCGAAGCGGCTGGTGCGCCACATGGCGGCGGATGGCCACAAGGTCTTCGTGCTGACCTACCACTCGCCTTCGCTGGAGCCGGGCAACACGCCCTACACGCGCACCGCGGACGACGTGAAGCGGATGCTGGATTGGCTGGACGCTTTCTACACCTTCTTCCGCGAGGAGATCGGCGGCCGGCCCGCACGCTGGGAGGAGGTGCGCTTCGGCAACCGCGCCGCGGCGCCGGCGGCGGCGCGGCTGGCAACGGTGGGGTAGCGGGCGCGCGCCAATGCGCCGCCGCGGCCGGCGCGAG
>NZ_JAPSMD010000365.1 GCF_027856955.1 Falsiroseomonas oryzae | reverse complement strand
CGCCCCCTGGCTCGCGCGAAGCGGGCTGCAGCGCGACGCGCGCGGCTTCATCCAGGTGGAGCCGACGCTGCAGGCCGTGGGCCGGCCGGAGGTCTTCGCCGCGGGCGACGTCGCCAGCCTGCTGCCGGCGTCGCTGCCGAAGGCCGGTGTCTTCGCGGTGCGCCAGGGGCCGGTGCTGGCGCGCAACCTACGCGCGGCGGCGGAGGGCCGCCCGCTGGAACGCTACGCGCCGCAGCGCGACTGGCTGCTGCTGCTCTCGCTCGGCGACGGGCGCGCGCTCGGCACGCGCAACGGGCTGGTCTTCGGGGGTCGCTGGGTATGGTGGTGGAAGGACCGGATCGACCGGCGCTTCATGGCGCGCTACGGGGCCGTGGCATGACTTGGCTGCAGGATCGGCGCCTGTGGATCGCGCTCGGCGTGGTCGCGCTGCTCGCCGCGCTGCGGCTCACGCCGGCCGGCGAGTTGCTCTCGCTGGAGACGCTGTCCCGCCACCGGGAGGCGCTGGCCGGTTTCGTCGCACGCAACGCCGTGCTGGCGGCGGCGGCCTATGTCGCGACCTACGTGGGTGTCGTCGCCTTCTCGCTGCCCGGCGCCACGGTGATGACGCTGGCCGGCGGCTTCCTGTTCGGCGCGGTGCTGGGCACCGCGCTGACGGTGGTGGCGGCGACCACCGGGGCGACGCTGGTCTTCCTCTTCGCCCGCCGGATCTTCGGCACCGATGCGCTGGAACGTCTCGGCCCGCGCGCCGCGCGGATCGCGGCGGGCATCCGGCGCGAGGCGGTGTCCTACCTGCTGGTGCTGCGCCTTGTGCCGCTGTTCCCCTTCGTGCTGGTGAACCTGGTGCCGGCCTTCTGCGGCGTGCGACTGCCGGTGTTCGTGCTGACCACGCTGTTCGGCATCCTGCCCGGCAGCGCCGTCTACACCCTGGCCGGCGCCGGGCTGGGCGAGGTGCTGGCGGCGGGCGGCGACTTCGCCATCGGGCGCGTGCTGACGCCGCAGATCCTGGGCGCGCTGCTCGGCCTGGCCGCACTGTCGCTCGCCGCCATCCCGCTGCGGCGGCGCTTCGCGCAGGGCTAGCCGAGCAGCTTCGCGAGCGCGAGAGAGAGCCCGACCGTCTCCACCGGCTGGTGCGGCATCAGCCCCGCCGGCCCGCCGCCGAGCGCCGCAATGGTCGCGCGCACGCCCGCCTCCACCGAGCAGATCACCGGCACCGGCACCCGCCCCTCCAGCCGCGCCGCGAAGCCGGCCAGGCCCGCGCCGCCCAGCACCACCGCCTCCGCCCCGTCCTGCTCCGCGCTGGCGCGGCAGGCCTCCGCGAGCAGTGCGACCGCGCCGTCCGGATCGCGCGCCATCTCGCCGCCGGAGGGCGCAACCGTGCGCACGCCGGCCAGGCGGTCGCCATGGCCGCGGGCGGCGAAGAATTCCTCCAGCATCGGCTTCCAGGCCGCCCCGCCCGTCACCACGCCGAAGCGGCGTGCGACGCGGCAGGTCGCCTCGGCCGAGGCATCGGCCAGGCCCAGCACGGGCACCGGCGCGACCTCCCGCAGGGCGTCCAGCCCCGGGTCGCCGAAGCAGCCCAGCAGCACCGCGTCGGCGCCCGCCCCATGCTCGGCATAGGCATCCAGCGCCGCATGCGCCGCGACGGCGCTGGCCGCGCGGGAGGCGATGTAGCGCGCGCCGAAGCGGCCGGTCGCTCCCTGGAACGTGACGCCCGGCGGCGCAAGTTCCTGCGCGATGGCGACCAGCCTGTCGGTGATCGCCGGGGTGGTGTTGGCATTGATCAGCAGCACGCGCATGGCGCGAAGCCTAGCGCAACGGCCCGCCCCGCGCAGCCACCCCGCCTTCACGCGGCGCCCCCCCGGTGCGACAAGGGTCGCCGCAACGGAAGGAGAGGCGGGATGCGCAACGAGGACGAGATCTGGCGCCTGGTGGACGCGAAGCGCCCCGAATTCGTGGCGCTGGCCGACCGCGTCTGGGGCATGCCCGAGCTCTGCTACGACGAGCACCGCTCCGCCGCCGAGCACCGCGCCATGCTGGAGCGCGAGGGGTTCCGCGTCACCACCGAGGTCGCTGGCATCCCTACTGCCCTGATGGGCGAGGCCGGCGAGGGCGGGCCGGTGATCGCGATCCTCGGCGAATACGACGCGCTGCCCGGCCTGAGCCAGGAAGCCGGCGTCGCCGAGCCGAAGCCGGTGCCGGGCGAGACGCGCGGCCATGGCTGCGGGCACAACCTGCTCGGCGCCGGCGCGATGCTGGCGGCGGCGGCGGTGAAGGACTGGCTGAAGGCGAACAACCTGCCCGGTCGCGTGCGCTACTACGGCTGCCCGGCCGAGGAGGGCGGCGCCGCCAAGGCCTTCATGGTGCGCGACGGCGCCTTCGACGACGTGGACATCGCCATCTCCTGGCATCCCGCCTGCTTCGCCGGCGTGGAGGAACCCAAGAGCCTGGCCAACACCCGCATCGATTTCACCTTCACCGGCCGCGCCTCCCACGCCGCCGCGGCGCCGCATCTCGGCCGGTCCGCGCTGGACGCGGTGGAGCTGATGAATGTCGGCGTGAACTACATGCGGGAACACATGCCCTCCGACGCGCGGGTGCACTACGCCTACCTTGATGCCGGCGGCATCGCGCCGAACGTGGTGCAGGCGCGCGCCAAGGTGCGCTACCTCATCCGCGCGCAGAACGTGGAGGAGCTGCGCCCGCTGGTGCAGCGCGTGCGCAAGATCGCCGACGGCGCCGCGCTGATGACGGAGACCACGGTGGAGACGCAGGTGGTCTCCGCCGTGGCGGACCTGCTGGGCAACGGCCCGCTGGAGGAGGCGATGCATGCCAGCCTCGCCCGCCTGGGCGCGCCCGAATGGACCGAGGAGGACCGCGCCTTTGCCGCGCGGATCCAGGCGACGCTGCGCGAGGAGGACATCGCGGCGGCCTATCGCCGACACGGCCTGCCGGTGGAATCCGGCAAGCCGCTGCACGATGCCATCGTGCCGCTGAGCCGCGAGGGATCGGGCATGGTCGGCTCCACCGATGTGGGCGACGTGTCCTGGAAGGTGCCGACGGTGCAGGCGCGTGGCGCGACCTGGGCGGTCGGCACGCCGGCGCATTCCTGGCAGGTGGTGGCGCAGGGCAAGTCGCCGCTGGCCCATACCGGCATGGTGCATGCGGCCAAGGCGATGGCCGGCACCGCGGTGGACGCGCTGCGCGACCCGTCGCTGATCGCGAAAGCCAAGGCCGAGCACCGCCAGCGCACCGGCGGCCGCTACGAGACGCTGCTGCCGGACGATGCGAAGCCGGCGCTGGGCATGTCGCTGGCGGGGTAGCCCGCGGTCGCGCCTACTGCATCGCCCCCGGGCCGGGCACCGCGCCCGGGGGGCACTTGCCCAGGATGATCATCCCCAGCGCCTCATCCTTGGTGATGTCGGCCACGCGCGCCGTGCCGACCAGGCGGCCGTTCTTCATCACGCTGATCCGGTCCGCAAGGTCGAAGACGTCGTGGATGTCGTGGCTGATCAGGAAGATCCCGATCCCCTGCTGCTTCAGCTGCAGCACCAGTTCCCCCACCTGCCGCGTCTCCGCCGGACCCAGCGCGGCGGTCGGCTCGTCCATGATGAGGATGCGCGCATCGAAGTGGATGGCGCGCGCGATCGCCACCGACTGCCGCTGCCCGCCGGACAATGCGCGAACCGGTTCCTTGAAGCGGCGGAAATGCGGGTTGAGCCGGCCCATCACCTGGCGCGTCGCGGCTTCCATGGCCGCGTCGTCCAGCGTGCCCCACCGCGTCAGCAGCTCGCGCCCCAGGAAGATGTTGGCCGCGGCGTCCAGATTGTCCGCCAGCGCCAGCGTCTGGTAGATCGTCTCGATGCCATAGCGCCGCGCGTCGCGGGGCGAGTGGATCTGCGCGGGCTCGCCGCGCACCAGGATCTCGCCCTCGTCGGCGCGGTAGGCACCCGACAGCACCTTGATCAGCGTGGACTTGCCCGCGCCGTTGTGGCCGAGCAGCCCGACGACCTCGCCGGGGTAGAGGTCCACGCTGGTGCCATCCACCGCCTTGATGCCGCCGAAGGACAGGTGGATGTCCCGCATCTCGACAAGCGGCGTGGCCGCGTTCATCGGATCCGCCTCCGATAGACGGTGTCGAGCCAGACGGCGAGCACCAGCACCAGCCCCACCACAATGTTCTGCATCGGCGCATCCACGCCCAGCAGCACCATGCCCGATTGCAACGACTGCATGACCAGCGCGCCGAGCATCGCGCCCGCGATGGTGCCCGCCCCGCCCGCCAGCGAGGTGCCGCCGATCACCGCCGCGGCGATCACGTAGAGCTCGTCCAGCGAGCCCGCCGCGTTCGTCGCCGCGTTCAGCCGCGCGGTGGCGATGCAGGCGGCCAGCCCGCACAGCGCGCCCATCAGCGCGAAGACCAGCATGATGGTGCGCTTCGTGTTGATGCCCGACAGCTCGGCCGCCTCCGGATTGCCCCCGATGGCGAAGACGGCGCGACCGAAGCGCGTGCGGGTGGCGAGCGCTGTGATCACCACGCCAACGCCGATCGCCAGCAGGACCGGGATCGCCAGGCCATGCGGGATGAAGGTGCCGGGCACCCAGGTGCCCCCCGCCTCCTCCACCATGCGGCGCGCAATGCCGGCGGGCAGCGGATAGGCGTTCGCGACGAGCACCGCGCCCAGCACCGCGGCCACCGCCAGCACCGCGACCGTCGCCTCGGCCCAGGCCGGGCGGACCGGGAAGCCGAAGCGGATGCGCCGGCGCCGTGCCATGGCCAGCGCCGCCAGGATGGCCGCGCAGGCTAGCAAGCCAACGATCCAGGAGGCGGTCGCGCCGATCGCGCCCTCGATCCCGCCGCCCAGCATGCGGAAGCGGCCATCCATCGGCGCGACCGTCTGCCCCTGCGTCACCCACCAGGCCGCGCCGCGCCACACCAGCAGCCCGCCCAGTGTCACGATGAAGGACGGGATCGCGAGCCAGGCGATCAGCGCGCCCTGCAGCATGCCGATGGCGCCGCCCACCAGCACGGCGCCGAGCACGGCGAGGATCCAGGTGGCCGGATGCTCCAATCCCAGCAGTTCCGGCAGCAGCCGCGCCTGCAGCACGCCGATGACCATGCCCGTCACGCCCAGGATCGCACCCACCGAAAGGTCGATGTTGCGGGTGACGATCACCAGCACCATGCCGCACGCCATCACCGCGATGGAGGCGGTCTGGACCGAGAGGTTCCACAGGTTGCGCGGCGTCAGGAAGGCACCGCCCGAGAGCAGGTCGAAGCCCAGCCATATCGCCAGCAGCGCGGCCAGCATGCCGGCCAGGCGCGGATCGACCTCCAGCGCACGCAGCGCGGCGCCGGAGGCCGCGCCGACCCCACGCGGCAGCGATTCGCCGCCGCGCGGTGCCGCGGCGCTCATCCGCAGGCCGGCAGCCGGC
>NZ_JAPSMD010000364.1 GCF_027856955.1 Falsiroseomonas oryzae | reverse complement strand
CGCCGCCACCGGCGCGCCCGCGCCCGCGCGCCGTGCGCGGGTGCCGCGCGCGTCGCGCAGCAGCGCCTCCATCCGCGCCCAGGTCCGGTCCCAGGAATTCGCGGCAAGCCGCGTATCCACCCGTGCGAGCCAGGTCGCCTTCGGGCGCGTCAGCAGCATCTCCGCCTTCAGCGCCATCTCCCTCGCGTCCTGCGCGATCTCCACCAGGCCCGCCTCGCCGTAGTCGCGCACCACGTCGGTGACGGCGGTCGAGACCACCGGCAGTCCGGCCGCGAGGAACTCCGGCGTCTTGGTCGGGCTGATGAAGCGCGTGCTCTCGTTCAGCGCGAAGGGCATCACGCCGATGTCCCAATGCGCGAGGTAGGACGGCAGCTCCCGGTAGTCGCGCGCGCCCAGCCAGTGCAGGTTCGGTGCCTGCGGCAGGCTCGCCACGTCGATCTTCGCGACCGGGCCGATCATGCAGAGCGCCCAGTCCGGCCGCAGCGCGGCCAGCTCCGCCACCAGCTCCAGGTCCATCCGCTCATCGACCACGCCGAAGAAGCCGAGCCGCGGGCGCGTCACGCCGCGCAGGCTCTCGGGCTCCGGCAGGTCGCTGCGCGCCTGGCCGAAATGCCGCGCATCGATCGAGGATGGGAAGCAGTGCACCGAGGGATGCCTGCCGCGCTTCGCCTCGTACAGGCTGCGCCCGCCGGTGAAGACCAGGTCGGACCGCGCCAGCAGGCGCCGCTCCATCTCGATCATGCCGGCCGGCGCGCCGCGGAAGGCGGAGAGCTCGTCCATGCAGTCGTACACCACGGCCTGTGCCGGGATCTGCCCGGCCAGCGCGAAGAACATCGGCGAGTAGAACCACAGCACCAGCGGTCGCGCGGCGCGCGGCTCCAGCACCGTTTCCAGCAACGCGCGCTGCGCGGCCACCGAGACCTCGTCCGACAGGCCGGGCGGCAGCACCGGGCGCAACACCAGCACGCCGCCTCGCTCGAACCGGTCAAGGCGGGGCACGGCGCCGTCCTCCACCACGGGCTCCTCGAGGAACACCACCTCGTAGGACGCGGCCGCGCGCGTCATCAGGTGCTGCGGTCGCTGGAACACGAAATCCCAGCGCAGATGCGACAGGACCAGCAGCACCGGCCGCGCGTCACGACCCGCATCTGGACAAGGCGGAGCCCCGTTCATGCCTATCTCTCCTTCGATCAGGTGGGCCGGCGAACGGGCATGGCTGCGCGCAGCCGCGCGGCGGGACGCCGCTGCCCGGGAACGCCTGGACGTCCTGGATGAGTGGAGAACGCGGAGTGCTGCACCGCGGTTCCGGGCGCCTCTCGCGGAAGCCGGCGCATCTCCGCACCGAATTGACCACGCATCGAGCCGGTTTCGGCGAACCGGCGTGGCCCAGGCCCGTTGAGCGGAAGGGCCGCGGAGGCCGTGCCCGGGGGGACGATGGGCCATGTGACACCTGGCGGGCTGCGCCGCGACGTGCCCGCAGGCCGCGCAGCGGGCGGGGCGGAGCCGGGCGTGGCGGCCTGGTGCGCCGGTGTCCTCGCGACCGCCCTCCTGCTGCTGCTGCCGCTGGCCGTCGTGGACCTGCCGCCGCTGCTCGACTACCCCAACCACCTGGCCCGCATGCTGGTCCTGGCGCGGGGCGCCGAGGATCCGGTGCTGTCGCGCTTCTGGCTGCCGAGCTGGGGCATCCTGCCGAACCTGGCCACGGACCTCGTCCTGCCGCCGCTGGCCCGGCTGATGCCGATCGCCGTCGCCGGGAAGCTGGTGCTCGGCGCCCTGCTCCTGCTGCTGCTCGCCGGCATGGTGGCCTTCCATCGCGCCGCCTTCGGCGTACGGAGCTGGTGGCCCCTGGCCGGCGCGCTGGTCGCGTACAACGCGCTCTTCCTCGCCGGCTTCATGAACTTCGTCGCCGGCCTGGGCCTCGCGCTGCTGGTCGCCGCCCTCTGGGTCAAGATGCGCGAGACGCGGCCGGCGCTCGCCGTGGCGGGGACCGCGCTCGGCATGGCGGCGTTGTTCTTCTGCCACCTGCTGGCGGTGGTCTTCGCCGCGCTGCTGGTGGCCATGCAGGAGGTCGTGGCCCTGGCCGCCACGCGGCGGCAGGGCGCGCCGCTGCTGCCTGCCATTCTGCGGCGCGCCGGCGGCCTCGCCCTGGTGCTGCTGCCGCCGGCCGCGCTCTACCTGAGCGCGCCGATCAGCGGAGCGGAGGGCCCGACCTGCTGGCTGCCGGCGTCGCACAAGGCCGTCGCGCTTCTCACGCCGGTGCTCAACTACCACGGCGCGCTGGACGTGCTGGCGGCGGGCGCGGTGCTCGGCCTGCTGGCGCTCGGGCGGTGGCGAGGCCGAGGCAGGGTCGATCCGGCCAGCCTGCTGGCCATCCTCCTGCTGCTGGCGCTCACCGCCGTCGCGCCGTTCATGGCGAAGGGCGGCTCGCATCTCGATTCACGCTTCCCCGTGATGATCGGCCTGCTGCTCTTCGCCGGCTTCGACCCACGCCTGCCGCGCCGCCTGGCGCGCATCGCGGCCCTCGCCGTGGCGGGGCTGCTCGTGCTGCGCATGGGGGTGGTGGGGCAGGTCTGGTCCGGCCATGCCGCGGACCTCGCGCAGCTGCGCGCCAGCATCGCGGCCATCGACCCGGGCAGCCGCGTGCTGGTCGCCAGCGCGGAGCGCGAGGCGACGCCGGCCTACTGGGCCCGCTCCCCGCGCAGCCGCGTGATCACGCGCTTCAGCACAGCCTTCAACCACCTCGGAGCGCTGGTGGTGCTGGAGCGTCGCGCCTTCATCCCGCTGCTGTTCGCCGAGCCGTCGCAGCAGCCCATCCGCCTGCGCCCGCCCTACGACCGCCTGGCGGTGCCGGTCGGCCTGCCGCCGGACTACCGGCTTCTGGCGCGCGAGTCCTGGACCGCGGCGGAGCTGGCGAAGGCGCCCTACCTGCCGGGCTGGGAGCAGGGCTTCGACCATGTGCTGGTGCTGCTGGCCGATGCCGCGCCGGGACTGCCGGGCTTCCTGCCCGACAGGCTGCAGCCGGTGAACGCCACCGGCATGGCGGCCCTGTTCCGCGTGCGGCCGGAGGCGGGCGCATCCGTCGGTCCGATCGCCCTGCCGCCGCCATCGGCCGCGGGCTGCGACCTCGGCTGAAGCTCAGCCCGCGGGCGGCACCAGCACCTTGTCGCGGTAGTTGCAGTGCGCGACGGGCGGGCAACGCCAGCACTCCGGCATCCGCGCCTTGCAGACGTAGCGGCCGTGCAGGATCAGCCAGTGGTGCGCGTCGCGCAGCATCTCCGGCGGGGTCTTGCGCACCAGCGCCGCCTCCACCTCCCGCGGGGTCTTGCCGGGAGCGATCCCCGTGCGGTTGCCCAGACGGAAGATGTGCGTGTCCACCGCCATCGTGTTCTCGCCGAAGGCGACGTTCAGCACGACGTTGGCGGTCTTGCGGCCGACGCCGGGCAGCGCCTCCAGCGCGGCGCGGTCGGCGGGCACCGCGCCGCCATGCTTCTCCAGCAGCTGGCGCGCCAGCGCGGCGACGTTCCGCGCCTTGGCCTGCCACAGCCCGATGCGGCGGATATGCGGCGCGATCCCTTCCTCCCCCAGCGCGGCCATGGCGGCGGGGGTGGGGGCCGCCTGGAACAGCGTGGCGGTCGCCTTGTTCACCGCGGCGTCGGTGGTCTGGGCGGAGAGCACGACGGCGACCAGCAGGGTGAAGGGGTCGCTGTAATGCAGCTCGGTCTCCGGCGTCGGGTTCGCGGCGGCCAGGGCGCGCAGGAAGTCGCCGGCCTGCGCGGCGTTCATCGCGCGGGCCCTGCGTGGCGCCCGGGCGCTGCCGTGCTTCGGCGGGGGCGGGGTCTCAGGTGGTCGGGTTCGGGGCATGGCGTTCGCGCCCTGGTATCCCATACTCTGCCGGCATGTCAGGGGTCGGACCCATCGGGCGCGAGGGCGTCCTGTTCGAGGCCGTCAGCAGTCCGCCTGGCGGGCTCTCGGCGCGCGGCATGCGCTGGCTCTGCGGGCTGGCGCTGGCGGCGGCGGCCGTGCCGGCGCTCGTCTTCACGCTGATGGGCGCCTGGCCCGTGCTGGGCTTCCTCGGCGTCGAGGTCCTGCTGGTGCTGGGCCTGGTCGCCACCCATCGCCGCTGGAGCCGCGCCGCGTCGGAGACGGTGCTGCTGACCGAGGGACGCCTGCTGGTCCGCCGCGCCGATGGCCGCGGCGGCCAGGAGGAGGCGGAGCTCGAGCCCTACTGGGCGCGGGTCGAGCTGGAGGAGCGCGCCGGCGCGGTGCCCGTCCTGACCGCAAGCGCGCGCGGCCGCCGCGTGGAGCTGGGCCGCTTCCTCTCGGCCGAGGAGAAGCGCGAGCTGGCGGCGGCGCTGCTGGCCGCACTGCGGCGCTACCGCTCGCCGCGCTTCGACAACCCGCAGCTGCGCGAATGACCGTGCGGCCTGCCGCGGGCGGGACCGGGCGATGCGGATCCTGCTGATCGAGGACGACGCGGCGACGGCCGACTACATCGCCAAGGGCCTGCGCGAGGTGGGGCACCTGGTGCAGGTGGCGCGCAACGGGAAGGACGGCATGCTGCTCGCCGCCGGCGAGAGCTGGGACGTCATCGTCACCGACCGCATGCTGCCCGGCCCCGACGGCCTGACGATCCTGCGCGCGCTGCGCGCCTCCGGCATCGCCACGCCGGTGCTGGTGCTGACCGCACTGGCGGAGGTGGAGCGCCGTGTCGAGGGGCTGGACGCCGGCGCCGACGACTATCTCGGCAAGCCCTTCGCCTTCAGCGAGCTGCGCGCGCGCATCGCCGCCCTCGCCCGGCGGCCGCCGCCCACCACCGATCCGGTCATGCTGCAGGTCGGCGACCTGGAGATGGACCTGCTGCGCCGCACCGTGCGCCGCGCCGGCCAGCCGGTGGAGCTGATGCCGACGGAGATGCGGCTGCTGGAATTCATGATGCGCCGCCCCGGCCAGGTGTTGACCAAGACCATGCTGCTGGAAGGCGTCTGGGACCTGAACTTCGACCCGACCACCAACCTGGTCGAGGTGCATGTCAGCCGGCTGCGCCGCAAGCTGGCGCGCCCGGACTCGCCGGCGCCGATCCAGACGGTGCGCGGCGTCGGCTACCTGCTCGGCGCGCCGCGATGACGGGGGCGCGGTGACAGGCGTCGCCGCGGTCGGGCGGCTGCTGCGCAGCTTCGCGCTGCGCACCGCGCTGCTCACCGCCGCGGGCGTGCTCGGCATCTCCACCATCGGCCTCGGCCTCGGCTGGCTGCGCAGCTCCGCCGCGCTGGAACAGGCGCTCGACAGCAACATCCGGGCGGAGGCCGACCTGCTGCTGGCCGACTACCGCGTCGGCGGCCTGCCCCGCCTGGCCATGGCGGTGGAGGCGCGCACGCGCGACCGCACGCCGAGCGCGATCCTGGTGCAGCTGCGCGCACCCGATGGGCGGCCGCTGGCCGGGT
>NZ_JAPSMD010000363.1 GCF_027856955.1 Falsiroseomonas oryzae | reverse complement strand
CTCGGCGCGCGCGCGGCGGCGGCGCAGCACGCTGCGCAGCCGGGCGAGCAGCTCGCGCAGCTCGAAGGGCTTGCCGATGTAGTCGTCCGCGCCGAGTTCCAGGCCGACGATGCGATCGGTCGGCTCGCCGAGCGCGGTGACCATCAGGATCCCGGGCGCGTCGGGCAGGCCGCGCAGGCGGCGGGCGATGCTGAGCCCGCCTTCTCGCGGCAGGTTCAGGTCGAGCAGCACGGCTTCCACGGGATCGTCTGCCAGCGCCGCATCCAGCGCGGCGCCGTCCGGGCAGGGCAGGGCGTCGAAGCCCTGGGCGCGGAGATACTCGACCACGACCTCGCGCAGGTCAGGCTCGTCCTCCACCACGGCTATGCGGACGCCGGCCATCTTCCCCCGCGCCGATGAATCGGGCGGGCCGCAGAATGACCGAAGCCTGACAGCGTGTCACCCGGGGCACGCGATGGGCCGCGCGCCCGCGCGGGTCAGCGGCCGGTCAGGATGCGCTCGACCAGCTGCTTCGCGGTCGGGATGAAGCCGTTGGAGTAGAACGGGTCGTTCGCGAAGCGGTAGGCGTTGTGGCCGGCGAACATCAGGTTGTGCTCCAGCGCGCCGTCATGCGCGATGTCCTGCAGGGTCTTCTGGATGCAGAAGCTGCGCGGGTCGGCCTTCTTGCCGGTGCTGTATTCGGGCTCGTGCTGCGACCAGTTGGAGAAGCGGCACGCCGAGAGGCAGCCCATGCAGTCGATCTGGTCCTTCAGGATCTCCCGGCTCTTCTCCGGGGTCACGAAGACCAGCGTGTTGTCGGGGGTCCGCATCGCCTCGGTGAAGCCCTCGGCTTCCCAATGGTTCACCCGGGCCAGATCGTGCGGCGTCAGGTAGACCTTCCGCTTGCGGGGACCGACGCCGTATTCGGCGATGTGGTCGCCGACGGGCTCGCTGGTATAGGCCACCTGGCGGTCGTTGCGGTCCTCAAGCTCGCGCAGGAACTCGTTGCGCACGGCGGAGGAGTAGAAGCCGGTCGGCGAGAAGGGCTGCAGCAGCACGTCGCCGGGCTGCAGCGTCAGCAGTCGCTGCTTCCAGGCGTCGCTGATCGGGCTTTCCTGGGTCAGCAGGGGCCGCGTGCCGAACTGGAAGGCGACGGGGCCGAGGTCGGGGTTGTCGATCCAGTCCTCCCATTCCTCCAGCCACCAGACGCCGCCCGCCATGATGATGGGCACGTCGCCCAGGCCGAATTCGCGCATCTGCTGGCGCAGCTTCAGGACGCGGGGGAAGGGGTCCTCGGGCTTCTTCGGGTCCTCGCTGTTCGACAGCCCGTTGTGGCCGCCGGCCAGCCAGGGGTCCTCGTAGACCACGCCGCCCAGCCATTCGCGGGTCTTGTGGTAGGCGCGCTTCCACAGCGCGCTGAAGGCGCGGGCGGAGGAGATGATGGGGTAGTAGTGCACGCCGAAGTCGCGGGCGACGTCGGCCAGGCGATAGGGCATGCCGGCGCCGCAGGTGACGCCGTGCACCAGGCCCTTCGCACCTTCCAGCACGCCGCGCGCCACGCGCTCCGCGCCGCCCATCTCCCACAGGATGTTCATGTGGATGCGGCCCTGGCCGCCGGAGCGCTCATGCGCTTCCCGCGCCTGGGCGATGCCGCCGGCGATGCCGTAGGCGACCAGTTCCTCGTGCCGCTCCCGGCGGGTGCGGCCGGAATAGGTCTGGCGGATGACCTTGCCGTCCGTGTCGTAGCTGTCCGCGTTGACCGCGGAGAAGGTGCCGACGCCGCCGCCGGTTGCCCAGCCGCCGCACGTTGCACCGTTGGAGACGGCCACGCCCTTGCCGCCCTCCACGAGGGGCAGCACCTCGACTCCGCCCATGCGGATCGGGTTGATCGCCTTCAAGGCTGTCGTGCTCCGATGACTGTCGCCTGGACGCACCGGCCAACCCCGAGGGGGGCGTGCCGGCGCGTGTGACGGTAATATGGCGCGAGCCTGACCCTTTGGGGAGGGTCTGGCTCACGCGATGTTTCGGCGGATTACTCCGCCGCGTCGCGATCGTTGCCGCCGCCCTCGCGACGGGGGCGGTCGCCCCGGTCACGATACGGACGGTCGCCCCGGTCGCGGCGAGGGCGATCACCGTTGCCCTCGCCCTCCTCGCGCGGCCGGCGGGCGCCGACCTGCTCGGTGATGTCGGCGCCGGTCTGCTGGTCCACGACGCGCATGGAGAGCTTCACCTTGCCGCGATCGTCGAAGCCGATGACCTTCACCTTCACCGCGTCGCCTTCCTTCACGACGTCGGTCGTCTTCTGCACGCGCTCGTTGGCGAGCTCGCTGATGTGGACCAGGCCGTCCTTGGCGCCGAGGAAGTTGACGAAGGCGCCGAACTCGGCGGTCTTCACCACCTTGCCGTTGTAGATCTTGTTGATCTCCGGCTCGGCGACGATGCCCTGGATCCAGTCGATCGCCTTCTGCGCCGCCTCGGTCGTCGTGGCGGCCACCTTGATCGTGCCGTCGTCGTCGATGTCGATCTTGGTGCCGGTCTGCTCGGTGATCTCGCGGATCACCTTGCCGCCGGAGCCGATGACGTCGCGGATCTTGTCCTTGTTGATGTTGATCACGGTGATGCGCGGCGCGGTCGCGGCCACGTCGCCGCGCGCCCCGCTGATCCCCTTCGCCATCTCGCCCAGGATGTGCAGGCGCCCGTCTCGCGCCTGGCCGAGCGCGATCTTCATGATCTCGAAGGTGATGGAGGTGATCTTGATGTCCATCTGCAGCGAGGTCACGCCGACCTCGGTGCCCGCCACCTTGAAGTCCATGTCGCCCAGGTGGTCCTCGTCGCCGAGGATGTCGGACAGCACGGCGAAGCCGCGATCCTCCTTGATGAGGCCCATGGCGATTCCGGCGCAGGGCCGCTTCAGCGGCACGCCGGCATCCATCAGCGCCAGGCTGGTGCCGCAGACGGTCGCCATGGAGGAGCTGCCGTTGCTCTCCGTGATCTCGCTCACGACGCGCAGCGTGTAGGGGAACTTCTCCTTCTCCGGCAGGAGCGGATGGATCGCGCGCCAAGCGAGCTTGCCGTGGCCCACCTCGCGCCGGCCCGGGCTGCCCATCCGGCCCGTCTCGTTCACCGAGTAGGGCGGGAAGTTGTAGTGCAGCATGAAGTTCTCGCGGTACTCGCCGACCAGTGCGTCGATGATCTGCTCATCCTGGCCGGTGCCCAGCGTCGCCACGCAGAAGGCCTGGGTCTCGCCCCGGGTGAACAGGGCGGAGCCATGCGCGCGGGGCAGCACGCCGACCTCCGCGGTGATGGCGCGCACCGTCTTCGTGTCGCGCCCGTCGATGCGAAGGCCGGTGTCGAGGATGTTGTTGCGGACGACGTCCGCCTCCAGCTCCTTCAGCAGGCCCTTGGCCGCGGCGGCGTCCAGGCCCTCGGCCTCGAGCTGCGCGACCACCTGCTTCTTCACCGCGGCGACGGCGTTCTGGCGCTCCAGCTTCGGGATGATCTTGTAGGCCTCGGCCATCGGGGCGCGACCGATCTCGGCGATGCGCGCCTTCAGCGCCTTCTCCGCTTCGCTTTCCTCGGCGAGCGGCCAGGGCTCCTTCGCGGCCACCTCGGCAAGCTCGATGATGCCCTGGATGACGGACTGGAAGGCCTTGTGGCCGAATTCCACGGCGCCGAGCATCACCTCCTCGGAGAGCTCCTGCGCCTCGGATTCCACCATCAGCACGCCCTCGGCCGTGCCGGCGAGGACGAGGTCCAGCTGGCTCTGCTTGCGCTGGGCGAGCGTGGGGTTCAGCACGTACTGGCCATCGACATAGCCGATGCGGGCGCCGGCGATCGGGCCGAAGAAGGGGATGCCGGACAGCGTCAGCGCGGCGGAGCAGCCGACCATCGCGACGATATCCGGGTCGTTCTCCATGTCATGGCTGAGCACGGTGGCGACGACCTGCACCTCGTTGCGGAACCCGTCCGGGAACAGCGGGCGGATCGGCCGGTCGATCAGTCGGGACACCAGGGTCTCGTTCTCGGAGGGACGGCCCTCGCGCTTGAAGAAGCCGCCCGGGATCTTGCCCGCGGCGAAGGCTTTCTCCTGGTAGTTCACGGTCAGCGGGAAGAAGTCCTGGCCGGGCTTCACCGAACGTGCGCCGACCGCGGTGCAGAGCACGATGGTGTCGCCCAGGCGCGCCATCACCGCGCCATCGGCCTGGCGGGCCACCTTGCCGGTTTCCAGCACCAGCAACTGGCCACCCCAGGAAATTTCCTTGCGGAAGTACTTGTCGAACATGCGTCGTCCTTCTCGGCCGCGCGTCCTTGCGCCGCGGCCATGACATGCGGCCGCGCACGCGGGCCACCCGCGCGCACGGCCAGGGAGCGACGACATGGGATGCCGGAAGGCGCCTTCCCGCCCCCGCCCAGCGGGGGAGCCGAGGGATGCACAGCGTCTCGGGCGGCATGGGAAGGCAGGCCCCCGAAGCCGGGAACACCACCCATGTGGCCGGAAACGCCGCCATCGACCCGGTTTCGGATACGGCGGCCCGTTCGGACCCGCTGCCATCGCAGCGCAGGCCGGACTCGTCCCCGAGTCCGGCCGCGACGTGTATCTAGGCGGTCCCGGCCCGGAAGGCCAGCGGAAATGCCTGCTGCGCGCCCGGGCGTTGATCCAGGGCAAGGCGACGGCCCGTCATGCGCGGCAGGGTTACCACCATGACACGCTTCCTTCTGCTGGGCTGGGTGCTGGCCGGCCTGCTGGCCGGTCTCGCCCTGCAACTGGCCGGCAGGCCGGAGACGGCGGCCCTGGTCTGGTCCGCTGCGGGGCTGCCGGTGGCGCTGCATGTCGGTCTCGGGCTGGTGCGCGGCCTGCTCGGCGGCCGGATCGGGGTGGATGCGGTGGCGCTGGCCGCCATCCTGGGCGCGGTGGCGCTGGGGGAGGCGGCGGCGGCGGCGGTGATCGGCCTCATGGTCGCCGGCGGCGAAGCGCTGGAGGCCTGGGCCGAGGGCCGCGCAACACGCGCCCTGACGGAACTGATCGCCCGCGCGCCGCGTCGTGCGGCGCGGCTTTCCGGAGAGGCACTGGAGGAGATCGACGTCGCGGCGATCCGCCCCGGCGACCTGCTGCTGGTGCGCCCCGGCGAGACGGTGCCGGCCGATGGCGTGCTGGAGGACGAGGCGGCGACGCTGGACGAGAGCGCGCTGACGGGCGAGGCGATGCCCGTCCCCTTCGCGCGCGGCACGGCGCTGCGCAGCGGCGGGGTGAATGCGGGAAGCGCCTTCCGGCTGCGCGCGACGCAGCCGGCGGAGGCCAGCACCTATGCGGCCATCCTGCGCCTGGCGCAGGCGGCGGCGGCGCAGCGCGCACCACTGGCCCGTCTGGCGGACCGCTGGGCGGTGGGCTTCGTCGCCTTCACGGCCGTGCTGGCCGCTGGCGCCTGGGCGGTGACCGGCGACCCGGTGCGGGCGCTGGCGGTGCTGGTGGTGGCCAC
>NZ_JAPSMD010000362.1 GCF_027856955.1 Falsiroseomonas oryzae | reverse complement strand
GGCCACCACGCCGGATCCAACACGACAAGACCAAACACCTCCGCGGGGTGGAGCAGCCCGGTAGCTCGTCAGGCTCATAACCTGAAGGTCACAGGTTCAAATCCTGTCCCCGCATCCAACGATACCATGACTTCTCGACCAAACACAGAACGGCCGTTCCCTCCCAGGGCAACGGCCGTTTTGGCGTTCAGGCGCTGCTCGGCCTCCGCCATCCGCAGGAACGCCGCCAGGTCGCCGCGCAGGCTGAGCGACACCTCGCCGCGGCGCTCGCCCGGATGCACCAGGATCGCGTCGATCAGCGACCGCAGCGCCTCAGCCGCCAGCAGCGCCGTCATCTCGTCCTTGAGCGCCTCCTCCAGCGCCTCGACCTTGCGGCGGTACAGCGCCGGCAGGTTCGGGTGCAGCACCGGGACCGGCTCCGGCACGCCGGCCGCGGCGATCTCGGCCTGCAGCGTCTCGCGCCGGCGCTCCACCTCGCGCAGTTCGGTCGCCATCGCCACCCCGCCGTGGCCGTCCTTGATCAGCTCGAGCAGGTTCCGGATCTGGCGGTCGAGCTTCGCGACCTGTCCCTGCAGACCTGCCTGCCGGGCCCCGCGCTCGCGGTTCGCCGCATTGACCTCGGACACGTAGGCTCGGGCGAACTCCTCGACCAGTTCCGGCGCCAGCAGCCGCTCCTTGAGCCCGACCAGCACCCGGCCCAGCAGCGCGTCGCGTGCCACCGTCCGCCGATTCGTGCAGGTGCCGCGCTCGACGTGGTTCGTGCAGCCGAGCCGCCCGCCGCTGCCGATCACGCTCATCGGGCCGTTGCAGAGGCCGCACCGCACCAGGCCGGCCAAGGGCCAGCGCGGGCGACGCACGGCGGCCAGCGTCGCGCCGGTGTTCGCGGCGCTCTTGCTCGTCACCACCCGCCGGCTTGCCTCCAGGCGCCGCTGCGCCTCCTCCCAGACCTCACGGTCCAGGATCGCCAGATCCGGCACCGGCGTGACCACCCAGGCGTCCCGCGGATTCGGGCGGGCCACGCGCCGGCCGGTGCTCGGGTCCTTGTCGAAGTGCTGGCGATTCCAAACCCGCTCGCCGATGTAGAGCCGGTTGCGCAGCATGCCGGTCTCTCGGCCCGCGCCCCCCAACAGCAACGAGGCTGTCCACTTGCCGCCGCGCGGCCCTGCCACGCCCTCGGTGTTCAGTGTCCTGGCGATCGAGCGCGGCGACAGGCCGGCGGCATACCCGTCGAACACCCGCCGGACCACGGCGGCCTCGGTCTCCTCGATCTCCAACTCCCCGGTGATCGGCGTCCCATCCGGCCGCAATCCGCGACGCACCCGGTACCCGAAGCATAGCCCGCCGCCGTTCCGGCCCGCCCGCACCCGACCCTCGAGGCCGCGGTGGGTCTTTTGCGCCAGATCCTTCAGGAACAGCGCCGACATCGTACCCTTGAGGCCGACATGCAGCTCGCTGATGTCGCCCTCGGCGATCGTCACCACCCGCACCCGCGCGAACTGCATCTGCTTGTGGAAGCCGGCGATGTGCTCCTGGTCGCGGCTGATCCGGTCCAACGCCTCGGCCAGGATCACCCCGAACCGGCCGGTGCGGGCGTCGGCGACCAGCTGCTGGAAGCGTGGGCGCGCGGCGGTGGCGCCGCTGATGGCGTAGTCGGCGTAGACCTCCGCCACCTCCCAACCCTCGCGCTCGGCCCGGGCTCGGCAGACCCGGACCTGGTCCTCGATCGACTGCTCTGACTGCGCATCACTGCTGAAGCGGGCGTAGATCGCGCAACGGGTCACCAGCGGGGCACTCCGGTCTGAAGGGCACGAATCTGCGGTTTCAAAAATACTAGCTCTCGGCCGCGCGCGCGGCCCACGGGCCTGGGTAAGTGGTCAATCACCGGGTTCGATCCGGAGCAGGCCCCTGGATAAGGTGCTCTGGCCGTCGCTACTGGGCAGGCGCCTGCGTTGAAGATGATCGGCGGGGGGGGGAGCGGCGAACCGCTTGTGCTCGCCGCCTTCCCCCAGGTCCTCTCAGACAGCCCCGTCGCCCAAAAATCCTCATCGTTGTCGCAGAGCGATGTCGTTCGCTAAGCGGCCAACACGGCGAGCACCTTCTGCAGCCGCTTGACCTCATGGGGTGGCAGCGCCGCAGAGGTAATGGCTGCCTGAACCCGCGCCAGGATATCTTGCAGAGCAGGCGACGGCGCCGAAGTGGCCGCTATCGCTCCACCGTTGTCCAGGATGGCGTCGATAACGTCGTCGGCGAGCACCGCATCGCCATGCTGCAGGAACATTCTCCCAACTTCCCATGTAATCGAATCAGGGTTCGTGCCGCCGGACGTCTCCTTGATTTCGATCGCGCCGATGACCTTGCGTGGCCGTCCGACGTGTATCTTCGAGCTCTGATTTCTGACTTTGGTGTATCGCTCGGCCAGCGCCACTCGCTTTGCTGCATCCGCAGGCGTCTCGCCGGGCTGGGATGTGTTCTTCACGCTCTGCCAGTACTCAACCCGCGCCTGGAGTTGCTCATAGATGCGGTGCGCGTCGTGACCGCAGCGCACCATGACCTTCATGCCAGAGCGACTCCCGCCCTTCTCGCTCTTCTCGGTCCGGTTCGTATGGTGGTGCCAGTAGTGCTCCACGAGGTCGTCCGCGGCCCGCGCCTGCACCTCCCCCGTTGCGCCAGCCATGATGTCGGCGAACTTCCGCGCCGTGGCGGCTAGCGCCTCGTGGTGCGGCGACCGGAACCTCAACCCCCTGGTCCCGCTGGTCTCAAGCTCCCGGATGCGGATGCCCAACTCGTCGGCCAGTTGCCGGATCAGCTGCTTCTTCCGCTCAACGCTCTCATCAGTCATCGGGACACCCCTATGCGCCGGAAAGGAGAACGAACGTCACGTCCCCCTACTATATGGGGAACTCCCCACCCACTGCGGCAAGACGCCGCCCATCACGGCCGACGCGCCGTCGTTCGCGCCCATCGTTGCAGCGAGTCTCCGCCCAACCATGACCCTCGCAACTCATTCGCCTGGATCGGTCCGCTCGCCATCCTCCCGGGGCTCGCGCCGGCGGCGCGCGAAGATGTTTCGCGCGAGCGCCGCCGTCTGCTTGCGCTCCTCGGCGAGGCCGGCGTGGAAGCGCTTCGCGGCCGCCGCGCGCGAGCCGCGGTCATACGCCTCCTTCGCGGTGCCGGCCGTGATGCCCAGCACCGCCGCGCCGATCGCCGGCGCCTCTGGATCCGCGATCGGCGCCCCCGTGGCGATGCCATACCGGAACCGGTGCGGCCCGAAGCTGGCACCCTTCCCGAAGCGCTTCTCCGACCACCAGCGGATGCGCTTATCGATCCCGCGCGTCCGCAGCGGGCGGCCATCCCAGTTGATCCAGAGCGCGTCCTCGACACGGCCGCCCAGCATCTCGGCGCGCTCGACCTCGACGTAGCGGTCGAGCGCCGCCTTGAGCGCATCGGGCAGGCCGTATTCGAGGGACCTCCCAGTCTTCATGTCGCCCTCGTCGAAGTCGATGCGCCAGCCCTCGGGATCGCGGAGCACATTCACCCCGAGCCGCAGCGATGCCAGGCTGCGCAGCCGCGGCGCGCGGGCGGCGAGCAGCATGATCAGCACGCCGTCCCGAAGCATCACGCGGCGCTGCTGATCCCCGCCCAGCCCCTTGGCCCGCTCGACCAGCGCAAGGCCCCACGCGAACATCGCGCTGGGATGGTGGACGGTCAGGGCGCGGCGGCGCATCGCCAGGCGCGCGCGGATCGGCACGCCGCCCGGCCGGGCCAGCCACCGGAAGCACTGTCCGGGCGCCAGCACCGCCATCGCGCGCCGGAGCTCGCCGAGCCGCCCGACCAGGGTGTGGTCGGCGTTGCCGCGCCCCCGCATGTCGTCGGTCCAGGCCGCCACCGCCTCCTCGGTGACGCGCGTGGCGGGCGCGGCGGCGGGGTCCAGACGGCCGGACGAGGCGAGGAAGCCGAGCCAGCGCGCATAGCCGCCCTGGGTCTTGCGCTGCGTCGCCGGTGGCATGGACGGCACCTGCGGCCCGAGGCCAAAACGCCGCGACCGGTCAGGGGCGAGGGCCGCCAGCCAGCCCTTCCGGTCACCCTCCGGCCACGCCGCGAGCGGCAGGCAGAGGCGGTCCGCCATCAGGCCTCGCTCCCGCGGCGTCGGGCCTTGCCAAGCCTGCCCCACTTCGCTGCGGCCACCGCGCGGGTGGCCTTGCGCTCCCCAAGCACCGCCGCGTCGAAGCGCTCGGCCGACATCGCCGCCTCGAAGGCCACGTAGTTGGCATGTGTCGTCTCGACGCTCCTGTGGCCCAGCACGCGGCGGACATCCTCGTAGGCGCCGGGGTGGTGCTTGAGGTGCAGCCAGGCCGCGAAGTGGCGCACCAGGTGGACGTTCACGTCGGCGCCGACCTCCTGCGCGATGACCGTCTCGATGACATGCGAGAAGCGGTTCTCGCTCAGGACGCCGGCCCCGCTCGGGATCAGCCAGGGATTGTCGGGCGTGGCCAGCGCGGGGCGGAAGTGGCGGATGTAGTCCTCGACCAGCGCGGCCGACCCGGGCGGCAGCGGCCACTCCATCGGCGCCTCGTTTTTCATGTCGTCGGGCTGCAGCACCAGGTGGGTGATGCGGCGGCCACGGGGAGCCAGGCGCTGCAGATGCTCGTCGAGACGCAGCGCCAGCATCGAGCGACGGCGCAGCGGGCAGACCAGCAGGATCTCGATCACCGCCGCGGTGCGGGCGAGACGGCCGGCCTCGACGGTGCCGGCGCCAAGCTCGCGGGCGCGCCGCATCAGCTCGGCCGGCAGGTGCAGCAGGAGCCCGCGGCGGTGCAGCGGCACCAGCGCGCGCAGCCGGTCGCGGTTCTTGCGGGTCAGGCCGGGATTGCGGCGGCGGCCGCGGGCCTGACGGGCCCAGCCGGCGATGGCCTGCACCTCGGCCTCCGGCAGCCGGACGTGAAAAGCCGCGAGCTGGCGCAGCGTCTCGGCCACCATTGCCAGCTGGCCGCCCTCCGGCTCCTTCGCGCCGCTGCGCGCCGCCTGGGCCTCGGCCAGCGTGTCGAGCACGAGGCTGACGCGATCGAGCGGGAATACGAGGTCGCGCAGGCCGCGGATCTCGCTCGCCGGCACGCCGGAGCGCGCCAGCAGGCCGGCGGCCTGGCGGATCGCGAAGACGCGGGCCTTGATGGTGGCCGGGCGCAGGCGGCGGTGGCCGCCAGCACCGATCAGGAAGCGACCCTCGCGGCAGGCCAGGCGCGCCTCGAAGGCGGCCACCTCCTGCTGGAAGCTGTCCGGGTAGGCCTCCAGGCGCAGCGCGTAGGGCACGCGCACGCGGGCGGCGGCCAGCGTCTGGCCAGGCCAGCCCGGCAGGCCGGCGCGGACGCAGGCGTTCCAGGCGGCCGCGATGGTGCGGGCGCGACCCTTCGTCGCGGCGCTGAGCCGGCTGGCCTGCTCGGCTTCGACGAAGGCGGCAAGGGTGGCATCGGTC
>NZ_JAPSMD010000361.1 GCF_027856955.1 Falsiroseomonas oryzae | reverse complement strand
CAGCACGGTGCGCTCGCGGTCGGCGCCGGCGCGCACGCGGGCGGCCACCTCGGCGCCTTCCGCGCGCGCCTCGCGCGCCACGCGCTCGCGCTCGGACTGCATGCGGTTCAGGATCGCCTGCGTGTTCTCCTCCGGCAGGTCGGCCCGGCGGATGCGCACGTCGGTCACCTGGATGCCGAACCGCCGCGCCTCCTCGTTCACCTGCCGCTGGATCTCGCTCATGATCCGCGTCCGGTCGGTGGACAGCACCGACAGCAGCGGCTCGTTGCCCAGCACGCGGCGCAGGGCGGAGGTGACGATGGAGTTCAGCCGCGCGCGGATCCCGGCCTCGGTCGCGCCAACGGTCTGGAAGAACAGCAGCGGGTCGGTGATGCGGTAGCGGGTGAAGCTGTCCACGATCAGCCGCCGCTGGTCGCCCAGGATCACCTCCTCGCCGGGCGCGTCGAAGTCGAGCAGCCTGCGGTCGAAGGCGATCACCGTCTGGATGAAGGGGATCTTCGCCTGCAGCCCGGGTTCCGTGATCACGCGGATCGGCTGGCCGAACTGGGTGATCAGGACCTGCTGGGTCTGGTTCACCGTGAACAGCGTGGAGGAGGCGACGAGCAGCGCGACGGCCGCCGCTACCGCCAGGATCAGGGCGCGGTTCATCGGGGGATCCCCTGGTTCATCCCTTGGGGCCGGACGGGCATGTTCGGGTTAGGCCCGCCCTGGAAGCCCTGCGGCTGCGGCGCCTGCTGGCGCAGGATCTGCGGCGCGACCGCGGCGGCCGGCGGACGGCCGCCATCGCCCAGGTTCAGCAGCGGCACCACGCCCTGCAGCCCGCTGTCCACCAGCACCTTCGGGTTGCGGCGCAGGATCTCCTCCATGGTCTCGATGTACATCCGCCGCAGCGTCACGTCCTGCGCCGCCTGGTAGGCGGTCAGCACGCTGACGAAGCGCTGCGACTCGCCTCGGGCGCGGGCGACCTGGCTCTCGCGGAAGCCCTCGGCCTCCTGAACCATGCGCTCGGCCTCGCCGCGGGCGCGGGGGATGATGTCGTTGCGGTAGCTCTCGGCCTCGTTGCGGGCGCGCTCGCGGTCCGCATTCGCGCGCTGCACGTCGCGGAAGGCGTCCACCACCTGGCTCGGCGGGTCCACCTTCTGCAGCTGCACCTGGGTGATCTCCACGCCGGCGCGATACTGGTCCATGATGGCCTGGGCGCCGCGGCGCACCTCCTGCTCGATCTGCGCGCGCGCCTCGGTCAGCGCCGGCTGGATCGGCGTGCGGCCGATCACCTCGCGCATCACGCTTTCGGCCGCGGACTTCACCGTGACCTCGGGGTTGCGCGTGTTGAACAGGAACTCCGCGGCGTCGCGGATGCGCCAGAACACGGCGAAGTCGATGTCGATGATGTTCTCGTCGCCGGTCAGCATCAGGCTTTCCTCCAGCACATCGCGGGAAGCGATGGGCCGGACGGCCTGGCCGCCATCGGCGGCGGCGCGGAAGCCGACATCGACGCGGTTGATGCGCGTGACGCGCGGCGTGGTCACGGTCTCGACCGGCCAGGGGATGTGGTAGTTCAGGCCGGGCGGCGCGGTCCGGTCGAAGGCGCCGAAGCGCAACACCACGCCCTGCTCGTCCGGGTCCACGCGGTAGAAGCCCGAGGCCGCCCACAGCGCCACCAGCACCAGGCCGGCCAGCGCGATACCCTTGCCGCCGCTGCCGCGCGGCAGATAGCGCCGCACCGCGTCCTGCGCCTGCCGGATCACGTCATCGAGGTCTGGCCCGCGTCCGCCACCGCCGCCGGAGCCCCCGCCCGAAGGCGGCTGCGGCGCGCCCCACGGTCCGCCCGGACGGGGATTCCCCCATGGGCTGGGTCCGCCGCTGCTGTTCCACGCCATCGGGTACTCGACCTCCTTCTCCCGGCAGTCTCAACACTCGCCGCCCGCATCGGCGGGCCCGCCGGCCATCGCCTTCCCGTGGCAGGGAGGGGTGCAGCCGCCGCATCGCTGGTCCATATGGGGGCAACCGAGCCGGGTCGCACCGGCGCGCGGCCCCCGGACCGGACCGCCCCATGGTCCCGGTCCCGGCGCCCGCGCGCAAGGGCGCCCCGGACCGGCGCGGTGCCGCGGATATCGCGGCGTTCGAGGGGATTTTCAAGCGATGGGCGAAAGCCTGGAAGCGGCGGTCCGGTCGGCCCTGCGCGCGGTGCGCGACCCGGCCACCGGCCGGGACGTGGTGGAAGCCGGCATGGTGGAGGGCCTGACGGCAAAAGCGGGGATGGTGCAGTTCGCCATCCAGGTCCCGCGCGAGCGTGCCCGCGACGCCGAGCCGCTGCGCAGCGCCGCGGAGAAGGCGGCCGCTGCCGTTCCCGGCGTGCTCTCGGCCACCGTCGTGCTGACCGCACACCGGGCGGAGCCGCCGAAGCCGGCCGCGTCCGCACCCGGCCCCGGCGGCAAGGCCACCCCGGGGCAGGGGCCGATGCTGCTGCCGGATGTCGGCGCCATCGTCGCCGTCGCCTCCGGCAAGGGCGGCGTCGGCAAGTCCACCACCGCCGTCAACCTGGCCGTGGCCCTCGCCTCCCAGGGGCTCAAGGTCGGGCTGCTGGATGCCGACATCTACGGCCCCTCCCTGCCGCAGATGCTGGGCACCCGCGAACGCCCCCGCGCCGAGGGGCAGCGCATCATCCCCCTGCAGCGCTGGGGGCTGAAGGCGATGTCCATCGGCTTCCTGGTGGATGCCGAGACGCCGATGGTCTGGCGCGGGCCGATGGTGATGGGCGCGCTGGAGCAGCTGATGGGCCAGGTGGACTGGGGCGCGCTGGACGTGATGATCGTGGACATGCCGCCCGGTACCGGCGACGCGCAGCTCACCATGAGCCAGCGCGTGCCGCTCGCCGGCGCGGTCATCGTCTCCACCCCGCAGGACGTCGCGCTGATCGATGCCCGCCGCGGCGTGCGCATGTTCGAGAAGGTCGGCGTGCCCGTGCTCGGCCTGATCGAGAACATGAGCTTCTATTGCTGCCCGAATTGCGGCCACCGCGCCGATCTCTTCGGCCATGGCGGCGCCCGGCAGGAGGCCGAGCGGCTGGGCGTCGAGTTCCTGGGCGAGCTGCCGCTGAAGCTCGCGATCCGCGAGCTGGCCGATGCCGGCACCCCGATCGTCGCAGCCCGGCCCGAGACCGAGGAGGCGCAGGCCTACCAGAGGATCGCCGCCCGCCTGCGGGAGAAGCTGAAGGACCGCGTCGGCGGCGGCAGCCGCGTCAACATCGTCATCGAATAGGGCGGCAGATGGCCATGCCGGCGGCCGGGCGCCCGCGCGAGATCCGGCTGAACGCCTTCGACATGGCGACACCGGGCCACATCCAGCAGGGCATGTGGACACATCCGCGCGACAACTCCGCGGGCTACGCGCGGCTGGAGCACTGGACAGGCCTGGCCCGCACGCTGGAACGCGGCCTGTTCGACGGGCTGTTCCTGGCCGACATCCTCGGCGTCTACGACGTGCATGGCGGCGGGCCGGCGGCGGCGCTGCGCGGCGGCGTGCAGGTGCCGCTGATCGACCCGCTGATGATCGTTCCCGCCATGGCGGCGGCGACCACGCATCTGGGCTTCGGCGTCACCTGCAACACCGCCTATGAACCGCCCTACCTCTTCGCCCGGCGGATGAGCACGCTGGACCACCTCACCGGCGGGCGGATCGGCTGGAACATCGTCACCGGCTACCTCGACAGCGCCGCCCGCGCGCTCGGCTACGACGCGCAGATGCAGCACGACGACCGCTACGACCTGGCGGACGAGTACATGGATGCCGTCTATGCGCTGTGGGAAGGCAGCTGGGCCGACGATGCGGTGAAGCGCGACGCCGCCGGTCGCGTCTTCACCGACCCCGCCCGCGTGCGGCGCATCGCCCATGCCGGCCGGCAGTTCCGCATCGACGCGATGCATCTCTGCGAGCCCTCCCCGCAGCGCACGCCGGTGCTCTACCAGGCTGGCGCCAGCGACCGCGGCCGCGCCTTCGCCGCCCGCCATGCGGAGTGCGTCTTCGTCAACGGCACGCGACCCGACGTGGTGGGCCGCCTTGTCGCCGACCTGCGCGCCCGCGCCGCGCCGCGGCCGATCCAGGTCTTCGTCGGCGCCACCGTCGTCGTCGGCCGGACGGCGCGCGAGGCGCGCGACCTGCTCACCGACTACGCGGCGCATGCCGATGCGGAGGCGACGCTGGCGCATGCCTCGGCGTCGCTTGGGATCGATTTCGCCCGCTTCGGCATGGACGAGCCGGTGACCGCCGGCCCGACCCAGGCCATCCGCTCCAACGTGGAGGCGATGGCGAAGGTCGCGGGCCCCGGCTGGACCAAGCGCAGGCTGCTGGAACTCTCGGTCCTCGGCAGCCGCCAGCCGCCGATCGTCGGCGACCCCGTGCAGGTCGCCGACGCGCTGCAGGCCTGGGTGGCTGAGGCCGACGTGGACGGCTTCAACCTCTCGCGCACGGTCATGCCGGAATGCCTGGAGGCCTTCATCGAGCTGGTCGTGCCCGTGCTGCAGGACCGCGGCGTCTACAAGACCGCCTATGCGCCCGGCACCTACCGCGAGAAGCTGTTCGGCACCGGCGCACGCCTGCCGGACACCCACCCCGCCGCGCGCGTCCGCGGCTGGTGAGCCCGGAGCGCGCTCAGACGACCACGATATCCGCCGCCGAGAGCTCCGGCCGCGTGACCAGACGCAGCAGCGGCACGGCGATGCCGGCGCCGGCCCCGTCCGCGTCGAAGCGCAGCCAGCCGGTCGCCGCGTCGTAGAGCAGCCGCGTCTCCGCGCGGGTCGCCGTGGCGCGGTCCTCGAAGCGGGCGGGATCGAGCGAACCCTCGTCGAGCGCGCCGAAGGCGCCGACATCGAGCCCGATGCGGTCGAGGCCGGGGGTGAAGTCGCTCACCCGATCCCAGCCATCCTCCGCCGCCTCCAGAAGGAACAGGTCGGCGCCGCCGCCGCCAACCAGACGGTCGAGCCCGGCTCCGCCGACCAGCGTGTCGTTGCCCTCGCCACCCCGCAGCAGATCCTCGCCCGCCATCCCGCGCAGCAGGTTGGCGCCGTCGTTGCCGACCAGCGCGTTGTCGAGTGCATTGCCGGTGCCGTCGATTGCCCCATCGCCCAGCAGCACCAGCCGCTCCACCGCATCGGGCAGCACGACGCCGGGTAGCGCGGTGCGCAGGGTGTCGTAGCCCTCGCCCGGCGCCTCGATCACCCGGTCGGCGGCGTCGCCGAGGATGTAGGTATCGTCGCCCTGGCCGCCGGCCAGCGTCTGCGCGCCGCGACCGGACACCAGCAGGTCGTCGCCCCCCAGGCCGAAGACGGCCACGACCTGGCCCGCCGCGACCAGCCGCTCCGCCCCGTCCGTGCCGATGCGCGCCACGCCGCGGCCGACCGCCTCCTCCGCCGTGCCGCCCCCATCCACGTGGCGCGCGACCACGCGCAGCAGGGCGTCGTCCGCGACCGCTCCAGGCGCCAGCGCCGG
>NZ_JAPSMD010000360.1 GCF_027856955.1 Falsiroseomonas oryzae | reverse complement strand
AGCCGCGCCAGCCGCTGCCGCCGCGCGGCGCGCAGGCCCAGGGAGCCAGCCGATGAGCCCGCCCGACACGCTGCGCGAGGCGGCACCCGGCCTGCGGGTCGCCGCGCAGAACGCCGGCCTGGTCGCGACCGGCCTGGGCAAGCGCTACAAGAAGCGGCCGGTGGTTCGGAACGTCTCGCTCAGCCTGAAGCGCGGCGAGGCGGTCGGGCTGCTCGGTCCGAATGGCGCGGGAAAGACCACGACCTTCTACATGATCACCGGCCTGGTGCAGCCCGACGAGGGCATGGTCACCATGGACGGGCACGACGTGACCTTCCTGCCGATGTACCGCCGCGCACGGCTCGGCCTGGGCTACCTGCCGCAGGAAGCCTCGATCTTCCGCGGCATGAGCGTGGAGGACAACATCCGCGCGGCGCTCGAGGTGGTGGAGCCGATCCGCGACCGGCGCGAGCAGATGCTGGACGCGCTGCTGGCCGAATTCGGCATCGCCCATCTGCGCCGCGCCCCGGCGCTGGCGCTGTCGGGCGGCGAGCGGCGGCGCTGCGAGATCGCCCGCGCGCTGGCCACCCAGCCCGCCTACATCCTGCTGGACGAGCCGCTGGCTGGGATCGACCCGATCGCCGTCGGCGAGATCCGCGACCTGGTGAAGCACCTGAAGGACCGCGGCATCGGCGTGCTGATCACCGACCACAACGTCCGCGAGACGCTGGAGATCATCGACCGCGCCTACATCATGCATGACGGCCAGGTGCTGATGGAGGGCAGCCCGCGCGACATCGTCGCGCATGAGGGCGTGCGCCGCGTCTATCTCGGGGAAAGGTTCTCCCTGTAGGGATCGCGCATGGCGGAGGACAGGCACACCGACGGGGGCTGGGACTAGCGACCATGGCGATGGGCCCTCGCCTCGATCTCCGTCAGTCGCAGTCTCTGGTGATGACGCCGCAGCTGCGGCAGGCCATCAAGCTGCTGCAGTCGTCCAACGTCGAGGTCTCCGCCTTCGTCGAGGAGGAGCTCGAGCGCAACCCGCTGCTGGAACGCGACGAGCGGCCGGAGCCCCGCACGGCGGCCGATGAGCGCGCTCCGGAGGCGGCGGCGCCGGAGCCCGCGGATTCGCATGCCGCCGCGACATCGGAGGCGATGCCGGCCGAGGGCGCCGCGCCGCTCGACGCGGATTGGGGCAACGTCTACGAGAGCGAGAGCGGCGGGGGGCCCGGCGCCGGCGGCAGCCGGGGCAGCTTCGACGACGACCTCTCCGGCATCGAGGAGATGGCCGATGCCCGCGTGTCGCTGCGCGAGCATCTCGGCGAGCAGATCCGGCTGACCTTCCACGATCCGCGGGATCGGCTGATCGCGGCGCAGATGCTGGCCATGGTCGATGCGGCCGGCCGGCTGCCGGTGACCGACGCCGCGATCGCCGCCGCGATGGGCTGCGAGGAGGCGACGGTCGCGGCGGTGCGCGCGCGCATGCAGCGGCTGGACCCGGTCGGGATGTTCGCGCAGAGCCTGCGCGAATGCCTGGCGGTGCAGCTGGCGGATCGCAACCGCCTCGACCCCTGCATGGAGGCGCTGCTCGACAACCTGGAGATGCTCGCGCGGCGCGACCAGCGCGGACTCATGAAGGCCTGCGGCGTGGACGCCGAGGACCTGGCCGAGATGATCGCCGAACTGAAGCGGCTGGACCCGAAGCCCGGCGCCAACTGGGACGCCGCGCCGCCGCCGGTGGTGGTGCCCGATGTCATCATGCGCCGGCTCGAGAACGGCGAATGGGCGGTGGAGCTGAACCCGGAGACCCTGCCGCGCGTGCTGGTCAACCGCGGCTTCCATGCCCGCGCGGTGGTCGGCTCGAAGTCGAAGGACGACCGCGCCTTCCTGGCGGAGCGCCTGCAGAGCGCGACCTGGCTGGTGAAGTCTTTGGAACAGCGCGCCAACACCATCCTGAAGGTCGCCGCCGAGATCGTGCGCCGGCAGGACGGCTTCTTCCGCCACGGCGTGTCCCACCTGCGCCCGCTGATCCTGCGCGACGTGGCGGAGGCGGTCTCGATGCACGAGAGCACGGTGAGCCGGGTGACCGCGAACAAGCATATCGCGACGCCGCGCGGCACGTTCGAGCTCAAGTATTTCTTCACCACCGCGATCGCCGGCACGACGGGCGGCGAAAGCCACTCCGCCGAGGCGATCCGTTTCCGCATCCGGGAGATGATCGCGCAGGAGGATCCGGAGGACATCCTGTCCGACGATGCGATCGTCGATCGGCTGCGGAAGGAAGGGGTGGACATCGCGCGCAGAACGGTGGCCAAATACCGGGAGGCGCTGCGCATTCCATCTTCGGTGCAGCGCAAGCGGGAGAAGGCCGTCCCGGCCTGAAACCGGCTCCGCGCCCATACGGCCCTCGCGCCGACCTGGCTCCGCGCCGCCTTTCCCCGGGCGGCCTTCCCCGAACGGAGGAAGGAGCGAAGCTCTCATGCACATCACTGTCGCGGGCAAGCAGGTCGAGACCGGCGAGGCCTTGCAGACCCATGTCCGGGAGGGTCTGGGCATCATCGCCCGCAAGTATTTCGACCATGCGCTCGAGGCGAACGTCACCTTCCGCCGCGACGGCAAGGGGCACGCCTTCGTCTGCGACATCAACCTCAAGGCCGGCCGCGACCTGTTCATGCGCGGCGAGGGCGAAGGCCCCGACGCGCATCGCGCCTTCGAGGAAGCGGCGGAACACGTCGCCAAGCGGTTGCGCCGCTACCGACGGCGCGTGAACGACCATGCCCGCAGCCTGGCCGCGACGCGCGACCGCCCGCGCGGCGAGCCGGCGCGCCAGATCGTGCTGCGACGCCCGGAGGAGGAGGAGGAGGCCGACGCCGCCGAGACCGCCGTGGCGAACGGCGCAGATCATCCGGCGGTTGTCGCGGAGACGCCGGCGGAGATCGAGCGGCTGACGGTGGGCGAGGCGGTGATGCGCCTCGACCTGATGCACGCCCAGGTGCTGATGTTCCGCAACAGCACGACGGAGGCGCTCAACGTCGTCTATCGCCGCGCCGACGGGCATGTCGGCTGGATCGACCCCGGGAAGGGTTGACGCCTCGCGCTGCGGCGCGCCGTCGGGCGCGCCGCAGCGCGGTCCTCAGTGGACCAGGGCCGGCTCCATCTCGTGCTGGCGGATGGCGGCGGCGGCGAGCTGGGCGCTGGGCGCGGCGCCGATCGGGGTGCCGTCCGCGGCATGGATCGCGAAAGCCTGCGCGCCATTCATGATCACGGGCCGCACATAGGCGACGTCCTCGGCACCAAGCCGGGCGAAGTCCCGTGCCGACAGGCTGCGGAGCGCCGCGGCGCTCAGGAAGCTCCGGCCCGCATCGGCGCCGGCGTCATGCTCGTTCATCGTTCTCTCCTTTCGGCACGTCCCGCCTGGGCCCGCGCCTGGCTGGATGCGAGGGGTATCGTCCTGATCACCCCTGCTCGTCGCGGCCGTCGGTCAGCTTCTCGGCCAACCCGCCGACGACGGGGCCGCCGACGGCCGTGCGCTGCGCGCCGTTGCCGCGCGCCGCGATCTTGATGGTCTTCACCCGCGCCTCCGGCAGGGGGCGGCGGAGATCGACATGCAGCAGCCCGTTGTCGAGCCACGCACCCTCCACCTCGATGCCCTCGGCCAGCACGAAGGCGCGCTGGAACTGCCGGGCGGCAATGCCACGGTGCAGGAAGACGCGGCCTTCGGCGTCGTCCTTCTGGCGGCCGCGGATCACCAGCTGGTTGTCCTCCTGCGTGATCTGCAGGTCGTCCATCGAGAAGCCGGCAACGGCCAGCGTGATCCGCAGCCGCGTGTCGCCGGTCTGCTCGATGTTGTAGGGCGGATAGCCGTCGGCGTTCTTCTGCACCCGGTCGAGCATCTGCTCGAGATGGTCGAAGCCGAGGAAGAGCGGCGAGCCGAACAGCGAGGGACGCGACATGCTGTGTTCCCCTGGCCCCCCCTGCCCTTGCGGGTTTCTGGGCGAGGCGTGAATCGGGCGGGGCCCGAGGCACCCCGTGTCGCGTGATTTTGGCGGCCGCGCAGGCGGTTGCAAGGGGGGCGCCGGTGACGGGGCGGGCATGCGTTGCAAGGGGTGTGCCGCGGGGCTACCTGTCCGCGCTTCCCGGACCAGCCCGATGACCGAAGCCGACACCCTGCCGATCCTCTACGTCCCCGACCCGCGCCTGCGCGCCAAGGCGAAGCCGGTGCAGGCCGGCGATCCGCGCGTGCCTGCGCTGGCCGAGAAGATGCTGGCGACGATGTACAAGGCCCCCGGCATCGGCCTGGCGGCACCACAGGTCGGGGAGCTGCTGCGACTGGTGGTTGTGGACGTCCGGCCAGAGGACAAGCCGGACCCGATGGTGCTGGTGAACCCCGAGATCGTTGCCACCAGCCAGGAGCTGGCGACGCGGGAAGAAGGCTGCCTCTCGCTGCCCAACCAGTTCGCCGACGTGACGCGGCCAGCGCGGGTGAAGCTGCGCTGGACGGAGCTGTCCGGCGCGAAGCGGGAGATGGAGGCGGACGGGCTGCTCGCCGCCTGCTTCCAGCACGAGCTGGACCACCTGGATGGCGTGCTGTTCGTGGACCACATCTCCGCGCTGAAGCGGAACATGCTGCTGCGCAAGCTGGCCAAGGAGCTGAAGGCCAAGGCGCGCGACGCGTAGGGCGCGCGGGTCATGCGCATCGCCTTCATGGGCAGCCCCGACTTCGCGGTGCCGGCGCTGCGCGCGCTGCACGCGGCGGGGCACGAGATCGTCGCGGTCTATGCCCAGCCGCCGCGGCCGGCGGGGCGCGGCCAGAAGGAGACCCCCTGCCCCGTGCACCGCGCCGCGCTCGAACTCGGCCTCGCGGTGCGCACGCCGGCGCGGGTGAGGCGCGACGCGGCGGAGCACGCGGCCTTCGCGGCGCTCGACCTGGATGTGGCCGTCGTCGCGGCCTATGGCCTCATCCTGCCGAAGCCGATGCTGGACGCGCCGCGGCGCGGGTGCCTCAACATCCACGCCTCCCTGCTGCCGCGCTGGCGCGGCGCCGGTCCGATCCAGGCGGCGATCCTGGCCGGCGATGCCGAGACGGGCATCACCATCATGCGCATGGAGGAAGGCCTCGACACCGGCCCCATGCTGCTGCGCGAGGCGATCCCGATCGGGCCGCGCGCGACGACTCCGGAGGTGCACGACGCGCTGGCGGAGCTCGGCGCGAGGCTGATCCTGCGAGCTCTGGCGGAGGATCCCCCCGCCCTGCCCCAGCCGGAGGACGGCGTGACCTACGCGCCGAAGATCGCCAAGGAGGATGGCCGGATCGACTGGTCGCAGCCCGCAGCGGCGCTCGACCGGCGCATCCGGGCGCTCAACCCCTGGCCGGGCTGCTACTTCGCCCATGGCGGGGAGACGATCCGCGTGTTGGCGGCGGAGCCCGCCGCGGGCGGCGGCCCGCCCGGCACGGTGCTGGACGGCGCGCCGACGGTGGCATGCGGCGCGGGCGCGCTGCGGCTGACGCGG
>NZ_JAPSMD010000359.1 GCF_027856955.1 Falsiroseomonas oryzae | reverse complement strand
GAATGCGAATGGCGCTTCAACTACGCCCCACCCCGCCGTCTGCTCTCCACCCTCGCCAACTGGACTGGCCTAGGACAAGCTTCAGAACCCCAGTCCTAGCCTTAGCTAGGTCAGCCCCTTGTCCGAAGCGCGCGCCCCCGCACAGGACCGAAGCGGCAACTGGCCTCAGCCCAGCAGGAAATCCCCGCCCAGCTGCGCCACGCTCCGGCCGCCGAAGGTCGTCACCTGCAGCCAGCCATCGCCGCCGCCATCCGGGTCCACCCACAGCACGGCGCCCGCGCTCGTCTGCGTCAGCCGCGCATGACCGCTGGCCGACAGTGCCGCCCAGCCCGTCCCGGCCCCGGCGGCCAGCAGGCCGGCGATGTCCACGCGGTCGCCCTCGGCCGGTGTGAAGTCGGTGATCAGGTCGCCGCGGTCCGTCGAGACGTTCTGGAACACGAAGCGGTCCGCGCCGCCGCCGCCCGTCGCCCGGTCCGGGCTGCCGCCGCCGACCAGCCTGTCGTCGCCCGCGCCGCCATCCAGCACGTCCCGCCCGGCGCCGCCCTCCAGCGTATCGCCGCTGCTGCCGCCAAGCAGCGTGTCGGCCCCGGCCAGGCCGAGAAGCCGGTCGGCGCCGAGCCCGCCGGTCAGCACCTCGTTCGCCGCCGTGCCGGTCAGCGCCAGCCCGGCCGGCGCGCCCGCATCGGCGTCGAGATCGAGCTTCACGTTGCTGCTGCCGATCGTCACCGCCTTCGTCGTCGGCGCCGGCAGGGCGCCGCCGGAGAAGGTCACCTCGTAGCTCCCGGCGCCGAGCGCCACGCTGTAGCCGCCCGCCGACCAGCTCGTGGCCGTGGTCACCGCGCCGGTCGCGGTGTTGCGGATCGTCAGCGTCACGCCGCCCAGCCCCTCGCCCGGGTCGTAGAAGCGGTCGCCGTCGCGGTCGTCGAAGGCGACGCCGGTCAGGAAGACGTTGCTGCCGGACCGCGCGAAGACCTCCGTCACGACGCTCGCCGTGAAGCCGCGATACTCCCCCTGCGCGAGGCCGAGGCCCGTCTCGCGGAAATTGACGTTGAGCAGGTTCGCCCGGTGCCCCGCGCTCTCGAACAGCTGCTCGTGCAGCAGCTCCACCGTGGTGGAGGACAGCGCGCCGGAGCGCAGCGCGATGTTCTCGCCCCAGGTCCAGCTGCCGGAGAACACGTAGCCCGCCGCCGTCATCCGGTCGCCGGGCGAGGATCCGCCCGCCCCGGTGTGGGAGAAGGTGTCGGTCGCCAGGATCCAGTCGCTGTGGCCCCGCGCGGCGTCGATCAGCAGCGGGTTGAAGGCCAGCGGCGCCTTCGCCGTGGTGGAGATCGTGCCTGCCGTGAGCCCGTCGTTCAGCCCGATGCCGAAGCGCGCCGCTTCCCCGGCGGGATCCAGCCGGGCACGGTTGATGAGTTCCAGCAGGTACTGCTCGAGCCCGGTCGGTTCGGCCATGGTGCGGAAGCCCCCTCGCGACGGGCATTGCCCGCCATGGTTGTGCTTCCGAAGAAAACTTCGCGGAAACCCCTTGTCGAGTCGCGTTAAGTCAGCCGAACACCTCCGCCCAGGCCGCCATCAGCGCCGCGTCGGCCTCCTCCATCGTCGCCAGCACGCCCAGCCGGTGCAGGCTTGTCACGCCATGCTCCGCCACGCCGCAGGGCACGATGCCGCCGAAATGCGACAGGTCGGGGTCCACGTTCAGCGCCACCCCGTGCCAGCTCACCCAGCGCGTGACCCGCACGCCGATGGCGCCGATCTTGTCCTCGGTGCCGCGCGCCCGGTCGGCCACCCAGATGCCCACCCGGCCCTCGCGCCGCTCGCCCCGGATGTTGAAGCGGTCCAGCGCCCGGATCAGCCACTCCTCCAGGCCGTGCACATAGGCCCGCACGTCGCGCGCCCGCACCGTTCCGTGCGGCCTGGTCAGGTCCAGCATCACATAGGCCGTGCGCTGCCCCGGCCCGTGATAGGTCCATTGTCCGCCGCGCCCCGCCGCCACCGCCGGGAACCGCCGCTCCAGCAGGTCCTCGGGTCGGGCCGAGGTGCCGGCGGTGTAGGTCGGCGGGTGCTCCACCAGCCAGACCAGCTCCCCCGCCGTGCCCTCCCGGATCGCCGCCACGCGGGCCTCCATCGCGGCGACCGCGTCCTGGTAGGGCGTGAGCCCCTCGGCCACCTGCCAGGCCAGGTCGGTCGGTGTCGCCAGGGGCGTTGTCGCGTCTGAGGTCATCGGCTATACGCGCCGCCTCTAAGGCGTGCGGGAACGCGCGCCAAGGTGCCCTGTGCGGTCGTGGCGGAATGGTAGACGCGCCAGCTTGAGGTGCTGGTGGGGGCAACCCCGTGGAAGTTCGAATCTTCTCGACCGCATATACCCTTACCCTCAAGCGCCGGGCGGCCGCTCCGCGGCCTTGGCTTTCGCGCCGACGCGCTGGTGCGCCCCCTCGGCGGTAGCTCTGTGCGCGGGCCGCCTGTTCTGCGGCCAAGAGGGCGCGATGGGCAGCCGCAGCACCCTCCCACGCTCGCAGCGCGCCACCGGGCAGGCTAGCATCCCGGCATGGACGACGATTTCCGCAAGGCCGCCCTCGACTACCACCGCCTGCCGCGGCCGGGAAAACTCTCGGTCGAGCCGACCAAGCGCATGGCCACCCAGCGCGACCTGGCGCTCGCCTACTCCCCCGGCGTCGCCGCCGCCTGCGAGGAGATCGCGAAGGACCCCGACAAGGCCTGGGACTACACCACCCGCGGCAACATGGTGGCCGTGATCTCCAACGGCACCGCCGTCCTCGGCCTCGGCGCCATCGGCGCGCTGGCCGGCAAGCCGGTGATGGAAGGCAAGGCGGTCCTCTTCAAGAAGTTCGCCGGCATCGACTCCATCGACCTCGAGGTCGAGGAACGCGACCCCGACCGCTTCGTGGAGGCCGTCGCCGCCCTTGAACCCTCCTTCGGCGCCATCAACCTCGAGGACATCAAGGCGCCCGAGTGCTTCGCGATCGAGCGCGCGCTGCGCGCCCGCATGAAGATCCCGGTCTTCCACGACGACCAGCACGGCACCGCCATCATCGTCGCCGCCGCGGTGCGCAACGGCCTGCTGCTGCAGGGCAAGAAGCTGGACGAGGTGCGGGTGGTCAACACCGGCGGCGGCGCCGCCGCCATCGCCTGCCTCGACCTGCTCGTCGCCATGGGGCTGAAGCGCGAGAACGTCACGATCTGCGACATCGACGGCGTGGTCTGGAAGGGCCGGCCGAACACCGACCCCTTCAAGGCCGCCTACGCCCAGGACACCGCCGCCCGCACGCTGGAGGAGGTGCTGGACGGCGCCGACATCTTCCTCGGCCTCTCGGCGCCGCGCGTGCTGAAGGCGGAATGGCTGCCGAAGCTGGCGCGCAAGCCGCTGGTGCTCGCGCTCGCGAACCCCGAGCCGGAGATCCTCCCGGAAGCCGTGCGCGCCGTGCGCCCCGACGCGATCGTCGCGACCGGCCGCAGCGACTACCCGAACCAGGTCAACAATGTCCTCTGCTTCCCCTTCATCTTCCGCGGCGCGCTCGATGCCGGCGCCACCACCATCAACGAGGCGATGAAGGTCGCCGCCGCCGACGCCATCGCCGCCCTGGCGCGGATGGAGGCCAGCGAGGTCGTCGCAGCCGCCTATGGCGGTAACGCGCCGGTCTTCGGCCAGGACTACATCATCCCCAAGCCCTTCGACCCCCGCCTGATCCTGGAGATCGCGCCCGCGGTGGCGAAGGCCGCGGCGGAAAGCGGCGTCGCCCGCCGCCCTGTCGCCGACCTCGACGCCTATCGCCGCGAGCTGGAGCGCTTCGTCTTCCGCTCCGGCGAGCTGATGCGCCCGGTCTTCGAGGTGGCGCGCCGCAACCCCGCCCGCGTGGTCTTCGCCGAGGGCGAGGATGAACGCACGCTCCGCGCCGTGCAGACCGTGCTGGACGAGGGCCTGGCGGAGCCCATCCTGATCGGACGCCGCGAGGTCATCTCCGGCCGCGCCGCCGCCATGGGGCTGCGCATGGATTTCCAGGAATCCGTGCGCATCCTCGACCCCGCCGCGGATGCCGAGGTGTTCGACAGGCTCGTGCCGCTCTACCAGCGCAAGGTCGGGCGCCGCGGCGTGCCGCCCGATGCCGCGGCACGCCGCGTCGGGAACCGCCCGACGGTGGCGGCCGCGCTGCTGCTGGAGGCGGGCCTGGCCGATGCCTGCCTCTGCGGCGGCACCGGCGACTGGCTCAGCCACTGGCACCACGCCTTCGACGTGATCGGCAAGCTGCCGCAGGTGAACCGCGTCTATGCGCTGTCGGCGCTGATCCTGCCGAACGGGCACCTGTTCTTTGTGGACACCCACCTGACCGTGGACCCGACGCCCGACCAGGTCGCCGACATGACGCTGCTGGCGGCCGAGCAGATCCGCGCCTTCGGCATCACGCCCAAGGCCGCGCTGCTCTCCCATTCCTCCTTCGGCGCCTCCGGTGCGCCGGGCGCGCGCAAGATGCGCGCGGCGCTCAAGGCGCTGCTCGCCCGCGGCCCGGATTTCGAGGTGGATGGCGAGATGCACGCCGACGCCGCGCTGGTGCCGGCCATCCGCGACCGCGCCGTCCCTGACAGCCGCCTGACGGATGCGGCCAACCTGCTGGTGATGCCCGACCTCGACAGCGCCAACATCGCCTTCAACCTGCTGAAGGCCGCCGCCGAGGGGCTGCAGGTCGGCCCGATCCTGCTCGGCATGGCCAGGCCCATCCATGTGCTGGTGCCGAGCGTCACGGCGAGGGGGATCGTCAACATGACGGCGCTGGCAGCGGCGCAGGCGAACGGGCTGAAGGCCGGTGGCTGAGGCGCCGGGGGGCTGACGGCGGGCCGCCGCGGGACCACATCGGGCGCATGAGCAACCTGCCCGACAAGCCGGGCAACGCCGCCGTCGCCGCCTTCCTCCAGAAGGTCGCGTCCATGCCCGCGGTCCGGCCCGCTTCCGGCCGGCCCGGCCGGCTGATCTTCGCCATCGACGCCACCGCGTCGCGCCAGCCCAGCTGGGACCGCGCCTGCCAGCTGCAGGGCGAGATGTTCATGGCGGTGCGCGACGTCGGCGGGCTGGCCGTCTCGCTCGCCTACTACCGCGGCTTCGGCGAGTTCGCCACCACGCCCTTCCTGACCAACGCGCAGGACCTGGCGCGGCGCATGACCGGCGTCTCCTGCCTCGGCGGGCAAACGCAGATCCTGCGCACCCTGAAGCACGCGCGCGAGGAGACGAGCCGCGAGAAGGTCAACGGCGTGATCTTCATCGGCGACGCCATCGAGGAGGACGTGGACCCGATCTGCCACGTCGCGGGCGAGCTCGGCCTGCGCGGCACGCCGGTCTTCTGCTTCCAGGAAGGCCGCAGCCCCGTCGCCGAGACCGCCTTCCGCCAGGTGGCGAAGCTCTCGGGCGGCGCCTGGGCGCCCTTCGACGCGGCCAGCGCGGAGGCGCTGCGCGACCTGCTGCGCGCCGTCGCCGTCTTCGCCGCCGGCGGGCGCCAGGCGCTGGCGCGGCTGACCTCGGCC
>NZ_JAPSMD010000358.1 GCF_027856955.1 Falsiroseomonas oryzae | reverse complement strand
GCGCCGGCCAGGGGGCGGGCCAGGGGGCGGGTCATGGCGCCAGCGCCGGCTCCGCCGCGAGGCCTGCGGTGGCCGCCGAGAGCGAGGCGCGCGGGGCGCCGCGATGGTCCCAGTTGGCGTCGTCCAGCCAGGCCGCGATCGCGTCGCGCCGGGCCGGCCATTCGCCGTCCAGGATCGAGAAGAAGGCGGTGTCGCGCCGGCGGCCCTTCACCACCAGGTGGGCGCGCAGCACGCCTTCGAAGACGAAGCCGAGCCGCGCGGCGGCGGTGCGGGACGGGGCGTTCAGCGCGTTGCACTTCCAGACCAGGCGGCGGTAGCCCAGGTCGTCCATCGCGTGGCGCATCAGCAGGAACATCGCCTCCGTCGCGGCGCGGGTCCGCTGCATGGCGGGGGAGAACCAGATATGGCCGATCTCGATGGCGGCGTTGGCGGGCTGGATCTCCATCAGCGTCAGCCAGCCCTCCACCCGGCCGGAGCGGTGCGGGCGGGCGGCCCAGGCCATGGGATCGTGCTGGGCGGCGAAGCCGGCGACGTGGCGGCGCATGGCGGCGGCATCGGCGAAGGGGCCGTAGCCCATATAGGCCCAGGAATGGCCCGCCGGGTCGGCCTGGGCGGCCTGCCAGAGGTCGTCGGCGTGGCGCACCGCCAGCGGCTCCAGCGTCACCGCCGTGCCGCGGTGGGGGATGCGGGCGGGCAGGGGGCGGGGGGTGGTGTCCACCTCCGGCCCGGTCGGCGGGGTCGTCATTGCGGCGCTCCGGGTTGCGTGCGGAGCATGGGACAGGGCGTGGACTTGCGCCATCGCAAGGCGGCATGACCTTGGGCGTTGCAGCGTGCGGCGGCAATTGCGATGCAGCATGACGCAGCCGACCGAGTTGCGGCATCCCGCCGCACCGGGTGCGTTGCAGCCTCCGGCCGCCGCGTGCATCAAGGAGCCCGATGAGCACGACCGCTTCCGACCTGGGCGCGCCCGCCGCGGCCCCCGTCAAGGTCCCCCCCGGCTTCTTCCTGGAGACGGTGCTGAGCGTCCACCACTGGACCGACCGGCTGTTCTCCTTCACCTGCACGCGGGACCCGACCTTCCGCTTCGGTGCCGGGCAGTTCGCCATGATCGGGCTGATGGTGGACGGCAAGCCGCTGGTGCGGGCCTATTCCATGGTCAGCCCGCCCTGGGAGGAGCACCTGGAGTTCCTCTCCATCAAGGTGCAGCACGGGCCGCTGACCTCGCGCCTGCAGCACATCCGGCCGGGCGACGGGGTGCTGATCGGGCGCAAGGCGACCGGCACCCTGATGCCGGAGAACCTGCTGCCGGGCGGCGTGCTGTGGCTGTTCGCCACGGGCACGGGGCTCGCGCCCTTCATGAGCCTGATCCGCGACCCCGAGACCTATGACCGCTTCGACCGCATCGTGCTGGTGCATACCGTCCGGCAGGCGAACGAGCTGGCCTATCGCGGCCTGATCTCGGAGGAGCTGTTCGGCCACGAGCTGCTGGGCGAGCTGGTGCGGGAGAAGCTGACCTACGTCCCGAGCGTGACGCGGGAGGCGTTCCACACCTCCGCCCGGATCACGACGATGATTGAGACGGGCAGCCTGACTGCCGACCTCGGCCTGCCGCCGCTCTCGCCGGAGCGGGACCGGGCAATGCTGTGCGGGTCGGAGGCGATGAACGCGGATGTGCGCGCCCTGCTGGAAGCCCGCGGCTTCGTCGAGGGTTCCAACAGCGAACCCGGGAGCTATGTCGTGGAGAAGGCGTTCGTCACGAAGTAGGTGACGTTACCCGACGGCTCACGGCGCGGCCGGCGTTCACGGCGGCGTGACGCGGCCATTGCGAAAGGCCTCGTCAATCCGTAATGAGGCGCCAGCTTCAACCCGCCGCGCCGCGGGAACACGCGGACGGCACGTCTGGAGGGAACGAATGACCGACACGACGACGGCGGCGCCGGGCCGCCGTGGCCTGCTGAAGGCTGCCGCAGTGGGAACCGCTGGCGCAGCCGTGCTGGCCACGCCGAACGTCAGCCGTGCCCAGACGGTGACGCTCCGCTTCCAGTCCACCTGGCCGCAGCGCGACATCTTCCACGAATTCGCGCAGGACTACGTCAGCCGCGTGAACAGCATGGCGGGCGGCCGCCTGCGGCTCGAGCTGCTGGCCGCGGGCGCGGTGGTCGGCGCCTTCCAGCTGCTGGACGCCGTGCATGCCGGCACGCTGGACGGCGGCCATGGCGTCTCGGCCTACTGGTTCGGCAAGAACAAGGCGTTCAGCCTGTTCGGCACCTCGCCGCCCTGGTTCGGCGACGCCAACCAGCTTCTCGGCTGGTTCTACTACGGCGGCGGCCAGGCCCTGTACAACGAGCTGATGCACGACATCCTGCGGATGAACGCGGTCGGCTTCCAGACCGGGCCGATGCCGACGCAGCCGCTGGGCTGGTTCCGCACCCCGATCGAGCGGCCGGAGCAGATCCGCGGCCTGCGCTACCGCACCGTGGGCCTGGCAACCGACCTGTTCAACGAGATGGGTGCCGCGGTCGTGGCGCTGCCGGGCGGCGAGATCGTGCCGGCGCTGGAGCGCGGCGTGATCGACGGCGCGGAGTTCAACAACCCCTCCTCCGACCGCGTGCTGGGCTTCCCCGACGTGGCGCGGAACTACATGATCCAGTCCTTCCACCAGCGCACCGAGAGCTTCGAGGTGCTGTTCAACCGCCAGCGCTTCGACGCGCTGCCGGCGGAGCTGCAGGCGATCATCCGCCATGCCTCGGAAGCGTCCTCGGCCGACATGTCGTGGAAGCTGCAGGACCGCTACTCCCGCGACCTGGTCGCGCTGGCGCAGTCCGGCGTGAACGTGCGCCCGACGCCGCGGCCCATCCTGGATGCGCAGCTGCGCGCCTGGGACGCGGTGGTGCAGCGGCTGGAGGCGGACAACTCCTCGCCGGCGGCCGGGCCCTTCTTCAAGAAGGTCTGCGACAGCCAGCGCGAGTGGTGCCGCCGGGTGGGCGGGTTCTTCCTCCGCTACGAGGCGAGCCCGGTGATCTCCTACAACCACTTCTTCGCCCGCGGCTGAGCCGGGCGGGGCTTGACCGAAAGGGCCGGCCGGGGGCACCCCCGGCCGGCCTTTCCATGCAGCAGGGGGGATCCGGCCGATGACGGATCGCGGCGCCGTCTATCTCATCGCGGCCATCGTCGCGACGGCCATCGTCCTCGGCATCGTCTTCTCGAAGCGGCCGGGTGCGCTGAAGATCCTGCTGGGCATCGACCGGCTGTCCACCCTGGTCGGTCAGATCGGATCCTGGACCATCGTCGCGCTGACCGCGGTCATCGTCTATGACGTGACGGCGCGGCGGTTCTTCCGGGCCCCGACGGATTGGGGCTACGACACCTCCTACATGCTGTACGGCACGCTGTTCATGCTGGCCGGCGCCTATGCGTTGAGCCGCAACGGCCATGTGCGCGGCGACTTCCTGTACCGGAACTTCCATCCGACGATGCAGGCGAAGTTCGACCTGACGCTGTACATGCTGTTCTTCTTCCCGGCGATCATGGCCTTCATGATCTCCGGCTGGCACTTCTTCGAGCTGAGCTGGTCGCAGAACGAGCGCAGCTCCGTCTCGCCGACAGGGCCGGCGATCTGGCCCTTCAAGTTCCTGATCCCCTTCGTCGGGCTGCTGCTGCTGATGCAGGGCCTGGTCGAGGTGGTGCGCTGCGTGCAGTGCATCCGCACCGGCGACTGGCCGCCGCGCCTGTCGGACGTGGAGGAACTGGAGAAGCAGATCCTTCTCGCCGCGCAGGAGAAGGGCGCCGAGGCGCTGGCTGCCGAGATGGCCAAGGGCGGCGAGGCGGCGATCCTGAAGGTCGCGCATGAGGCGGAGGAGCGCGCGTCCCGCGATCCGCGACCGCATGCCCGCGACCACCACGAATCCTGAACCGGCGAGCCCATACCCATGAGTGATGCGGCCCTGGGGCTGACGCAGCTCCTGCTGTTCCTCTTCTTCATCATGCTGGGCTTCCCCATCGCCTTCACGCTCATGGCGATGGGGCTGTTCTTCGGCTACCTCGGCATGCAGGAGCGCGTCTTCGACCTGCTGGTGCAGCGCACCTACGCGGTGATGAGCAACGACGTGCTGATCTCCGTCCCGCTCTTCGTCTTCATGGGCTACATCATCGAACGGGCGAACATCCTGGACCGCCTGTTCCGCTCGCTGCAACTCGCCTCGGGCGGATTGCCGGGGTCGCTCGCGGTGGCCACGCTGGCGACCTGCGCGCTGTTCGCCACGGCAACCGGCATCGTCGGCGCGGTGGTCACGCTGATGGGGCTGCTGGCCTTCCCGGCCATGCTGCGCGCCGGCTACGACCCGAGGCTGGCTGCGGGCGTGACCTGCGCGGGCGGGTGCCTGGGCATCCTGATCCCGCCCTCCATCATGCTGATCCTGTACGGCGCGACGGCGGGCGTCTCCGTCGTGCAGCTCTACGCCGCGGCCTTCATCCCCGGCGTCACGCTGGCGCTGCTCTACATCCTCTATGCGATCGGGATCGGCATCATCCGGCCGGAGATGGCGCCACGCCTGCCGCCGGAGGAGCGCAACGTGCCCGTCGGCACGATCATCGTGTCGCTGCTGACCTCGTTCTTCCCGCTGGCCTTCCTGATCGCCGCGGTGCTGGGCTCGATCATCATGGGCCTCGCCACGCCGTCGGAAGCGGCGGCGATGGGCTCGCTCGGGTCCATCGTGCTGGCCGTGGTGTACCGCGCCTTCACCTGGCAGAAGCTGAAGGAGAGCGTGTTCCTGACGGCACGCACCAGCGCGATGGTCTGCTGGCTGTTCGTCGGCAGCTACATCTTCTCCTCCGTCTTCGGCTACCTCGGCGGACAGTCCGTGGTGGAGGAGTTCGTCAAGAGCCTGCCGCTGAACAGCTTCACCTTCATGCTGCTGGCGCAGGTGATCATCTTCATCCTGGGCTGGCCGCTGGAATGGACGGAGATCATCGTGATCTTCGTGCCGATCTTCCTGCCACTGCTGGACGATTTCGGCGTGAGCCCGATCTTCTTCGGCATCATGGTCGCGCTGAACCTGCAGACCAGCTTCCTCAGCCCGCCCGTCGCGATGGCCGCCTTCTACCTCAAGGGCGTGGCGCCGCCGCACGTCAAGCTGGAGGACATCTTCAAGGGCTGCATGCCCTTCATCTACATCGTCGTCTTCACCATGCTGATGGTCTACGTCTTCCCCGAGCTGGTGACCTGGCTGCCGGAGGCGCTGTACGGCCACGACCCGATCGAGCCCGGCGCGGCCAGCATCCTGGATGCTCCGCCGCCCGGCGGCTTCACGGAGCAGGAGGAGATCAGCCTGCCGCCGCTGAACTGATGGCGGCCTGGTCGCCCGAGGGCGCGGCGCGCTGGATCGCGGAGGCGGTCGAGACAGGCAACCCGCTCGGCGCGCTGCCGGACGACATCGCCCCGCGCGACGCGGCGCAGGGCGCGGACGTGGCGGCCGAGGTGCTGGCGCGGCTGGAGATCGCGCCCTGCGGCCTGCGCCTGCTGCGCCGGCCGG
>NZ_JAPSMD010000357.1 GCF_027856955.1 Falsiroseomonas oryzae | reverse complement strand
CCGCCGCCAGCCGGAGCCGCGCGGCCCGAGCAGCGGCGCGATGGCCACCGCCATCGGCAGGAAGCGCGCATTGGCGGCGGTCGCGGCGACGACGGCCGGCAGCACCGCCCCGCCCGGCCCGGCAGCCAGGCCCAGCAGCACGAGCTGCCCCGCCATGCCATAGACCGCGGCCGAGCAGAGCAGCGCCCAGCCCATCGGCAGCCCCGCCTCCGCCACCGCCGCGCCGAAGGCCAGGAAAGTGACGCCCATGGCCAGCAGCGGCGCGCCGAGCGCCTCCGTCAGGCCGGTGCGGAAGGGCGCCGGCGTTCGCGCGCCCTTCGCCGGCTGGGATGGCCGCGGGTCGTTAACCTTCTTCCTCGCGGTCGGTCTCGACCTCGATGTCCTCGCCGAGGGTCTCGTCGGCGTCCTCGAGCTCCTCCGCGTCCTCGATCGCCTCGTCCGCCTCGTCGGCGTCCACGTCGGCGATGTCCTCGGCGTCGGCCTCCGCCGGCACGACCCGCTTCTTCACCCGCTCGTCGGGCGGGGCCGCGGCGCGCTTCAGCTTGGGCTGCTCGGCCGGCTGCTCGGTGCCGCATTTCGGGCAGACCGCGGGCGCGCGCGCCAGGTCGTAGAACCGGGTGCCACAGGATACGCAGACGCGCTTCAGTCCGAGCTCAGGCTTGGCCATCGGCAACTCTCGCTGATCCCCCGCCAGGCGGAGGGTTGATAGGGCGGCTCCGCGCCACGCGGCGGTCGGCCGGCGCGGCGACGTGCCGGGGCGGAGAAAAGGACGGGCGCGATTGCCACTTCACGCCCCCCATGTCAAACGCCCCCGCCATGCAATCAGCTGCCGCGCACGAAGCCGCCGCCCGCCCGCTGGCCGCCCGCGCCCCGGCGCGGCCCCTTTCGGGCACGGCGCAGGTGCCTGGCGACAAGTCGATCAGCCACCGCGCCCTGATGTTCGGCGCGCTGGCCGTCGGCACCACGGACATCACCGGACTGCTGGAAGGCGAGGACGTGCTGCGCACCGCGGCCGCCATGCGGGCACTGGGCGCCGAGGTGGAGAATCTCGGCGGCGGCCATTGGCGCGTCGCCGGGCGCGGCATCGGCGGCCTGGTGGAGCCCGCCGACGTGCTGGACATGGGCAACTCCGGCACCGCCGCCCGCCTGCTCTGCGGCCTGCTGGCGGGTCATCCGCTCTTCGCCGTGATGACCGGCGACGCCTCCCTGCGGAAGCGCCCGATGAAGCGCGTGACGGAGCCACTCTCCGCCACCGGCGCCCGCTTCGCCACCCGCGCCGGTGGCCGCCTGCCGCTGGCGGTGGAAGGCGCCGCCGACCCGCTGCCGCTGGACTACACGGTGCCGGTGCCCTCGGCGCAGGTGAAGTCGGCCTGCCTGCTCGCGGGGCTTTGCGCGCGCGGAATAACCCGCGTCGTGGAGAAGGAGGCCACCCGCGACCACACCGAGAACATGCTGCGTCACTTCGGCGCGACGGTGGCCGTCACCGCCGAGGGCCATGGCCGGATCATCGAGCTGACCGGCCAGCCGGAGCTGGTCGCCGCGCCGGTCGTGGTGCCCGGCGATCCCTCCTCCGCCGCCTTCCCCGCCGCCGCCGCGCTGCTGGTGCCGGGCAGCGAGGTCACGTTGCGCGGGGTCGGCATGAATCCGCTGCGCGCCGGCCTCTTCGCCACGCTGGCCGAGATGGGCGCCGACATCGCCCGCCTGGACGAGCGCATCGAGGGTGGCGAGCCCGTCGCCGACCTGCACATCCGCGCGGCCGCCCTGCGCGCCGTGGACGTGCCGGCGGAGCGCGCGCCGGCAATGATCGACGAATACCCGATTCTCGCCGTGCTCGCCGCCGCCGCCTCGGGCACCACGCGCATGCGCGGCCTGCAGGAGTTGCGCGTGAAGGAGAGCGACCGGCTGGCCGCCACCGCCGCGCTGCTGCAGGCGAATGGCGTGCGCGTGGAGATCGAGGGCGACGACCTGGTCGTGCATGGCCATGGCGGACCGCCGCCCGGCGGCGGCAAGGTGGTGACGCACATGGACCACCGCATCGCGATGAGCGCCCTGGTGCTGGGTCTGGCGTCGCGCGCGCCGGTGGCGGTGGACGACGCCGCCTTCATCGAGACGTCGTTCCCGGGATTCGCGGGACTGATGAACCGGCTGGCGGGGGGGGAGGCGCTGCAACCCGCATGACCCCGTCACGGGTCGTCGCGGTGGACGGGCCGGCCGCGGCCGGCAAGGGCACGCTGGCGCGGCGCCTCGCGGCCGAGCTCGGCCTGCCCTATCTCGATACCGGCCTGCTCTACCGCGCCGTCGGCCGGCGCGTGCTGGACCGCGGCGCCGACCCGCGCGACGCGGACATTGCCGCCGCCGAGGCGCGGGCCCTGACCGCCGCCGACCTGGACCGCACCGACCTGCGCGGGCCGGAGGCCGACATGGCCGCCTCCGCCGTCGCGGTGCTTCCCGGCGTCCGCGCCGCGCTGCTCGACTGGCAGCGCGACTTCGGCCGCCGGCACGGCGCGGTGATGGATGGCCGTGACATCGGCACCGTCATCTTCCCCGATGCCCCGGCCAAGCTGTTCGTCACCGCGAGCCCGGAAGCCCGCGCGCGGCGCCGCTGGCTGGAGCTGCAGGGCCGCGGCGTGGAGCGCCCGCTGGCCGAGGTGGAGGCCGAGATGCGCGCCCGCGACGCGCAGGACGCGTCCCGAAGCACCGCCCCGATGAAGCCGGCCGCGGATGCGGTCGTGCTCGACACCACCGACCTCGATGCGGAACACGCCTTCCGCGTGGCGCTGGACCTGGTGCGGCGGCGCCTGGGCGGTTGAGGGGCCGACCGTCACGTCCGGCGGAAATCAGCTTGACTCTGTTAAGGTGTCGGGCGTAACGCCCCCGCGAACCGCGCGTCCGCAAGGGCCGCGGTGCCCTTGCCTTGGCGGCCAGGGGACCGATCCGGACCGCGGCTTCGCCGCGAGCCGGGCCGCGGCCGCCAGCTCAGGGGCCGGAACCGGCGAGCCGTCACACCGCCTTCAGCCCAGGGGCCGTTCGGATCCAAGGGGGACCCGCACCGGTCAGGTCGTGTCCGCGGCAGCACCGCGGAGGCGCACACCCGCATGGCCCTCCCGAACGGGAAGGGCCCTCACCCAGGAACCCACCACCGCATGGCAAGCGCCACCACCCTCTCCCGCCCAATGGAAGAGGATTTCGCCGCCCTCCTCGACGCGACGCTCGGCGACAACACCGGCTTCGCCGGCTCGGTCATCACCGGCAAGGTCATCCGCGTCGATGACGACTTCGCGATCGTCGATGTCGGCCTGAAGAGCGAGGGCCGCGTCCCGCTCAAGGAATTCGCGCCGCAGGGCGCCAAGCCGGACGTGAAGCCCGGCGACGTCGTCGAGCTCTTCGTCGAGCGCTACGAGGACCGCGACGGCTCCATCGTCCTCTCGCGCGAGAAGGCCCGCCGCGAGGAGGCCTGGACCAACCTCGAGAAGTCCTTCACGGCGCAGCAGCGCGTGAACGGCGTGATCTTCGGCCGCGTCAAGGGCGGCTTCACCGTGGACCTCGGCGGCGCGGTCGCGTTCCTGCCGGGCAGCCAGGTGGACATCCGCCCGGTGCGCGACGTGACGCCGCTGATGGGCACGCCGCAGCCCTTCCAGATCCTCAAGATGGACCGCGCCCGCGGCAACATCGTCGTCTCCCGCCGCGCCGTGCTGGAAGAGACCCGCGCCGAGCAGCGCGCCGAGCTCGTCCAGGGCCTGAAGGAAGGCATGGTGCTGGATGGCGTGGTGAAGAACATCACGGACTACGGCGCCTTCGTGGACCTCGGCGGCGTCGATGGCCTGCTGCACGTCACCGACATCGCCTGGCGCCGCATCAACCACCCGAGCGAGGCGCTGACGATCGGCCAGCAGGTCAAGGTGCAGGTCATCCGCTTCAACCCGGAGACCCAGCGCATCAGCCTCGGCATGAAGCAGCTGATGGCTGATCCCTGGGACAATGTGGCCAACAAGTTCCCGGTCGGCGGCAAGTTCTCCGGCCGCGTCACCAACATCACGGACTACGGCGCCTTCGTGGAGCTGGAGCCGGGCGTCGAGGGGCTGGTCCACGTCTCCGAGATGTCCTGGACCAAGAAGAACGTCCATCCCGGCAAGATCGTCGCCACCTCCCAGGAGGTCGAGGTCGTCATCCTCGACGTCGACGGGCCGAAGCGCCGCATCTCGCTCGGCCTCAAGCAGGCCAGCGGCAACCCGTGGGACGTCTTCGCCGAGGCCAACCCGCCCGGCGCCGTCATCGAGGGCGAGATCCGCAACATCACCGAGTTCGGCCTGTTCATCGGCCTCGGCCCGGATCTCGACGGCATGGTGCACATGTCCGACCTCAGCTGGGACGAGCCCGGCGAGGTGGCCATGCAGCGCTACAAGAAGGGCGAGACGGTCAAGGCCAAGGTGCTGGACGTCGATGTCGAGAAGGAGCGCATCTCGCTCGGCATCAAGCAGCTCCAGGCCGACCCGGCCGCCGAGGTGCTGGACCGCATCCGCAAGGGCGACGTGGTGACCTGCGTGGTCACCAAGATCGAGGCGAACGGCATCGAGGTGAAGGTGGACGACGTGCTGACGGGCTTCATCCGTCGCGCCGAGCTCGCCCGCGACCGCCAGGACCAGCGCCCCGACAAGTTCGCCGTGGGCGAGAAGGTCGATGCGAAGGTCACCGCCGTGGACCGCGCCGGCCGCCGCCTGGCCCTGACCATCAAGGGCAAGGAGGTCGAGGAGGAGCGGCAGGCGATGCAGGAGTACGGCAGCTCCGACAGCGGCGCCTCGCTCGGCGACATCCTGGGCGCGGCCATCCGCCGCCGCCAGGCGAACGAGGAGTGACGCACGCCCGCCGGCTTCGGCCGGCGGCGTGACGGCAAGGCCCCGGGCAGCCGCGCTGCCCGGGGCCTTTGTTTGTCCGCTACTCCCGGCGTGCCCCCAGTTGCGGCGGCGCCGGCGCGTTCCAGGTGTCGCGTACCGCGTTGTTCAGGAAGAACTCGTCGCGCGGCCGCATATCCGTGAGCGGCGCCGGCCCGCGCGGAGTGCTGGGCGACCAGACCAGCATCTCGCCTGAAACCTCCGCCGCGACCTCGGCCGCCCGCGCGGGGTTCCCGCGGGCCAGGCCGGCGGCGACCTCCGGCTCCGCCAGCCGCGCCAGCAGCCGCGTGCGGGCATCCGGAATCGGTCGGTCGCTGCCGAGCAGCACGTTCGCCGGGCGCAGCATGACGACATGGGGGAAGACCGCGACGAAGGTCTCCACGACCGACCAGCTCGGCGCCCACTGCACCGCCAGCCCGCCGGGAGCCAGCCGCGATCGCACCAGCTCGATGTATTCGCGGCTGTAGAGCAGCCCGCTATGCGAGGTCTGCGGATAGATCGCATCCGCCTGGATCACGTCCCAGGCGCCCGGGGCGCTGCGCGCCAGTGCGCGGCGTCCGTCGCCGGCCTCCAGCCGGACGCGCGGGTCGGCGAGCAGCGCCGCCACCGCACCGTCCGGCCGCAGCGCCGCATGCTGGCGCAGC
>NZ_JAPSMD010000356.1 GCF_027856955.1 Falsiroseomonas oryzae | reverse complement strand
ATGCAGCGCTGCGCCCCGGAACAGCCCGGCTGCCGGATCCTCGAAGCGCAGCCAGGTGGCGCCCGGCGCGTCGAGCACCGCGAGCAGCCTCGCGAAGGCCCCGGCTGGCGCGTCCGTGCCTGCCAACTCGTGGCGCCAGCCGCCCGCCACCGGGATCGCGGCGCAGAACGGGGCGACGTCGGCCGGCAGGCGACGCGGCGCGAGCAGGAAGGCGTGCCACGCCGCGGCGAAGGGCGTGACGCGGATCGCGGCGTTCTTCAGCTCCGGCTGGAAGCTGACGGGGTCCGCATGGGGCGCGACCAGCGTGTTCACGCGCGCCGCCGGCGCGAGCTGCGCCGTCCAGTGCATCGGCGCGAAGGCCGTGCCGCGCCGCTGCCCGACATCGAGCATCAGGCGGAACACCGCGGTGCCGCCCGGCGACGTGGCCTGCACCAGGGCACCGGCCTGCATCCCCGCCGCATCCGCCGGGTGCAGCGCCAGCGTCGGCTCCGGGCTGTGTGACATCAGCCGCGGCACGCTGCCGGTGCGCGTCATCGTGTGCCACTGGTCGCGCAGCCGCCCGGTGAGGAGCCGCAGCGGAAAGACCGGCGAGACATCCTCCACCGGCGCGCGAAACGGCGTCGGCACGAGCCGCGCACGCCCGGCAAGCGTGCCGCCCGCCGCGAAGAACCGCGCCGGTGCATCGCCCGATGCCGGCACCGGCCAGCGCGTCGGTGCCAGGGCGTCGTAGGCCGCATCCGTCAGCCCGGCGAGGCCGGAGATGTCGAAGGCGCGGGCGGCAGGACGCGCGAGGCCGGTCATTGCCGCATGCTCGCGGAAGATCGCGGCGGGCCCGTCCCAGCCGAAGCCGCTGGCGCCGAGCCGCCGCGCCACCTGCGCCACGATCCACCAGTCCGGCCGCGCCTCGCCGGGCGGCGGCAGCACCGCGCGCTGGCGGCTGATGACACGCTCGCTGTTGGTGACCGTGCCGCTCTTCTCCGCCCAGGCCAGCGCGGGCAGGCGCACATGCGCGAAGCCCGCCGTGTCGGAGCGGTGCGACACCTCCGACACCACCAGGAAGGGCGCGCGCGCGAGGGCCCGGCGGACCGCCGCGCCGTCCGGCAGCGAAACGGCGGGGTTGGTCGCCATCACCCACAGTGCGCCGATGCGTCCTTCCTCCAGCGCCGCGAAGAGCTGCGTCGCCTTCAGCCCCGGACCCTTCGGCAGCGTCGCCGCATCCCAGTATGCCGCCAGCGCCGCGTGCTCGGCCGGCACGTCGAAGCGCAGGTGGCCGGCAAGCATCGTCGCCAGCGCCCCGGTCTCCCGGCCCCCCATCGCGTTGGGCTGGCCGGTGACGCTGAACGGCCCCGCGCCGGGCCGGCCGATCCGCCCGGTCAGCAGGTGGCAGTTGATGATGGCGTTCGCCTTGTCGGTGCCCGCCGAGGACTGGTTGACCCCCTGGCTCCACAGCGTGACGGTGCGCGGGCTGGCGGCCCAGATCGCGCAGAAGCGCGCGACCAGCATGGCATCGAGCCCGGTGAGCCGCTCGGCATCCGGCGCGACCGCGCGCGCCGCGGCCAGCGCCGCCTCCGCGCCCTGCGTGTGGGCGGTGACATACGACGCATCGACCAGCCCGTGATCCGCCAGGTGGACCAGCAGCGCCGCGAACAGCGCGACGTCGCTCCCCGACGCGAGCGGCAGGTGCAGGTCCGCGCCCTCGCAGGTGGCGGTGCGGCGCGGATCCACCACGACGATGCGCATGTCCGGCCGCGCCGCCTTTGCCGCCATGACACGTTGGAACAGTACCGGATGGCACCAGGCCAGGTTGGAGCCGACCAGCACCACGGTGTCCGCCAGTTCGAGATCCGCGTAGGTGCCGGGCACCACGTCCTCGCCGAAGGCGCGGGTGTGTGCGGCGACCGCGCTGGCCATGCAGAGCCGGGAGTTGCTGTCGATGTTGGCCGTGCCGAGCACGCCCTTCGCCAGCCGGTTGGCCGCGTAGTAGTCCTCCGTCAGCAACTGGCCGGAGACGTAGAGCGCCACGCCCTCCGGCCCGAGTTGCACCAGGGCCTTGCGGAAACCCTCGGCCACCGCATCCAGCGCGGCGTCCCAGGAGGCGCGCTTGCCCCCAACCTCGGGATGCAGCAGCCGGTCTTCCAGGCCGAGCGTCTCGCCCAGCGCCGTGCCTTTGCTGCACAGCCGCCCGGCATTGGCCGGGTGGTCCGGATCGCCGGCGATGACCGCCCCGCCCCGGCCATCCGGCGTCGCGAGGACGCCGCAGCCGACGCCGCAATAGGGGCAGGTGGTGCGGATGGCGCGCGACGGCGGTGCGGTGAGCGATCCGTCCATGTCAGTAGACGTCCCGCTGGTAGCGGCCCTGGCGCGCGAGGGCGACGATCCAGTCGCGCGCCTGGTCGGCGCTCATGCCGCCTTCCGACATCGCGATGCCGCGCAGCGCCGCGTCCACGTCCTTCGCCATGCGCGAAGCGTCGCCGCAGACATAGAGATGCGCGCCATCCTGCAGCCAGCGCCACAGATCCGCGGCGGCCTCCGCCATGCGGTGCTGCACATAGACCTTGTCCCGCCCGTCGCGGCTCCAGGCCAGGGAAAGACGCGACAGCGTGCCCTTGGCCTGCCAGGCGCCGATCTCCTCGGCAAAGAGGAAATCCGTCGCGGCGCGCTGGTCGCCGAAGAACAGCCAGCTGCGCCCCTTCGCACCCATCGCCTCGCGATGCTGCAGAAAGGCGCGGAACGGCGCGATGCCGGTGCCGGGGCCGATCATGAGCACGGGCGTCGCCGGATCACTGGGCAGGCGGAAATGGCTTGTCTGCACGCTGGCCGACAGCGGCACGGACGGATCCGCGCGGAAGGCGAGGTGGCAGGAGGCGACGCCGTCCCGCAGCCGCCCGCGACGTTCCGCCCGCACCACGCCGACGCAGAGCTCCACGCGCCCCGGGCAGGCGATCGGCGACGAGGCGATGGAATAGAGCCGCGGCTTCAGCAGCGGCAGCGAGGTGACAAGATCGGCGATCGGCGGCCGCGAGGAGGGGAAGGCGGTCAGCAGGTCGAGCAGGTCGGCATCGCCCGGCTCCGCGCCGTCCTCGCCATCGGCCAGGGCGCGCAGCGCGCCGGCATGCGGCGGGTGCCGCGCCGCACCCGCGAGCAGGTCCAGCGTGCGGTCGAGCGGCCGCGCGATGTCGCGCCTCCGTGCCAGCTCCTCGCGCAGGGCGGCATCCTCCGTCGCGCCGAGCACGGCCAGCACCGCCTCCACCAGCGCGGGGTCGTTCTCGGCCGCAATGGAGAGACTGTCGCCAGGCTCGTAGGCCAGGCCGCTATCCGCCAGGTCGAGCACGACATGGCGCACATCCTTGGCGGATCCCGGGCCGGTCAGCCGGTGTGCCGCGACGAAGCGTATCTCGCGCCCGACCTTTGCCGCGGGTGGCATGGCAGCCGGCTTCGGCGCCGCGGCCGGGGCTTCCGCCAGCAGCCCCTTCAGCGCCTTCTGCGTCGCCTTCGCGCCGGGCACGCAGAGCGCCGTGGACGTTTCCGCGCCGCTCGCCAGGGCCTCGCCGTAGCTCTGGCACACATAGCCGCACTGCCCGCAATCCAGCTGCGCCATGGCGGCCATGAGCCGGCGCGGCAGGGCCTGCCCTTCGGCCAGCTTCAGGCGCTCGTCGAGGTCGAGCGACGGGTCGTGCCAGGGAAACTCCTCCGCGGGCGGCGGCGGCGGCGCGGGCGAGGCATTCGCCGCAGCCGCCGCGCCGCCATAGAGCCCGGCGAGGAAGCCGTTCAGCCAGGCGCGCTGCGCGGCGCTGAAGGGCGCGCTTTCCGGTATCAGCGGGACCGGCGCGGGGCCGAGGCCGGGCGGCAGGATCGCGTTCATGCGGGCGTCTCCGCGGCGGTCGCCAGCGCGGCCAGCGCGGCGTCGTCGTGCCGTGCCGTGAAGCCCTGGAAGCTCTCGCCCGGCGCGCGATCGCGCATCCAGGCCTGCAGCAGCGCCAGCACCGCGGGGCCGAGCTCGTCCTGCGCCACCCTGGGCCGCACCAGCCGGCCGATCTTCTGCTCCGGCCCGGCGCCGCCGCCGACATGCAGGTCGTAGCCCTCGACCAGTTCCTCGCCGCGCTCCACCTTCGCGCCGAGCAGGCCGATATCGGCGACGTAGTGCTGCGCGCAGGAATGATGACAGCCCGTCAGGTGGATGTTGAGCGGCGCATCCACCGCGATGCGCGCATCGAGATACTCCGCCAGCTCCGCCGCGTGGCGCTTGGTGTTGCTCGCCGCGAACTTGCAGCCCGCATTGCCGGTGCAGGCGACGAGGCCGCCACGGAGATGCGACGCCTCCCACCCCAGGCCCAGCGCCGCGATGGCCGTGCAGGCGTCCGGCAGCGCGGCGTCGGGGATGTCGCTGACCAGCAGGTTCTGCCAGACGGTCAGGCGGATGGTGCCGCTGCCGAAGCGCCGCGCGACCTCCGCGATCCCGCGCAGCTGCGCTGCCGCCAGCCGCCCCACCGGCGTGACGAGGCCGATGTAGGACAGCCCCGGCTGCTTCTGCGCATGGATCCCGAGATGCCCGTGCTTCGCCGGCGGCGGTGCGTGGGACAGCGCGTCCTCCGGCATCCGCTCCAGCGACGTGCCCAGGCGCTGTTCCACCAGCGCCAGGAGGCCGTCGAGGCCCAGCCGGTCCAGCACGTATTTCAGCCGCGCTGTCTTGCGGTCGGTCCGGTCGCCCTCCGCGATGAAGGCGCGGAGGATGGCGTCGCAGACCTGCACCACCTGCTCCGGCCGGACAACCACGCCGGTGGGCCGCGCGAAGTCGCGATGGCCGGTGATGCCGCCCAGCGTCAGGCGGTAGCGCAGCCCGTCAGGCGTGCCGACCGCGCGCAGGCTGATGTCGTTCGTCTCCTCCAGCACCTCCACTGCGCCGCCGCCGGCGACCGAGATGTTGAACTTGCGCGGCAGCGCGAACAGGTCGCGGGTGTTGAGGATGTGGTGGTGCAACGCACGCACCAGCGGGCGGGTGTCCACCAGCTCCTGGGGGTCGATGCCGGCGGTCGGGCTTGCGGTGATGTTGCGGACGTTGTCGGCGCCGGTGCCCTTCGGGATGATGCCGAGCTCAGCCAGGCGGGAGACGACCTCGACACCCTTCGCCGCCGGGATCTCGCGCAGCTGCAGGTTGGCGCGGGTGGTGATGTCGGCATGGCCTGCGGCGCACTCCTCCGCGATGGCGGCGATGCCGTCGAGCTGATGCGCGGAGAGGATGCCGCCCGGGATGCGCAGGCGGCACATGAAGGCGTCCTGCGCGGGGCCGACGAAGAAGAGGCCGTGGTAGCGGCCGATGAAGTCGTCGATCGGCTTCGGGAAGCGACCGGCCGCCGCGCGCTCCGTCATCTCGTCCCAGCGGTCGAGCGGGTGTCGCGCGCGCTTCGCTTCCTCCTGCGGGGTCAGCTTGCCGCCGCGCGCGAGCGTCGCGTCCTGCGCGGCACGCAGCGCGTCCGGGGGCGCGCTGCCTTCGCCCGGCGGCGCGGCGGGCAGCAGCGTGCCGCGCCGCGCCTCGAT
>NZ_JAPSMD010000355.1 GCF_027856955.1 Falsiroseomonas oryzae | reverse complement strand
CCTGGCCTGGGCCGACCCGAACTCCACCTCCGGCTTCCTGGTGCCGCGCAGCGAGCTGCGCGAGGCCGGCATCAACATCGACACCTTCTTCAGCCGCACCGGCTTCGCCGGCGGGCACGAGCAGGCGATCGTCGCGGTGCTGAACCGCCAGTACGACGCCGGCGTCACCGCCAGCTCCGCGCTCGGCGAGGAGAGCCAGGGCTTCACCCGCGGCAACTTCCGCCTGATGGTGGACAAGGGGATGCTGCGCATGTCGGACATCCGCATCATCTGGCGTTCCCGCCCGATCCCCGGCGGGATGATCGCCGCGCGGGCCGACCTGCCGCAATCCTTCAAGGACGACATGCGCGCCTTCCACATGGCGCTGCCCTCGGCCCATCCCCGCATCTACGAGCAGATCGAGCGCGGTGGCGGCGCGGGCTACGCGCTGGCGACGCATGCGATGTACGAGCCGATCCTCGCCATGGCACGCCAGGAAGCCGCCGCCCGACGACAGCGATGAGCTCCGCGACGCTCGCCTCCCCCATCGTCGTCGCCTTCGAACGGCGGCGGTCGGAGCTGCTTGCGCAGCGCCGCCGCGCGACACTGCTGTATGGCGGGCTGCTGCTGGTCGCGCTGCTCGTCGCCGCCTGGGTCAGCGAGGTCAGCCCGGCCCGCCTGGCGGACGGCCTGCCGCGCTTCGGCGAGTATTTCGCGCAGACCCTGCCGGACCTGCGCTGGCAGCACCTCTTCGCCGGCCCGCGGCAGGAAGGCTCGATCGCCTACTGGTTCTACCGGCTGGACCAGTGGGCGCTGCTGCTGCTGGAGACGGCGAACATCGCCGCCTTCGCCACGCTGATCGGCGCCGTCATCGCCTTCGCGCTGTCCTTCCTGGCGGCTCGCAACGTGGCGACGCGGCCCTGGTTGGCGGCGGGCGTGCGGCGCTTCCTCGAAGCCTGCCGCACCGTGCCGGAGATCGTCTATGCGCTGATCTTCGTGTGGGCCTTCGGCGTCGGGCCGCTGGCGGGCATCCTGGCCATCGCCATCCATTCCATCGGCGCGCTGGGCAAGCTCTTCGCCGAGGTGATCGAGAACGCCGACCTCGGCGCGGCGGACGGCGTGAAATGCGCCGGCGGCAACTGGGTGCAGCAGATGCGCTTCGGCATCCTGCCGCAGGTCGCGCCCAACCTGCTCAGCTACGCGATCCTGCGCTTCGAGATCAATGTGCGCGGCGCCAGCGTGATCGGCTTCGTCGGCGCCGGCGGCATCGGGCAGGAGCTCTACGCCGTCATCGCGCAGAACTACTACGAGGAGATCAGCGCCATCGTGGTGCTGATCGTGCTGACCGTCGCGCTGATCGACCTCGGCTCCGAGCGGCTGCGCCGGGGCCTGACCGACGGGGGCCGCGCATGACGCCGGAGCAGGTCGCGCTGGCGCGCGCGCGGGTGCCGGCCGCCTTCGCCGACCCGCTGCCCAGGCGCCTGCTGCGCTGGGGCCTGTGGCTTGCGCTGATCGCCTGGATCGCCGCCTGCTGCTGGGTGTTCGACATCACGCCGCAGCGCATCGCCAACGGGATGGGCAATCTCGGCGTGATCGTCGGGCTGATGATCCCGCCTTCGCCCGGCGAGCACTGGGACGAGATCGCGCTGTCGCTGGCGCAGACCGTCGCGATGGCCTTCCTCGGCACCTTCGTCGCCGCGCTGCTGGCCGTGCCACTGGGCTTCCTCGGCGCCGGCAACGTGGTGACCAACGCGCTGTTCCACTTCTCGCTGCGCCGGGTCTTCGACGGCTTCCGCGGCGTGGACCAGCTGATCTGGGCGCTGGTCTTCGTCCGCGCCGTCGGCCTCGGCCCGCTGGCCGGCGTGCTGGCCATCGCGGTGGCCGACATCGCGGTGCTGGCGAAGCTCTACGCCGAGGCGATCGAGAATGCGGAGAGGCGGCAGGTGGAAGGCGTCCGCGCCGTCGGCGCGCGGCCGTCGCTGGTCGTTCGGTTCGGCCTGCTGCCGCAGGTCTTCCCGGTGATGCTGGCGCAGGCGCTGTATTTCGTGGAGAGCAACACGCGCTCCGCCTCCGTCCTCGGCATCGTCGGCGCCGGCGGCATCGGGCTGTCCATCGCGGAACGCATCCGCATTCGTGCCTGGGACGAGGTGGCCTTCATCATCATCCTGCTGCTCGTCACCGTCGCGCTGATCGACCTGCTGTCCGCGCGCGTGCGGGAGAGGCTGATCGGCAGCCGCGAGGGACTGGCGGCCCACTGAACCGGACGCTGCGGGTGACGTTCGGGGCGCATCATGATGCTCCAGCTCGACCCGCCGCTGCCGATGACGACGCCCCGGGGCGCGGGGCTGGCGCATTTCGTCATCGACTACGGACCCGAGACCCACCTGATGTGGGTGGTTTTCCTGGACGCGGACGGCACCTGCCGGGCCGTTCCCAACCCCGAGGTGCGCATGGCGCCGAACTGGAGCATGGGCCGGCGCCCTGCGGCGACCGGCCCGCTGCACATGCCGCCGCAGGGCGGCAACGGCGCCGTCCGGCCGGCCAATCGCATCCTCAGCGTTCCAGCAGGAACTCCACCCGCCGGTTGAGCGCGCGGCCCTGCTCCGTCTCGTTCGGCGCGACGGGATCGACCTCACCGCGACCCTCGACCACCACGGCCGGCATCGCCGCCTGGCCGACCCGCTCCTCCAGCCAGCGCTGAACGGATCGCGCGCGACGCAGCGACAGGTCACGGTTCATCGCCGCGTCACCCACGGAGTCGGTGTGCCCGACGATGCGCAGCGCCTGCGGCCGCAGCGTACGGATCAGCTCCGCCACCTCCGCCAGGCCTTCGGCGGCTTCCGGCCGCAGCCGATCGGCGCCGGAGGGGAACAGCACGTCGCCCGAAAGGTTCAGCGCGACGCCGCGCGCGGTCTCCCGGCGGGTCAGCTGAGCACCCTTCGGCGTCGGTGTGGCGGACACCTGCTCCACGCGGATCTGCCGGCCATCGGTCGCGATGCGCGGCAGGGGCCCGTCGCCAAGCAGAGCCCAGCGCAGGTCCAGCGTGTCCCCGCGCAGGCTGACGCGGGCGCCGGGTGCAAGTTCCGCCCGGATCTCGCTGGTCCCGCCCTGCACCTCCAGGCTGCGACAGCCGCCGGTGAAGGCGAGCTGGTTGCGCTCGCCGCGCACCACCACGTCGCGCCCGGCGCAGTCGATGGTGCGCGACAGCGCGTTGCCCTCCACGATCAGCGGGCCGAGGCCCTGCGCCAGGACCGGCCACGCGCCGAGCAGAAGAAGCATCGTCAGGGCGGGACGCATGGATGGCTCTCCATCTTGGTGCCCCGGAGAACGCGGCCCGACGAGGACGGTGCGGCGGCTCGCGTGAAGGTCACGCCAATCGATTTTGCATTGCAACATGCGTATAGGGCGGCGCGAGGAAGGCTGAGCCAAAGAGGGCCCCGGATGGACGCCACCCCCGCAGACACCACCGCGCGCACCCGCGTCACCGCCATTGCCGGCGACGGCATCGGGCCAGAGGTGATGCGCGCCACGCAGCAGATCCTCGCCGCCGCCGGCGCGCGGCTGGAGTGGGAGGAGGCGCTGGCCGGCGCCGAAGCCTTCCGCAAGGGCATCTCCTCCGGTGCGCCGCAGGAGACGCTGGATTCCATCGCGCGCAACGGCGTGGCGCTGAAGGGCCCGCTCGAGACGCCGGTCGGCTATGGCGAGAAGTCGGCCAACGTCACCCTGCGCAAGATCTTCGAGATGTACGGCAACATCCGCCCGGTGCGGGAACTGCCCGGCATCCGCACGCCCTTCACCGGGCGCGGCATCGACTTCGTCGTGGTGCGCGAGAACGTCGAGGACGTCTATGCCGGCGTCGAGCACATGCAGACGCCGGGTGTCGCGCAGACGCTGAAGCTGATCACCGAGGTCGGCTGCGAGCGCATTGTCCGCCTCGCCGCGGCGCTGGCGCAGGCCGAGGGGCGGAAGAAGGTCACCGTCTCGACCAAGGCGAACATCATGAAGCTCACCGAGGGCATGATGAAGCGCGTCGGCGAGCAGGTACTGAAGGAGTACCCGGACCTCGTCCACGAGCACATGATCGTGGACAACTGCGCGCACCAGATGGTCATCCGGCCAGAGCAGTTCGACGTCACCGTCATGACCAACATGAACGGCGACATCCTGTCGGACCTCGCGGCGGGGCTGGTCGGCGGCCTCGGCGTCGCGCCTTCGGCCAATCTCGGCGACCAGGTCGCGATGTTCGAGGCGGTGCACGGCTCCGCCCCGCAGATCGCCGGCAAGGGCCTGGCGAACCCGACGGCGCTGCTGCTCTCGGCCGTGATGATGCTGCGCCACATCGGCGACTTCGCCACCGCGTCGACGGTGGAGCACGCGCTCTATGTCACGCTGGAGGAGGGCAAGGACCTGACGGGCGACATCGCGCCCGCCGGCCAGGGCGGCTCGACCGGCGCCTTCGTGGACCGCGTGATCGCGAATCTGGGCCGGCAGAGCGAGAAGGTGCCGGTGCGCGAGTACCGGTCCATCGCGATGAAGAAGTGGCCGGCGATCACCTGGTACCGCGCGGCGACGACGCGCGAGCTGGTCGGCGTGGACGTCTTCGTGGAGTCCGAGCGCGACCCGCGCGCCATCGGCATCACGCTGGCCGCCGCGGCGGAAGGCTCCGCCTTCACGCTCGAGATGATCTCCTCCCGCGGCGCCCAGGTCTGGCCAGATCTCGGCGGCAACACCTTCCTCGTGGACCATTTCCGCGCGCGCTTCATGTTCAAGGAGCCACCGAAGGGCAACGGCATCGCCGAGATCACCGACCTGCTGCAGCGCATCGGCCGCCAGCACAACTGGATGCACATCGAGAAGCTGCAGCGCTTCGACGGCGCGGACGCCTACAGCAAGGCGTGACGCCGGCGCGCAGTCAGTTCGCCGGCAGCCAGACTTCCAGGGTCTGCGGCGGTGGCTGGGGCAGGAAGGCGCGGAAATCCTGGATGGCCCAGCCGCGGCCGAGCCTGCCCGCCAGGCGCGCGGCGGCCGCCTGGTCCTCCTCGTGGAAATAGCGCACCACGGGCGTCGAGGGCACGAAGGGCGCGGCGCGCACCGCCGTCACCTCGAAGCCGGCGCCACGCAGGGCCTGTGCCGTCTCCTCGGCGGCGGCGGCACCGGGCGGCGAATTGGCGCGGTGATGCACGAAGACGCGGAGGCCGCGCGGCGCAGGCTCCGGCGGTGGCGGGGCGGGCGGCGGTGTGACGGCCGGAATGGCAACGGCGGTGCCGCCACTGGCCGTGGGCGGGAGCGGCAAGCCGGGTCCGCTCGCGAGGTTGTCGGGCACGGCCTTCCGGCCTGGCACCGTGCGGCGCCGTTCCTCCGCTTCCAGGCGAAGCGCCGCGACCTCCTCCTCCAGCCGCTGGCGCGCCGTGCGCAGCGCAGCCAGTCGTGCTTCCTCCTCGGCGATCTCGGCACGCCGCGTCGCCGTGACGTTCTCGGCTTCCAGCGCGACGGCCGGCGCGCGGATGGCGGTCGGCGGCAGGCCGGCGCCCGGCGGGCGCGACGGCGGCGGGCCACCTGGGCCCCC
>NZ_JAPSMD010000354.1 GCF_027856955.1 Falsiroseomonas oryzae | reverse complement strand
GGCTGCTGCGCGTCGACCTGCCGGCCGGGCCGGTCGCGCTGACGCTGGCGCGCGTGGCGACGGCGCCGGAGCGGCTGGGCTGGGCGCTCTCGGCGGTGTCGGTGTCGTTCTGGCTCGGGCTGGCGCTGTGGTCGCGTCGGCGCGCCGCGCCGACGCAGGCGGCACCCGTCAGCGCCTGAGGATCGCGTCCAGCAGCGCCGGCAGGTCCTTGCCGTCCAGCACGGCGCGCGGCAGCGCGGCGCCCTGGTCGGCGGCCCAGTCCTGGCGACGGGCGGTCGCCGCGCTCTGCATCGGCTCGAGCCCGGCTTCCTGCACGGTGCGCGCGACCTCGCGCATCTCCTCCGCGCGGCGCCGGCCATGGATCAGCGCGCGGCTCATCATGTAGCGCGCGAGGCCGGCCCAGTCCTCGTGCGGCAGCGTGTCCGCCAGGCTGGCCAGCACCTCGCGCTCCACGCCGTAGTGCCGCGCGGTGAGCATGCATTCGGTGGCCAGCGCCTCCATGCCCTTGATCATGATGCTGCGGCACATCTTGACCGAGGAGGCGCCGCCGACCTTGTCGGAGAAGACCTGCGCCTTCATGCCCAGGCTGCGCGCCACCGGCAGGAAGGCCTCCGCATGCGGGCCGCCGAGCAGCATGGGAGAGCGGATGCCGTGCGGCGGCACGCTGGTCATCACCGCGGCCTCCACGTAGCGGCCGCCGCCGCCCTCGATCAGCGCCGCCGCCTCCTGCTTGGTGGCGGGCGAGACGGAATTCACGTCCAGGTAGAAGGGCGCGTGGCCCAGCCCGGCGCGCGCGTGCTGCGCCGCGGCCAGGGCGGAGCCGGCGGTGACGGCGCAGATGATGAGGTCGGCGCGCGCCGCCGCTTCCGCCCCGCAGGCCGTGGTGCGCACGCCCTGCGCGGCGGCGTTGCGGCTGGCCTTGCTGTCGGGATCCTTGAAGGCGATGTCGAAGCCGACGAGTTCCCTGTGGCCCGCCGCCCGCAGGTCCCGCGCCAGGATGCCGCCGACCTCGCCGAGGCCGATCAGGGCGATGCGCGACGGCATCATGGCGTCATTCCTTCCAGTAGAGGCGGGTCGGATTGTCCACCAGGACCTTGTGGCGGACGGCCTCGTCCTCCACCGCCTCGGCCAGAAGGTCAACCAGGTCGCCGTCATTCGGCATGTCGCCGGCGATGTTCGGATGCGGCCAGTCGGTGCCCCACAGCAGGCGGTCCGGCGCCTGCGCGGCCAGCGCACGGATGAAGGGCAGCGCGTCGCGGAAGGGCGCGCCGGTGGAGCTGATGCGCTCCGCTCCGCAGATCTTCACCCAGGCGAGAGGGTTCTCCATCAGCGCCTGCAACTGCCGGAAGGCGGGCTGCGCCACGCCGTCCTTCGCCTTCACCCGCGCCATGTGGTCGATCACGAAGGGGATGCGGATGGCGGAGATGGTGTCGGCCAGCGGCACGATGTCCTGCGCGTCCAGGTGCAGCACGACATGCCAGCCGAGGGGTTCGACCTGCGCCAGCACGCGCTGGAAGAATCCCATGTCGGGCATGCCGCCCAGATGCTTGACGAAATTGAAGCGTACGCCGCGGATGCCGCCTTCGTGCAGCTTTGCCAGATGCGCATCCGTCACGCCGGGATCCACCACGCAGACGCCGCGCATCGTGCCGCCCGCGCGCGCGATGGCATCCAGCGTCACCGCCATGTCGCTACCGTGGCAGGAGGCATGCACGATGACGGCGCGCGAGAGGCCGAGGATGCGGTGCAGCCGGACCAGGTTCTCGTAGCCGTTGTCGGGCGGCGTGTAGGCGCGGTCGGGCGCATAGGGGAAGACGTCGCCGGGGCCGAAGACGTGGCAATGCGTGTCGCAGGCGCCGGCCGGCGGGCGGTAGCGCGGCGTCTTCGTGTCGGGGTCCGGCCCCTTGCAGGTCGGGATCTCTCGCATCGTCGTCAGCCCTGCCGCTCGATCCCGGCCTTCTCGATCACCTCCGCCCATCGCGCGGTGTCGGCGGCGAGCAGGTTCGCCATCGCCTCCACGCTGCCGCCACGCGGCTCCACGCCCACCTGGGTCAGCGCCTCGCGCAACTCCGCCGTGGCGAGCGCCTCGTTCACGGCGCGGTTGACGGCGGTGATCGCCTCTGCCGGGGCGCCGCTGCGGGTGACCAGCGCGTTCCAGGAGGCGACGTCGTAGTTCGGCACGCCCTGTTCCATCAGCGTCGGCACCTGCGGCAGGTTTGCTGCGCGCTGGGCGGAGGTGACGGCCAGCACGCGGATCGCGCCGGACTGGATCTGGCCGGCGATCGGCCCGGTGATCTCGAAGGCGGCATCCACGTCGCCGCGCAGCGTCGCGGTAACGAGCTGCGGCGTGGCGGGGAAGACCACCGTCTCCGCCCGGATCTCCGCGCGGATCTTGAACAGCTCCGCCGAGAGGTTCTGCGTGCTGCCGATGCTGATGGAGCCGATGTTGAGGCGGCCCGGCTGCGCCTTCGCGCGCGCGATCAGGTCCGCGACGTCGCGGATGGGCGAGTTCGGCGCGACGATCACGGCGATGGGAAAGGCGCCCATCGTCACCACGGGGGCGAAGTCGCGCAGCGGGTCGAAGGGCAGGTTGCGGAACAGGCTGCGGCTGATCGCCGTGCCGTTGCTGGCCACCAGCAGGGTGTGGCCATCCGCCGGTGCCGCCATCAGCTGCTGCCCGGCGACGATGCCGCCGGCGCCCGGGCGGTTGTCGATCACCACGGGCTGGCCGAGCAGCGGGGAGATGCGCTGCCCGACCGCACGCGCCGTCAGGTCCGCGACGCCGCCGGCGGCGAAGGGCACGACCATACGGATCGGGCGGGAGAAGACCTGCGCGCGCGCGCCGGCTGCCGGCAGCGCGAGCGCCGCGGCGAGCGCGGCGCGGCGGGTGATGCGTGGCATGGCGGGACCTTTCTCAGTCGGCGCGGACATTGGCGGTGCGGATCAGCTCGCCCCAACGCGCGCGCTCCGCGACGATCAGCTCGCGGAACTGTTCCGGTGTGCCGGGCGTCGGGTCGGCCCCTTCCGCCTCCAGACGCGGGCGCAGCCGGTCGCCGCGCAGGATGCGGGTGCATTCGGCGTTCAGCCGGTCGATGATCGGGCGCGGCGTGCCGGCCGGCGCAACCAGGCCGTACCACTGCGTGGCGTCGAAGCCCGGCACGCCCTGCTCCGCGATGGTCGGGATGTCCGGCGCGCTGGACAGTCGCGTCAAGGAGGAGACGCCGAGCGCGCGCAACTGGCCGGCGCGCACCGGCGGCAGCGCCGCCGGGCCGCCGGTGAGCGTCAGGTCGATGGTGCCGGCGAGCAGGTCGGTCACCATCGGCCCGGTGCCGCGATAGGGCACATGCTCCATCCGCGTGCCGGTCGCGACGTTGAAGGCGACCATCGCGATATGCGCCGCCGATCCGTTGCCGCCCGAGCCGTAGCTGAGCGCGCCGGGCTGGCGCCGCGCCAGCGCCACCAGCTCCTGCACGTTCTGCACGGGCACCTTGCGCGGGTTCACCACCAGCACGTTCGGCACCACAGCCACCTGGATGATGGGCTGGAAGGAGGTGACGGTGTCGAAGGAGAGGTTGCGGTAGAGCCAGGGGTTCACCGCCAGCGTGCCGATATGCCCCATCATGATGGTGTGGCCGTCGGGCGCGGCGCGGGCCACGACCTCCGAGCCCAACGTGCCGCCCGCGCCGCCGCGGTTCTCCACCACGAAGGGCTGGCCAAGCGCCTCCTGCAGCTCGGACGCCATGGCGCGGGCCAGGATGTCGGTGGTGCCGCCGGGCGTGAAGGGCACGACCACGCGGACCAGCCGGTCCGGCCAGGCGCCCTGGGCGCGCGCCGTCGCTGGCGCGGCCAGCGCGGCGGCCAGCAGGGTGCGGCGGCGCATCATCGCCGGAACACCACTCTGTCGAGCGACCATTGTCCTCCTCCCCGTACCGCGATGAACAGCATGACCGTGGCCCACATGGCCGCGAATTCCCAGCCGCCGCGGTTCCATGCGAAGCCCATGGGCCAAAGCACCACGAAGGTGATGAAGGCAAGATGCCCGGCGGCGAGGAAGGCGGCCAGCCGCGTCAGCAGGCCAACCGCGATCAGCAGCCCGCCGATCGTCTCGAGCGAGACGACCATCCAGGCCAGCGGCAGCGCCGGCTCGATGCCCCGCCGGGCCAGGCCGTTGGCGGCGAAGGTGGCGACGCCGGCCTGCCATTTCGGCCAGCCATGCGCGATCAGGAAGGTGCCGGCGATCACGCGCAGCAGCGTGTAGGCCAGCGGCTCGAAGGTGGCGTCGAGGCGCGCGCGCAGCGCGGCGAGGGCGGTCGTCATGTCACTGCACCCGAATGTTGCGAGCGCGGATGAAGTCGCGCCACTTGCCGTTCTCGGCGGCGAAGAAGGCAGGCCAGGCCTCGATCGCCTGCGCCTCGACCGTCACGCCCATGGATTGCCAGCGCGGCGCCATGTCCGGCGCGCGCAGCGCGGCGGCGGCGACCGCGTTGAACCGGCGCAGCAGCGGCTCCGGCGTGCCGGCGGGGGCGAACATGGCGATCTGCTCCACCACCTCGAAGCCCGCGAAGCCGAGCTCCTGGAAGGTGGGCACGTCCGGCGCGTAGCGGCTGCGCTCCCGCGTCGTCACGGCCAGCGCGCGGAGATCGCCTGAGGCGATCAGCGGCATGGCCGCAGCGGTGGGCAGCACGAGCATCCCCGTCTCGCCGGCCAGCACGGCCTGCAGCGCGGGCCCGCCGCCGCGATAGCCGACTTCCTGGATCTCGATGCCGGCGGTCTGCATGAACAGCTCGACGGCCAGGTGCGAGGTCGCGCCGACGCCGGAATTCGCATAGGTCATGCGATGGCCCGGCTGCCTGGCCGCGGCGATGTAGTCCTGCAGCGTGCGATAGGGCGCCCGGCCCGGCACCATGATGAACAGCGGCGAGGAGGCCAGCAGCCCGATGCCCGTGAAGTCCCGCTCTTGGCTGTACTGCACGGGGTAGATGTGGTGCGCGATGGCGAAGGTGGAGTTCGGCGTGATGACGAGGGTGGTGCCGTCCGGCCGGGCGCGGGCGGCGGCCTGCATGCCGATGGTGCCCGCCGCCCCGCCGCGGTTGTCCACCACGAAGCTGCGCCCCGTATCGGTCGACATGCGCTGCGTGAGGACGCGGGCGAAGGCGTCCGTCGGGCCGCCGGGCGGCCAGGGCACGATGACGTTGATCGGGCGGTTCGGCAGCTCCGTCTCCTGCGCGCGCGGGGCGCGCAGGGCGGGTGTCGCCAGGGCGAGCGCCAGCGCGCCCTGGCCGAGTGTTCGGCGGGTGACCATCTTCGTTCTCTCCGGTGTTGTCTTGGACGCGTTCTGCGCTCAGCCGAGCGCCGGTGGTGTTCCCTCCCAGATCTCCCCGAGGGCGAGGGTTCGGGCGACGAGCCCCTGCTCGGCGCAGAAGCGCGCGGCGAGCGACAGGGCGGGGGCTAGGGCGGCGCGGCCGGGCGCCTCCGCGCCGGCGCGCTGCAGCAGCGCGACGAGGGTGACGAGGTCCGCCGCGCGGTCGCGGGCGATGTCGCGGCGCGCCACCAGCAGGT
>NZ_JAPSMD010000353.1 GCF_027856955.1 Falsiroseomonas oryzae | reverse complement strand
CGGCCGCGGCGCTGGTGCTGGCGCTGCGCGGCGGGGAAGCGGCGCGGCGCGGCGTGCCGGCGCTGCTGGCGGCGCTCTGGGCCTGGACGGGCGTTGCCTACCACTGGGTCTTCTTCGCCGCGATCAACCCGGCGGCGCGCATCGCAGGCGTGCTGTTCGTGGTGCAGGCCGCGCTGCTGCTGTGGCTCGGGACCTGGCGCGGCGCGATCGGCTTCGGGCGGCCACGACGCGCCGCCGACATGATCGTCGGGCTCGTGCTGATCGGCTATGCTGCCCTGCTCTACCCGCTGCTCGGCCGCTGGGCCGGGCATGTCTGGCCGGCCGCGCCGAGCTTCGGCGTGACGCCCTGCCCTCTGACCATGGTCAGCTTCGGCCTGCTGCTGCTGGCGCGCGGGCGGGTGCCGCCGGCGCTGCTGGCCGTGCCGGTCCTGTGGTCGCTCGTCGGCGGCTCCGCGGCCGTGCTGCTCGAGGTGCCGCAGGACTGGATGCTGCCCGTCGCCGGCGTGGCGGGCACGGCGCTGCTGCTGCGCCGCCGCGCCGACGCCCTGCCTAAGCCAGCCCCCTGAGCGCCGTCAGGAAGCGTTCCGCCGCGGTCTCTGGCGGCCAGGGCTCCCAGGGGGTGCCGCCGAACTCGGCAAGGAGGGGGTCGGCCTCCATCACGGCGGCACGGATGCCGAGCGTGGCCTTCACCTCGGCGCGCGACCAGCCGGCGACATGCACGGCCTCCGCCGCGGCCATGGCGACGTCGAGCTTCTTGTGCAGCTTCCGCTCCGCCTCGTCCCAGGGCGGCAGCGCGTAGCGCGCGGCCACCACGGCGGCCAGGCGCTGCTGCAGCCGCAGGAAGCCCTCGCCCAGGAAGGGCTTGAGGGGCGAGATGCAGTCGAAGTTGGTCAGCCCTTCCTCGGCGTCGTGCAGCAATTCGCGCCGCAGGGCATCGCGCGCTGCGCCGGGCCGTGCCGTCCGACGCAGCGCCAGCACCGCAAGCGAGTGCTGCGCGACGGAGAGCGGTGCAGGCCAGATGGAATGGCCGCCCCAGCGAAAGGTACGGGACAGGCCGATGGCCAGGTCCTCGTCGGTCCAGTCGAAGGGCGTCGGCGCCAGCAGGTCGAGCCGGCGGCCCGAAGGCAGCCGCACCCAGGCCCGCGCCGCCGCGCCCTCGCTGATCCGCGCCCCGCTCATCGGGGCTGGACCTAGGCCGGTTCGATGCGGCTTGGAAGCCTAGCCGCCGGCGATGCCGGCGATCACCTTGCCCGTGCCGCCGCAGGTCTGGCAGGCGCGCTCGCCCAGCCGGCCGCAGCCCTGGCAGTCCGGGCAGATGTCCTCCCCGGTGCCGGGCGTGCCCGGGGCCGCGACATCGCCCGGGATCGGCTTGGTCCCGCGCGAACGTCCGCCTTCCTCCTGCTTCCTCGCCATGCGACGCTCTCGCCTTGCAGGCCGGTCCAACCCGCGCGCGCGCCGCGACGTTGCATGATGGCAGCCCCGGCGCGTGGCGCGCGTTCACCCCCGGCACATGCAAGGGGAGGAACGCCATGTCCGACGACGACGCCGGCCGGCGCGGTGGCGCGCCGATTCCGCCGTCCTGGCCGATGGGACCGGCGGGCACCGCCTCGCCCGCGAACTGGCCCGCCGACTGGCCGGCGGGCTGGAGCGGGAGCTGGCCCGCCAACTGGAACGCCGCAACCTGGAACGACTGCCTGGCGGATCCGAACCGCCTGGCCGACAGCATCGCCGCCAACCCGATGCTGCGCGGGCTGGACCGCATGTGGAACGCCAACCCGTTCCGCCAGATCGTGCCGGTGGACTGGGCGGAGGTGGCCTGGGCGCTGCGCACCATCGGGCTGCGCCACCTGCAGCATCCCGGCCGCGCCTTCGCCGCCGCCGCCGCGCTGCAGGCCGATCTGTGGCGGGCCGCGTCGGACGTCTGGACCGAGACGGCGCGGCGCGTCTTCCTGGGCCCCGCGGAGCAGAACCCCGCCCCGGCCGACAAGCGCTTCGCCGCTGCGGCCTGGCAGGCCAACCCGGCCTACCGCATGCTGCGCGACGCCTACCTGCTGGCCTCGGACTGGCTGCTGCGCCACGCCGAGCAGGAGGAGATGGAGCCGCGCCAGCGCCAGCGCCTGATCTTCCACCTTCGCCAGTTCACCGACGCGACCAGCCCCGCGCTGCTCTTCGCCTCCAACCCCGCTGCGATCCAGCGCGCGCTGGAGACGGGCGGGGCGAGCCTGGTGGACGGCACGCGCAACCTGATGGAGGACCTGGCCGCCGGCCGGCTGTCCATGGTGGACGAGACGGCCTTCGCCCCCGGGCGCAACCTGGCGCTCTCGCCCGGCAAGGTCGTGCTGCGCAACGCGCTGTGCGAGCTGATCCAGTACGCGCCGACGACGCCGCAGGTGCACGCGAAGCCGCTGCTGATCCTGCCGCCCTGGATCAACAAGTACTACATCCTGGACCTGCAGCCGAAGAACAGCCTGATCCGCCACCTGGTGGCGCAGGGCTTCACGGTGTTCGTGGTGTCCTGGAAGAACCCCGACGCGGCCATGGAGGGGCTGGGCTTCGAGGACTACATGCGGCTCGGCGTGCTGGAGACCAGCGACGCTGCACGCGAGATCGCCGGCAGCAGGACGCTGAACGTGATGGGCTACTGCATCGGCGGCACGCTGCTGGCGATGACGCTGGCCTGGCTGGCGAAGAGGCAGGACAAGCGCTTCGACGCCGCGACCTTCATCGTCTCGCTGCAGGACTTCTCGCGCGTGGGCGACAGCGCGGTGTTCATGGGCGAGCCGGAGGTGGAGCTGATCGAGCAGCAGATGATGGCGCGCGGCTACCTGGATGCGCGCGAGATGTCGAACATGTTCAACCTGCTGCGCGCCAACGACCTGATCTGGTCGAACGTGGTGAACAACTACCTGCTGGGCCAGCGGCCGGCGGCCTTCGACCTGCTCTACTGGAATGCCGACGGCACGCGCATGACGCGCGCGGCGCATTCCTGGTACCTGCGGAACACCTATGTCGAGAACCGCCTGGTGCAGCCTGGCGGCGTCGAACTGGCCGGCGAGCGGCTGGACCTGAAGGACATCCGCATCCCGCTCTATGCGGTGGGCGCCGAGAAGGACCACATCGTGCCCTGGGACGCCGCCTGGCAGGTCACGCGGCTGGCCGGCGGCGAGGTGCGCTACGTGCTGGCCAATTCCGGCCACATCGCCGGCATCATCAATCCGCCCGGCGGCAAGGGGTACTACTTCGTCACGCCTGACGGCGCGGCGGCCACGACGCCCGAGGAGTGGAAGCAGGGCGCGCAGCGGCACGAGGGCTCCTGGTGGGGCGATTGGACCGGCTGGCTCGCCGCGCGGTCCGGCCCGAAGGGCAAGCCGCCGCCGCTGGGCAACCGGAAGCATCCGGCGCTGGTCGACGCGCCCGGGACCTATGTGCTGGAGAGGTGACGGCTTGCATTCCGGCGTGAACCGGGGCTCTGTTCTGGCCCTGTTCACGCCGGGCCGCGAATGAAGTTTCTGCACGCCGCCGACATCCATCTCGACAGCCCACTTGCCGGGCTGCAGGCGCAGCAGGGGTTGCCGGCCGGCCTGCTGCGACACTGCACGCGGCGTGCCTTGGCCGCGATGGTGGACCTGGCCATCGCCGAGGACGTCGCCTTCGTGGTGATCGCCGGCGACCTCTACGATGGCGACTGGAAGGATTTCTCCACAGGGCTCTTCGTCGCGGAGCAGATGCGCCGGCTCGCGCGGCCCTGCTTCGTGCTGCGCGGGAACCATGATGCGCGCTCCGTCATCACGAGGGAGCTGAGGCTGCCGCCGAATGTGCGGGAATTCTCCGTCCATGCCTGCCAGACGCACCGGCTCGACGAGCTCGGCGTGGCGCTGCACGGCCACTCCTTCCCGAACCGGGCGGTGCCGGAGGACCTCTCGGAGGGCTATCGCGACGCCGTCCCGGGCTTCCTGAACATCGGCGTGCTGCACACCTCCGCCGACGATCCCGGCGAGCACGAGACCTATGCGCCGTGCCACGCGGGCCGGCTGGCGCTGAAGGGCTACGAGTACTGGGCGCTCGGCCACATCCATGCGCGGCGCGTGCTGCACGAGCGGCCGTGGATCGTCTTCCCCGGCAACCTGCAGGGGCGCCACGCCAGGGAGACCGGCCCGAAGGGCTGCACGCTGGTCACCGTGCAGGACCGCGATATCGTCGCGGTGGAGCACCGCGCGGTGGACACGCTGCGCTGGGCGGCGCTGGAGGTGGACGCGACGGGCCTCGACATCGCGACGCTGACCGGGCGGGTGGACGAGGCGGTGCAGCGTGCCGTGGCCGACGCCGAGGGTCGCCCGCTGCTCGCACGCCTGGTCCTGCGCGGCGAGACGCCGCTGCACGCCGCGCTGATGGCCGATGCCGACCGCCTGGCCGCGGAGTGCCGCTCCGTCGCCGGCGAGGCGGGCGGCGAGCTCTGGATCGAGAAGGTGCAGCTGCGCACGCGCCCGCCGCGCGCCGAAGCCTCCGACCTGCTCGGGCCGCTGCATCAGGCGTTCCTGGCGGGGCTCGACGACCCGCTGCGCGTCGAGGCGCTGCTGGCGGAGATGCGCCAGCTGCGCGGCCGCCTGCCGGGCGCGGCGCAGGACGGGCTGGACCTGCCGGCGGATGCGGCGGCGATGGCGAGCCTGGCGGACGAGGCCTGGCAGCTTGCCGCCGCTGCCATCCTGGCCGAGGACCGGCTGTGAGGCTGCTGCGGCTCGACCTGCTGCGCTACGGCCACCTGGCCGATGTCAGCCTGGCCTTCCCGCGCGCGGCGCGGCTGCATGTCGTGCTGGGGCCGAACGAGGCGGGGAAGTCCACCGCCCTCGCGGCGATCGGCGACGCGCTGTTCGGCTTCGGCCACAAGACCGACTTCGCCTTCCTCTACGAGACGTCGCAGCTGCGCCTGGGCTTCGAGGTGGAGGGCGCGGACGGCACGAAGGAGACGTTCTTCCGCGTAAAGCGCCGGAAGGATGCGCTGCTCGACGCGGCGGAGCGGCCGGTGGCCGAGGCCGCGCTCGCCCGCCTGCTGGGCGGCGCAAAGCGCGAGCTGTTCCAGACCACCTACGGCCTGAACGGCGAGACGCTGCGCCAGGGCGCGCTTTCGCTGCTGGCCAGCGGCGGGGAGGCCGGCGAGGCGCTGCTGGCCGGCACCGGGCTGCAGAACCTGCGCGGCGCGCTGGAACGGCTGGACGAGCAGGCCAAGGCGCTCGCCGGCAGCCGCAAGCACAACCAGGCGCTGTCCGTCGCGCTGGAAGGCTGGAAGCGCGCCCGCGACGCGGCGGAGGACGCGGCGATACGTCCGCGCGACTGGGCCGAGGCGCGGGCGGAGCTGGAGGCCGTGCGCAAGGCGCTTGACGCGGCGCACGCCGAAGCGGCCGCGCTGCGGCAGGAGGAATCGCGCCTCCGCCGGGCACGGCTGGTGCGGCCGATCCTCGCCCGACTCGACACGCAGCGGCAGGACCTTGCCGAGCTCGGCGCGGTGCCGCCGCTGCCGCCCGATGCCGCGGCGACGCTCGATCGCCTGCGCGCGGAGCTGCGCCAGGCG
>NZ_JAPSMD010000352.1 GCF_027856955.1 Falsiroseomonas oryzae | reverse complement strand
CCAGCCGCGCCAGGCATCCGCCGCCCCGGCGCGCCGTGCGGCGCCGCAGCAGCGCCAGGCCCAGGCCCGCCGGGTGATCCCGCCGCAGGAGCAGGCGCAGGCGGCGCTGCTGACGCCGGCGGTCGCGCGCGGTCTCTCCGCCGGTTACGGCACGCCGATCCTCCCGGTGTCCCTGTCCTCCGGCCTGTCCTGCGTGCCCTTTGCCCGCATGGCGACCGGGATGAACATCAGCGGCGATGCGCGCATGTGGTGGTACAACGCCGCGGGGACCTATGCCCGCGGCCAGCAGCCCGAGCGCGGCGCGGTCCTGGCCTTCATGCCCTCCGGCGGGATGAGCCGCGGCCATGTCGCGGTGGTCAGCCGCGTGGTGAATGCCCGCACCATCCATATCGACCACGCCAACTGGGCCGGCCCGGGCATCCGCCGCGGCACGGTGATGCGCGGCGTGACCGTGGTGGATGTCTCCGACCGCAACGACTGGACGGCAGTGCGCGTCCAGGTCGGGCACGACAACGACACCTTCGGCCGCACCTATGCGACGCACGGCTTCATCTACAACCGCGCCGCACCCGGTGGCCGCATCCTGACCGCCTCGGCCGGCGGCATGATGGAGGTGGCGGAGGCGCCGTCCCCGCATGTCGCGCTGCACATGCAGCTGGCCAGCGAGGCCTGGACGCGCTGACCCGTCCGGCGGCGGCGCAACCGGCGCCGCGCTCGTGCTATCCTTCCAGCCGTCGGCCTGACGCCGGCGCGGCGGAGGGCCAGCATGCACGACAAGCGACCCGACGGGGCCGAGCGGCTGATGCTCGCACCGGGCGACGATGTGCCCAACAATCCCCGCCTCCCCGTGCTGCTGCATCGCGCCGCCCTGCCGCCCGGCGACCCTGCGGTGGCGGAGGCGCTGTTCGCCCGCCACGGCTGGCCGCCGGCCTGGCGCAACGGCATCTACGACTTCCACCACTACCACCCCAATGCGCATGAGGCGCTGGCCATCGCGTCCGGCCAGGTGCGGGTGCGGTTGGGCGGCGAGTCCGGGGTGACGCTCGACCTCGCGGCCGGCGACGTGGTGGTGCTGCCAGCCGGGACGGGGCACCGCAACCTCGGCCAGTCGGCCGACCTGCTGGTGGTCGGCGCCTATCCGCCCGGCGCGCCGCCCGAGCAGCACACCGGCCGCCCCGGGGAGCGCGCCCGCGCCGATCGCGCGATTCCCGCCACGCCCGACCCGCCCTGCGACCCGGTGACCGGCGCGCCCTATCCGCAGGGCTGACGGGGCGTGGACGAGCTGACCTTCCACACCCGGCTGCACCGCGCGGGCACGATCCTCGACGTGGGCGCGCATGACGGGCTGCTGGCGCTGCCCCTCTCCCGCCTGCCCGGCGCCCGCGTGCTGGCCTTCGAGCCGCTGCCCGCCGCCTTCGCCCGGCTGCGCATGGCGGCGCTCGCGGAGTACGGCGCGCTGCCGCCGCATCTGGAGCTTCGGCCGGAGGCACTCGGCGCCACGCCGGGGGTGCTGACGCTGTCCGTCCCGGTGCTGGACGGCGTCGCGCAGGAGCAGTGGGCGAGCCTGGCCAAGGACTACGCGGCCTTCGACTCGGTCGGTGCCGAGACGCACGCGGTACCTGTCGTCACCGTCGATTCGCTCGGCCTGCACGACCTGCAGCACGTGAAGGTCGATGCCGAGGGCTACGAGCAGGAAGTGCTGGAGGGCGCGCGCGAGACGCTGCTGCGCTGCCGCCCCGTGCTGAGCCTGGAACTCGAGGAGCGGCACCGCGCCGGCGCGACGCGCGACGTGCCGGCGCTGCTGGCCGCGCTGGGCTACGAGACGCGGTTCTGGCTAGAGGGCGCCATGCAGCCGCTCGCGGCCTTCGACGCGGCGCGGATGCAGGTGGCCTCGCCCGACCCGGCGGTCTTCGCGGCCTCCGACCCCTATGTCTTCACCTTCTACGCCTGGCCCGCCGAGCGCGGCGCCGAGGTGCTGGCCGCCCTTCACGGATAGGGGCGCCGCGGGCAGGCTGGAGGCGTGGAACATTCCCCCCTCGCCTGGGTGCTGGCGCCGGTCGCGACGACGCTGATCGCGGGCCTCAAGGGCGCCTTCGGCGGCGGCTTCGCGCTGCTCGGCATCCCCCTGCTGGCGCTCGCCATGGACCCGCTGGAGGCCGGGGCGATGCTGGCACCGTTGTTCCTGGCGATGGATGTCGCGGCCTTCCGCTACTGGCGGCCGGGCACCTGGTCGAAGCCCGACCTGGCGGTGCTGATCCCCGGCCTGGCGCTGGGGGTCGCGATCGGCACGGCGATCGTGGCGCTGCTGGCGCGGCAGCATGTCGCACTCGCCATGGCGCTGGTGACGCTGGCCTTCGCGGCCAAGTATTTCATCGGCGGCGGCGAGGTGCGGCCGCGGCCGCGGCAGCCGGTGCGGGGGGTGCTGGCGGGCACGGCCTCCGGCATCACCACCATGCTGGCGCATAGCGGCGGGCCGCCGCTGGCGATGTACCTGCTGCCGCTGGGGCTGCCCAAGGCGCTCTATGCCGGCACCACCAGCATCTACTTCACCGCCGCCAACCTGCTGAAGGTCGGGCCCTGGCTGATGGCCGCGCCGCCCACCACGGAGACTTGGTGGATGATGGCCTGCTGCCTGCCCTTCTGCTGGCTCGGCGTCTGGGGCGGCTGGCGGCTGCACCAGCGGCTCGACCAGGCGCGGCTGTACTGGTGGTGCCACCTGCTGCTGGTGGCGACGGGGCTCAAGCTGCTGTGGGACGGCCTGGCCGGCTGAGCTCGGCGCGCAGCAGCACCACCAGGGCCAGCGCCGAGAGCGCGAAGCCCGCCGCGTGCCCGGCCTCCCATCGCAGGCGCCAGGCGGTCCAGTCCGGCGGCAGGGTGGCCGGGGTGGCGGCGGCGATCCGCGTGTTCACGGGCGCGACCACGGCCGCCCAGACGACCAGCGCCGCCAGCACCAGCCCGGCCGCGATCCAGGCGGCGCGCGCTTCCCGCGGCGCCCAGGACCGCCAGGCCAAGGCGGTGCAGGCCAGCGGCGCGCCGAGGTAGCCAATGGCGCCGGCCACGGCGAAGCCTGGATAGAGGGTCTGCTGCACCACCAGCCAGTCCTCCGGCGCCAGGCGCCACTTGCCCGGGATCTCCAGCACATGGCCGGCCGGGCCGACCAGGGCGAGGACCAGCAGCAGCAGCGCGGCGAGCCTCAGGGCCATGCCACCCCTCCCGCAAAGCCGCCGCCAACGCGGGCGCGGCCTGCGGGTTGCGGGCCCTCACACCGCGGCGGGCAGCCACTGCACCTGCGCGATGTCCTGCGCGCCGGCGGCCAGCATCGCCAGGCGATCGAAGCCGAGGGCGATGCCGGAGCCGGCGGGCATGCCGTGGTCGAGGGCGGCGAGGAAGTCCTCGTCCACCTCCCACCCTTCCTCTCCAGACACTTGCTTGCGGGCGTTCACGTCGCGTGTGAAGCGCAGGCGCTGCTCGGCGGGGTCGGTCAGTTCGTCGAAGGCGTTGGCGAGTTCCAGCCCGGCGACAAACAGCTCGAAGCGCAGCGCGGCCCGGGGGTCGGCGGGGTCGCGGCGGGCGAGCGCGGCCTGGGGGGCGGGCCAATGGGTCAGGAAGGTCGCGGTCTCCCGCCCGATCTGCGGCTCGATGTGGGTGAGCACCAAGTGGAAGAAGGCGTCCTCCCACCCCAGGCCCTCGGGCAGGTCCAGGCCGGCCGAACTTGCGGCGGCGTGGAGGGCTGCGGCGTCGCCCTCGGCGGTCGCGGGATCGACGGTGGCGAGGATGTCCAGGCCGCGGCAGTGGCGGCGGAAGGCCTCGGCCATCGTCAATCTTTCGAATGGCTTGCCGATGTCTGTTGAGACGCCGTGGTGGGCGACGCGGGCGGGCAGGACGCTGCGGAGAAAGGCCTCCGTCTCCTCCATCAGGCCGTCCAGGGACAGGCCGGGCGCGTACCACTCCAGCATGGTGAATTCGGGGGCGTGGCGGGGGCTGAGCTCGCCGTTGCGCCAGACGCGGGCGAGCTCGAAGACCGGGCCGGCGCCGGCGACCAGCAGGCGCTTCAGCGCCAGCTCCGGCGAGGTGCGCAGCCAGAGCGTGGCGGCGCGGCCGGCGCCGAGGTGCGGGCGGTATTCCGTGCGGAAGGCGCGCAGATGCACCTCCATCCCCGGGACGGGGACGAGGGCGGGCGTCTCGACCTCGGCATAGCCGCGGGCGGCGAAGAAGGCGCGGGTCTCCGCGGCGAGGCGGGCGCGGCGGCGGAGGAAGGGCAGCCGGGCGGCGAGGGAATCGGGGTGCCAGGAGGGTTGGGGCATGGACGACACGGGCCGGGAGGGGTTACGCGCCCGACCATGCCCGATGACGCGCTCCCCCGCACCCTGCGCAGCGCGCGCGACCTGGTGGCGGCCGGCCTGCTGGACCCGGCGGCGGAAGCCGCCATCGCGCGCCTGTCCGAGCGCTACGCCATCGCCGTGACGCCCGCCGTCGCGGCGCTGATCGAGGACCCGCGCGACCCGATCGGGCGGCAATACATCCCCGACGCGGCGGAGGCGGTGACGGCGCCGCACGAGATCGACGACCCGACGGCCGACGCCCCCTTCACCCCGGTGAAGGGCGTGGTGCGGCGCTATCCCGACCGCGCCCTGCTGAAGCCGCTGCTGGCCTGCCCGGTCTATTGCCGCTTCTGCTTCCGGCGCGAGGTGGTGGGACCGGATGGCGGGCTGCTGACCGAGGCAGAGCTGGAAGCCGCGATCGCCTGGCTGGCGGCGACGCCGGCGATCCGCGAGGTGATCCTGACCGGCGGCGATCCGCTGATGCTCTCGCCGCGGCGGCTGGGCTGGCTGATGGCGCGGCTCTCCGCCATCCCGCATGTGGAGATCCTGCGGGTGCACAGCCGCGTGCCGGTGGCCGACCCGGCGCGGGTGACGCCGGCGCTGGTGGCGGCGCTGGAGACCGAGAAGGCGTTCTTCCTGTGCGTCCATGCCAACCACGCCCGCGAATTCTCTGATCCGGCGGCGGAGGCGCTGCGGCGGCTGAACCGGGCGGGGGTGCCGCTGCTGGGCCAGAGCGTGCTGCTGCGGGGCGTGAACGACAGCGCCGAAGCCATTGAGGATCTGTTCCGGGCGATGCTGCGGCACCGGGTGAAGCCCTATTACCTGCACCAGCTGGACCCGGCGCCGGGGACGGCGCGCTTCCATGTGCCGGAGGCGGAGGGGCTGGCGCTGGTGCGGGGCCTGCGCGGGCGGCTGAGCGGGCTGGGGCAGCCGACCTATGTGCGGGAGACGCCGGGCGGCGGAGGGAAGGTGCCGGTGGGGTAGCGCCGCCACTTTGGCGCTGTGGGACTTTGGCGCTCTGGCCGGCTGCGCGTCGGCGGCTTCGGACAAATTCCCCGATCCCCCGGGTGTGGTACGGGAAAGGCTGACCGACCGGGCGGGTAATGGCGCGGGGTGTGGGCGGCGGTTTCGGACAAGGGGCTGACCTAGCTAAGGCTAGGACTGGGGTTCTGAAGCTTGTCCTAGGCCAGTCCAGTTGGCGAGGGTGGAGAGCAGACGGCGGGGTGGGGCGTAGTTGAAGCGCCATTCGCA
>NZ_JAPSMD010000351.1 GCF_027856955.1 Falsiroseomonas oryzae | reverse complement strand
GCCGGCCAGCGCGCGCTCGGGGTCGAGCGTCAGCGCGCCGGCCACCGCGGCCTGCTCGACGATGGCGGCCGGCACCTGCGTCGCCAGGCGGCGGATGCGGGCCTGCACCTGGCGCAGCGCCTCAACCTGCGTACGCAGCTCGTCGCCGCGCAGCTCCCGCCCGTCGGCGAAGCGCAGCGAGCCGCCGGCGAGCGCCTTCTCCAGCAGGAAGTCCTCCAGCGCGCGGTCGTCCTTCAGGTAGCGTTCCTCGTTGCCGCGCTTGGCGCGGTACAGCGGCGGCTGCGCGATGAAGAGGTGGCCGCGCTCGATCAGCTGGTGCATCTGGCGGAAGAAGAAGGTGAGCAGCAGCGTGCGGATATGGCTGCCGTCCACGTCGGCGTCCGTCATGATGACGATGCGGTGGTAGCGCAGCTTGTCCGCGTCGAAGCCGCCCTTCTCCGCGGGGCCGGGCCCGATGCCCGTGCCCAGCGCGGTGATCAGCGTGCCGACCTCGGCGCTGGACAGCATCTTGTCCATGCGCGCGCGTTCGACGTTGAGGATCTTGCCCTTCAGCGGCAGGATCGCCTGGAAGCGCCGGTCGCGGCCCTGCTTGGCGGAGCCGCCGGCGCTGTCGCCCTCGACGATGAAGAGCTCGGACTTCGCCGGGTCCTTCTCCTGGCAGTCGGCGAGCTTGCCGGGCAGGGTCGAGATGTCGAGCGCGTTCTTGCGGCCCACCTTCTCGCGCGCCAGCTGCGCCGCCTTCCGCGCGGCGGCGGCCAGCACCACCTGCTCCAGGACCTGCTTGGCTTCCTTCGGATGCGTCTCGAACCAGTGGGACAGCGCGTCCGCGACGGCCATCTGCACCACCGGCTGCACCTCGGAACTGACGAGCTTGTCCTTGGTCTGGGAGCTGAACTTGGGGTCCGGCACCTTGACGGACAGCACGGCGGTCAGCCCTTCGCGCATGTCGTCGCCGACGAGCTCGACCTTCTCCTTCTTCGCCAGGTCCTCGGCGTATTTCGCGACCACGCGGGTCAGCGCCTGGCGGAAGCCGGCCTGGTGCGTGCCGCCGTCGCGCTGCGGGATGTTGTTGGTGAAGCACAGCGCCACCTCGTGCGGGCTGTCGTTCCACCACATCGCCAGCTCGACGCGGATGCCGTCCGTCTCCTTGCTGACGACGGAGATCGGCGGCTTGAAGATCGGCTGCTTGCTGCGGTCCAGCCACTCCACGAAGGCGACCAGGCCGCCCTTGAACTGGAAATGCGTCTCCACCGCCGGCACGTGGCGGTCGTCCTTCAGGTCGATCGCCAGGCCGCTGTTCAGGAAGGCCAGCTCGCGCAGGCGGCGCTCCAGCACGGCGAAGTCGTATTCGGTCTTGGTGAAGGTCCTGTCGGACGGCTTGAACGTCACCTCGGTGCCGTTCGCATGGTCCGAGGGGCCGACGATCTTCAGCGGCTGCACCGTCTCGCCGTGCTCGAAGCGGATGAAGTGCTCACGCCCGTCGCGCCAGATGCGGACCTCCATCCACTCCGACAGCGCATTCACCACCGCTGCGCCCACGCCGTGCAGGCCGCCCGAGACCTTGTAGGAGTTCTGGTTGAACTTGCCGCCGGCGTGCAGGCGGGTCAGCACCACCTCGGCCGCGCTCACGCCTTCCTCGGTATGGATGTCCACCGGGATGCCGCGGCCGTCATCCACCACGGTGACGCTGCCGTCGCCGTTCAGGGTGACGGAGACGCGCGTGGCATAGCCGGCCTGCGCCTCGTCCACGGCGTTGTCGATGATCTCGAAGGCCATGTGGTGCAGGCCGGAGCCGTCATCGGTGTCGCCGATGTACATGCCCGGCCGCTTGCGCACGGCCTCCAGCCCGCGCAGCACGGTGATGGACGCGCTGTCATAGGCCTCTGGCACCTCGCCGTTCTGGCCGGTCGGCGGGTTCGGCGGGGTGGCGCGCGCGGCGGCGTCGGACATGCCGGCGTAGGCTCCTTGGGTGATGCGGCTGGACCCGTCGAATATAGGGATTCAGACGGGATTCGGCACGGGGAATTCCGGCAGCGGAACGAGGCCGGAGGGCGTCACGCCGAAGCCTTCCGCCAGCCCTTGCAGGGGCGCGAAGATATCGGCTTCGGTGCCGGTCAGGAAGACCTGCGCCGGCAGGCCCGCCAGCGCGGTGTACAGCGCCTCTCGCCGCGCCTGGTCGAGATGCGCCGCCACCTCGTCCAGCAGCAGCAGCGGCGCGAAGCCACGCGCCGCCCCGATCAGCGTGGCATGGGCCAGGACGACGGATACCAGCAGCGCCTTCTGCTCTCCGGTGGAGCAGAGCTCGGCCGGCAGGTCCTTCGGCAGGTGGATCAGCGCGAGGTCCGCGCGATGCGCCCCCACCGCGGCGCCGCCTGCCGCCGCGTCGCGGGCACGGTTGGCCGCCAGGTCTTCCCGAACCCGGTCCTCGACAGCGACGGCCGGCGTGGCGTCCAGCGCGGCGGCGATGGGGTCCAGCAGGGCAAGCCGGGCTGCCGGGAAGGCCCCGGTGGCCGTCCCGGCCTCCAGCAGCGCGTTCAGCCGGATCACCAGCGCCCGCCGGGCCGCGGCGGCGGCGACGGCGTGCCGCGCCATGGCATCCTCCAGCGCGGCGAGCCACCGGGCGTCCCGCCGGCCTTCGCCCAGCAGGCGGTTGCGGCCCGACATGGCGGTCTCATGGGCGGCGACTTCCCGTGCGTGGCCGGGCTCCAGCGCCCAGACCAGGCGGTCCAGGAAGCGGCGCCGTCCGCTCGCACCCTCTTGGAACAGCCGGTCCATCTGCGGGGTCAGCCAGACGGCCGCGGCGCGGTCGGCCAGCTCTGCGCCGGATTTCAGGGGTTCGCCGTCCAGCCGCCACTTGCGGCGCGCGTCCGGCCCATCCTCGCCCACCGTGCCGGTGGCGATGTCGCAGGCGCCATGCGGGCCTTCGAACCTGCCCCAGGCGGCCCAGGGACGCGCTTCCCCCCCGCTGCGCCGGCCGATCTCGGCGGCGCGCGCACCGCGCAGCCCGCGCCCGGGACCGAGCAGGCTGATGGCTTCGAGCAGGTTGGTCTTGCCCACCCCGTTCTCGCCGGCGATGGCGACGATGCGCGCGGCGAAGCGGCCATCGAAGGCGGCGTAGGACCGGAAGTCGGTCAGCCGCAGGCGCGCCAGGCGCAGCGGCGGGAGCGGTGGCTGGGTCACGCGGAGGGTGCGAGGGCCGCGTGCGGGATCATGGCGGCAAGGTGGGGGAACAGAGCTGGAACGTCAATCATCGGCCGGCCATGGTGCCGGCGGCCAGCGGGATGCAGGCAAGTGCGTCGGAAATGTTCCCGGCGGGATTCGAACCCACGGCCCCCAGATTAGGAATCTGGTGCTCTATCCAGCTGAGCTACGGGAACTCGCCGCAGGAATAGCACAGCCCTCGCGCCGCACGCGAGGGTCAGGGCGAAACCGCGGTCGGGGCTGCGCCGTTCCGGCGGGACCCTCTCGACCAAGGAGCCCCCATGGCCAGCAGCATCCGCGACATCTACATCACCGGCCTGCAGAACGCCCACGCCCTGGAGGCCCAGGCCATCCAGCTCTGCAACCGCCAGGTCGAGCGCCTGGAGAACTACCCGGAGATGCGGGAGCGCCTGCGCGAGCACGCCGAGGAGAGCCGGCGCCAGCAGGAGCGCATCGACCAGATCCTCAACACCCTCGGCTCCTCGCCCTCCACGCTGAAGGACATCGGCACCTCGATCATGGGCAACATGGCCGCGATCGGGCATGCGGTGATGCAGGACGAGGTGCTGAAGAACACCTTCGCCAACTACGCCTTCGAGCATTTCGAGATCGCCAGCTACAAGGCGCTGATGGAGATGGCCCAGGCCGCCGGTGACAGCTCGGCACCGCGCCTGCTCGAGCAGAGCCTGAACGAGGAAGTCCGCATGGCGCAGTGGATCGAGCAGAACCTGAGCCCGACCATCCGCCGCTACACGCAACTGGAGGCGGCGGGCCAGACCTCCGGCGTCTGATCCGGACCTACACCGGCCGCCGCGCGCGCAGCGCGGCGGCCAGCGTGCCTTCGTCCAGCACGTCGAGCGCACCGCCCATCGGGACGCCCTGCGCCAGGCGCGTGACGGCCACGCCGCTCGGCTTCAGCCGGTCGGTCAGGTAGTGCGCGGTAGCGCTGCCATCGACCGTCGCGGGCAGGGCGATGATCACCTCCTCCACGCCGCCATCGGCGATGCGGGCGAGCAACGGCTGGATGGACAGGTCCTCCGGCCCGACGCCGCCGAGCGGCGACAGCACCCCGCCCAGCACGTGGTACAGGCCGCGATGGGCATGCGCGCGCTCCAGCGCCCAGAGGTCGGCGACGCCCTCCACCACGCAGACCAGATGCCGGTCGCGCTGCGGGTCGCGGCAGATGCCGCAGGGGCTCTGCGCATCCAGGTTCCCGCAGGTTTCGCAGGGGCGCACGGCGCGCGCGGCCTCGGTCAGCGCGTCGGCCAGCGGCAGCATCGTCTCCTGCGGGCGCATCAGCATCTTGAGCACGGCGCGGCGCGCGCTGCGCCGACCCATGCCGGGCGTCCGCGCCAGCAGCGCGATCAGGCGTTCGATCGGGTCGTCGGGAAGGTCACGCATCGCTGCAGCTGGATGTGGCCCTGCCAGCCCGGTCGGTCCATCCCCGCTGGCTGCCCCCGGTATCCTGCCGTGGCTTTGCCACGGCAGGCTGAACCGAACGCTCAGGGCAGGGCGCCATGCGGGGCCCCCGCGAAGACGCGAAGCGGCTTCGCGGGGAATATCAGAAGGGCAGCTTCAGGCCGCCGAGCCCGCCCGGGATGTTCAGCCCGGCGGTGGCCTTCTGCATCTCTTCGGCCATGGTCGCCTCGACCTTCTGCTTGGCATCGGCATGGGCGGCGACCAGCAGGTCCTCCAGCACCTCCTTCTCCTCCGCCACGACCAACGAGGGATCGATCGTCACCCGGCGCAGGTCGCCCTTGCCGGAGAGCAGAACCTTCACCATGCCGGCGCCCGCGGCGCCCTCCACCTCCATCGCCTCCAGCTTCGCCTGCATCTCCTGCATGCGCGCCTGCATCTGCTGCGCCTGCTTCAGCATGTTGCCCAGGTTCTTCATCGCGGCTCAGTCCTCCTCGGTGAGATCGTCGTCCGGCCCCGCCGGTTCGGCGTCGGGCGGTGCGAAATCGCGGCCGTCGTCGCCCGCCGCGACCGGCGGCGGCAGCCCATAGGCGTCGAGCGCGCCGTCGCGCACCGCTTCGATGGTGGCGCCGGGGAAGGCCTGCAGCACCGCCTGCACCAGCGGATGGCTCCGCGCCAGGGCGAGCCGGTCATGCTCCGCCGCGCGGCCCTGCTCGGCGAGCGTCGGCTCGCCGCCGGCATTCACCAGGCTGACCGTCCAGCGCGTGCCGGTCACCTGCTGCAGGAGGGCCACGAGTTGCTGGGCGAGATCGCGCGGCGCGTCGGGGCGCGGGCGCAGCTCGATCCGGCCGGGCACGACGCGCACCGGATGCACGCTGTGCACGAGATGCGCGTGCAGCAGTGGCTGCCGGCCGGAAGCGAGCGCCACCACCTCCCGCCAGCTGGTCGGCTGCGCCACGGCAGGCGCTGCCGCCGGCG
>NZ_JAPSMD010000350.1 GCF_027856955.1 Falsiroseomonas oryzae | reverse complement strand
GCCGTGCTGCTGGCGGCTGGCCCCGGCGTGTGGGCCTGGGGCGGGGCGCTGGCCCTGGCCGGCCTCGCCGCGCTGCACGTGGCCGGCACGGCGGCAGGGGCGGTGGATGGCTGGTTCCGCCGCGTGAAGCCGGCACCGGCGCTGCTGGCGCTGGATGCCAGGCTGGCAGCCGAGTTCGGCGGTCGAGCCGCGCTGGCGAATGAGGACTACGATCGCCTCGTCGGCTACTTCGCTGCGGGGGTGCTGGCCTATCGCAGCCCGGGCTGCGCGCTGGTCCATTACCCCGGCGTGCCGGGGACTCGAGGCTGGCGGTCCGAGGGGGTGGAGGGCTTCGCCCGCGTCGCGCCGTTGCTCGCGGCCTGGGTTGAGACGCGGGGCGATGCCGTCCCGCTGCCCGACGGCACCCGCTTCGATGCCTTCGGCCATCTCGTTGCCGGGCTGACCGCCGGCAGCGACCCGGCCTCACCGGAGTACTGGGGCGCGCCGGTGGACCTCGACCAGCGCATCGTGGAGGCCGGGGACATCGCGCATGTCGCCTGGATCCTGCGCGACCGGCTGCGCGCGGCGATGCCCGCCGTCGCTCAGGCGGCGCTGCTGGACTGGCTGGCCCAGGCGGCGGCGCGGCGCATCTATGGCGGCAACTGGCACCTGTTCCCGCTGGTCGCCGGCCTGGCGCGCGAAGCCTGGGGGATGCCGCCCGACCCGGCGACGCGGGCGCACTACGCCGCCTTCAGGGCCTGCCACCTGGGCGGGGGCTGGTTCTCCGACGGGCCCGGCGGTCGGGTGGATTTCTACAATGCCTGGCAGATGCACCACTTCCTGCAGCTGGCGGCGGAGATGGACCCGACCCTCGATCCCGGCTTCCCCGAGGCGGCTCTGGCCGATTTCGCCCGCAGCTACGTCCATCTCTTCGCCCCGGCGGGCTTCCCGATCTTCGGGCGCAGCGCCTGCTACCGCACCGCGCTGCCTGCGCCGCTGGTGCTGTCGGCCGGGCTGCCCGGCGACGCCTTCCCGGCTGGGCTGGCACGGCGGGCGCTGGATGCGGCGTGGTCGCATTTCGTCGCGCGCGGCGCGGTGGCCGCCGGCGGGCTGAGCCAGGGCTACGAGGGCGCCGATCCGGCGCTGCTCGAGAACTACTCTGGCCGCGGCAGCTGCCATTGGGGGCTGCGGTCGCTCACCGCGGCGTACCGCCAGCCGCCCGGCACCGGGATCTGGGCTGCGGCGCCGGAACCGCTGCCGGTGGAGCGCGGCGCCTACGACGTGGCGATCGCGCCGGCGGGGCTGCGGGTGACCGGCGACCCGGCCACGAGACGGGTGGAGGTCTTCGTGCTGCGCAATGCCGGCGCCCCCGATCATCCGCTCGAACGGCCCGGCCTGGCCCGGCGCCTGGCCGAGGTGCTGCTGCGGCGTCCGCTGCGGCCGGCGAACCTGGCGGCGAAATACGGGCGGAGGAGCTACCGGTCCGACCGGCCCTTCTGCAGGTGAGCTTTGCCCGGGACGTGAGCTGCGAGCCACAAGCATCTCAACTTGCAGCATTGCCGCCGCGCGTGCCGGTGATGGCATCGTGCGCCGCGCGTGGTTCGGACAAATTCCCCCTTTCGGCCGGGCAGGTCGGGATGCCGACGGATTCCCATGTGAAAGAGCCGCGCCACCCTAGGGCGATTTTCCTAATCTAAGGCGTGGAGCGCCGGCAGTCCAGCGCGTTCCCGCTCACGCCGCCGGGTCGTCCCCGTCGATCCGGTAGCCGTGGCCGCGCACCGTCACGATCACCGGCGTCCCGCCCGCCTCCTCCTCCAGCTTGCGCCGCAGCCGGCGGATATAGACGTCCACCACGTTGGTCAGCGGGTCCTCCGACACGCCCCAGACATGGCTGAGGATGCGCTCCCGGCTGAACACCCGGCCGGGAGCGGCCATCAGCAATTCCAGCAGCGCCATCTCCTTCGCCGTCAGCTCGATGCCGCGCCCGCCGCGGGAGACCGCCATGGCGTCCCGGTCGAAGACGATGTCCGCCACCCGCAGCAGGCGACCGCGCTGCGTGGAGGGCTCGGCGGGCGCCATCACGCGGCTGCGCCGGATCAGCGCGCCGAGCCGCGCCAGCAACTCGTCGAAGGCGAAGGGCTTGGCCAGGTAGTCGTCGGCGCCGATGGTCAGGCCGTCCACCCGGTCCTCCAGCGCGTCCAGCGCCGTCACCATCATGATCGGCGTGGTGTCGCCGGCCTGGCGCATCGCGATGCATACCTCGCGCCCGCTGAGGCGGGGCAGCCGGAGGTCGAGCAGCATGGCCGCATAGCCGCCGCCGCGGGCCTTCGAGAGCGCATCCCGCCCGTCGCGGGCGACGTCCACCACGTAGCCCTCGGCCCGCAGCCCGCGCGCGAGGAAATCCGCCACGCGCGGCTCGTCCTCCACCACCAGGACGCGGGACGCGGTCATGCCGCGGCAGGCAGGCGCCTGGCCAGGGGCAGCAGCAGGCGGGCGATCGTCCCTTCGCCCGGCCGGCTTTCCAGCATGACGTCGCCGCCATGCGCGCGGGCGATCGCGCGGGCGAGCGGCAGGCCGAGGCCGCTGCCGCCCGCGTGCCGGTCGGCGGCGCCGTCGCCCCGGTAGAAGCGGTCGAACACCCGGTCGATCTCGTCCGGCGGGATGCCGGCGCCATGGTCGGCCACGGTCAGCCGTACGCTGCTGTCCTGTTCCTCCAGCGTCACCGAGACTTCGCCGCCGGGCTCGGAGTAGCGGACGGCGTTGTCCAGCAGGATCAGCACGGCCTGGCGCAGCCGGTCCGGATCCCCGAGCACGGGGCCCTGCGCGGGCGTCAGCCGTTCCCGCACCTCCACCCGGCGTGCATCGGCCAGCGTCCGTGCCGAGCCGCAGCTGTTCTGCACCACCTCGGCCAGCGCGACCGGGCGGGTGGCCATGCGCACCTCTCCGGCCGCCGAGCGGGCGACGAAGAGCAGGTCGTCCACCAGCCGGCCCGTATGGGCGGACTCGTCGGCGATGCGGGACAGCGCCTGCCGGTAGTCGGCGGCGGTCTTGTCGCCGCCGCGCAGCGCGATCTCGGCCTCGCCCCGGATCACGGTGATGGGCGTGCGCAGCTCGTGGCTGATGTCGGCCAGGAAGCGGCGGCGGGTCTCGTCGTTGCGCAGCAGGGAGGCATTGGCGGCGGCAAGCTCGGCGGTGCGCTCGGCCACCGCGCGCTCCAGCCTGTCGCGGGACTGTTCGAGGCCGGCGCGGGCGCGGGCCACCTCGCTCACCATGATGTCGAAGCTGCGCGCCAGTCGGCCGAACTCGTCCTTCCGGTTGGTCAGCGGGATGCTGCGGGAGAGGTCGCCGGCGGCGACCGCCGCGGCGGCCAGCGTCAGCTCGTTCAGCGGGGTGCGCACGCCATGCAGCAGGCCCCACACCGCGAGGCCGGCGACGATGAGCGCGGCCAGCGCGGCCACCTTGGAATGCATGGCGAGCGCGTAGAGGGCCTGCGATGCCTCGCGATACGTCTCGGCGAGCTCCGCCCGTTCCTTCTGCACCGCAGCCGATATGCCGTTGCGGAATTCGGGGCCGAAGCCCTCGGCCGCGGCGGCCAGCATCATCGTGCGGCCTGCCTCGAACTGGCCCGCGACGAACAGGTCCACCGCGCGCTCCAGCCGGTCCGCGACACCGGTCGCATGGATCTGCATGGCGGAGAGCCGGACCATTTCCTCCCGCTCCGAGTTGTCCTGCGGACGCAGGGCGATCTCGGCCGCGATGGCGCGGCGCACCGCGTCGAATACCTCGCCCAGCCTTTCGCGGGCGTTGAGCGGCGCCACCTGCTCTCCCGGCATGGCCAGCGCGGCGAAGGCCGTCTCCCGCAGCAGCGCCTCGGTCGTGGCGGCCAGGCGCATGTGGCCGAGCAGCACCTCCTCGGCCACGCGCGAACGGTCGTTGTGGTAGGTGGCCGTCTCGGCGGCTGACCAGCTCTGCGCCGCGCAGGCCAGGCCCAGCGCCAGCAACGCTCCGAAACTCCCCGTCAGCAGCAGCCTGAACATGCCCGAGATCCGTTGCCTGATAACCCGGCCTGGCGGGAGTCACTGAGCCGGACGATACGAACGGATGCCACGGCCTGCTGGCACCTGCCAGGGCATTCATCCGCCGTTCATCTCCGAAAGGTTATCGAGGACAGGCAGGCGAGGCGCTGCGGCCCGGCGGCGGCATCAGGCGAGCACCGAGGCGAGCCAGGCCCCGCCCTCCCGGGCGGCGTCCCGCGCGGCGCCCACATGGTTCAGCGCGCGCAGGAAGCCATGTGCGGTGCCGGGGAAGAGCCGGCTCTGCACCGCCACGCCGGCCTCGCGCAGCCGCGCCTCCATGGCGCGGTTCTCCGCGGCGAGCACGTCGAGCTCGGCGATGTGCAGCAGCACGGGCGGCAGGCCGCGCAGGTCGGCGCGGAGCGGCGAGGCCAGCGGGTTCAGCCGGTCCGCCGCGCGCGGGCAGTAGCAGTCCCAGTAGAACCGCATCTTCTCGCGCGTCAGGAAGTAGCCCTCCGCGAACTCCTCATAGGTGGGCGTGGCCAGGTCGGCGTCGAAGACGCCGTAGTTCAGCAGCAGTCCGCGCAGCGCGATGTCCGGGTCGGTCTCCCGCAGCAGCAGCGCGACGCCCATGGCGAGGTTCGCGCCGGCGCTGTCGCCGCCAAGCACGATGCGCGCGGGATCGAGGCCCCAGCCGGCGCCGTGCCGCGCGACCCAGCGCACCACCGCCGCGCATTCCTCGAGCGCCTGGGGGAAGGGCGCCTCCGGGCTCAGCGCATAGTCAGGCCCGATGACGGCGCAGCCGCCGCCGGCGGCGTAGTCGCGCATCAGCCGGTCATGCGTGTCGATGCTGTTCCAGACCCAGCCGCCACCATGGATGTAGACCAGCACCGGCAGTGTTCCGGCCGCAGGGCGATGGAACCGGCAGAGCAGCCGGCGGCCGCGGATCGGCAGCCAGCGATCCGAGCTCTCCGCCATGACCGGACCGCCGGCGCAGAGCGGGACGTTCAGCGCCTCCGTGGTGGCGCGCGCAAGGTCCAGCGGAAGGCGGAGCTCCATCGGCGGGTGCTTCGCGCCTTCCGCCTCCATCATGGTGCTGAAGGCCAGCATCTCGGCGTCCCAGCGGGGGTCGGGGGCGGGCATGGGCAAGTCCTCCGGTGGCGTCCCCATCGGAAGCCCGGCCGGGCCGGCCGGCAACCCCCGCGCCGATCGCGTGACCACGCGCCTGCCCGGTTGCGGGCCGGGATGGCGCGTCCCATGCTGCATCGCACCATGACGAAGCCACTTCCCACGCTCGGCCCGCGCGGTGCTCTTCGCGAGGAGGCGCTGTACCGGCCCGGCCATGTGGTGCTGGTGGCCGACCCGGCCGAGCCGACCGCGGGGCTTCTCGCGCGCAACATGGCGGCCGGCGGCTTCAAGGGCCGGCTCTCCATCGTCGGCATGGCGCATGAAGGCTTCGAGCAGGCGCCCGACATCGCGTCGCTCCCGGCGCCGCCGGACCTCGCCGTGGTGGCGCTGCCGGCCGAGCGCGTCGAGCCCGCCATGGCCGCCCTCGGTGCGCGGGGCTGCCATGCCGCGCTGGTGCCGGGCGCGGCGCCCGACCTCGC
>NZ_JAPSMD010000349.1 GCF_027856955.1 Falsiroseomonas oryzae | reverse complement strand
CGGCGGCCTGCACGCGCAGCACGACGCGGCCGCGCCCGGTCCGCAGCGCTCGGCGCAGCGAGGCCTGCAGCAGGGCGGCCCCGCCTGCTTCGGGCGGCGGCTGCAGGGGGATCCCCAGGGGGATCCCGGGGCCGTATGGGTCTGCAACCGAAAGGGATGTGCCGGGCATGTGTCTCCCGCCGGGCCCGGCAAGTGGCGACGTCCTGCCGCGGTCGGGCTAGGTTGCGCCCGTGATGCTTGCGGAATCCTTAGCCCCCGGATGGCTGCCGGAGGGCCTGCGTGTCTACGCGATCGGCGACGTCCATGGCTGCGCGGACCGGCTGGCCGGGCTGCACGCCCGCATCGCCGCGCATGCCGCCGCCCGCCCCATCGGGCGCGTGCTGCTGGTGCATCTGGGCGACTACGTGGACCGCGGCGCGGACAGCGCCGGGGTGCTGGCGCTGCTGCGCGGCCCGCCGCCGGTGCCGGGCGCCGCGGTGGTCAACCTGGTCGGCAACCACGAGCAGATGATGCTGGCGGCGCTCGACCCGCGCGCCGACGCGCAGGTGGTCGAGTTCTGGCTGGACAATGGCGGCGCGGCGACGCTGGAGAGCTATGGCGCCGATGCGACGGACCTCGACAGCTGGGCGCAGGTGCCGGAGGGCGACCTGGACTTCCTGCGCCGGCTGCGGCCGAGCCAGTCGCTCGGCGGCTATTTCTTCGCCCATGCCGGGGTGCGTCCGGACGTGCCGCTGGATCGGCAGGACGTGATGGACCTGGCCTGGATCCGGGAGCCCTTCCTGTCCTGGCGCGGGAGCCTGGCGGCCGTGGTGGTGCATGGCCACACCCCGGCGGACGGGCCGGAGGTGCTGCCGCACCGCATCGGCGTGGACACCGGCGCGGTGTTCGGCGGCCCGCTGACCTGCGCCGTGCTGGAGGGCGAGCGGGTGGGGTTCCTGTTCGCCTGATCCCAGCCATCTGCGATGGCCGGAATCGGGAGGTCCTGCAGGCGTGCTCTTCGCACGACGCGCCTGCCGCGAGCGGCTTTCGCGGCATCGGCCCGCGCGAAGTGCGCGAGCCACCATGGAATCGCGGGCAAGCCGTTCGCCGAGGCCTGGCCGCCGGCGGCGACCTCCGCGTCGGCGTCGGCGGCCTGCGCATTCGTGCAACCGCCCGTGGCGCAGTTGCCTTGCACCGGAAGCCGGGGGTGCGCTAGGGCGTTGTCATGCAAGGCCCCGCGCCCGCCGACCGACCGATGCCCGAGATCCCCGTCGGCGAGCTTGCGGATGCGGTGCGTCAGCTGCGCCGGGCCTCGGTGCTGGTGGTCGGCGACGCCATGCTCGACCGCTACGTCTATGGCCACGTCCAGCGCGTCAGCCCGGAAGCGCCGGTGCCCGTGATCACGGTGGACCGCGAGGTCGCCATGCCCGGCGGCGCCGGCAACGTGGTGCGCAACCTGACGGCGCTGGGCGCCGCGGTCGCCTTCGTCTCGGTGGTGGGGGACGACCAGGCGGGCAGCGACCTGACCGGGCTGATCGGCGGCCAGCCGAATGTCGAGCCGTGGCTGCTGGTGCAGGGCGGCCGCGCCACCACCACCAAGACGCGCTTCGTCGCCGCCGGCCAGCAGCTGCTGCGCGCCGACCACGAGCAGGCGGAGCCGATCCATGCGCGGCTGGCGGAGCGCATGACGCGCATCGCGGCCGATGCGGTGGCGGCGACCTCGGTGATGGTGCTGTCGGACTACCAGAAGGGCGTGCTGGCCGGGGACACCTGCCAGCGCCTGATCGCCGCCGCGCGCGCCGCCGGGCGGCGCGTGGTGGTGGATCCGAAGGGCGCGGACTACGCCCGCTATGCCGGCGCCGACCTCCTCACCCCGAACCGCGCGGAGCTGGCCCTGGCGACGGGCATGGCGGTGGAGGACGACGCCTCGCTGGTGGCGGCCGCGCAGGCGCTGCGCGCGATGCACGGCTTCGGCGCGGTGCTGGTGACGCGCAGCGAGGATGGGATGACGCTGGTGGAGGCCGACGCCGTCCGCCATTTCCCGGCCGAGGCGCCGGAGGTGCACGACGTCTCGGGCGCGGGCGACACGGTGGTGGCGACCGTCGCGGCCGGGCTGGCCGCCGGGCTCGGGGTGCCGCTGGCGGCGCGGCTGGCGAACATCGCGGCGGGCATCGTGGTGGGCAAGGTGGGCACCGCCGTCGCCCGCGAATCGGACCTGCTGGAGGCGCTGACGCCGGAACGCGGCGCGCTGCGCAAGGTGGTCGGGCGGGCGCAGGCGGTGGAGCAGGTGGAGCGCTGGCGGCGCCGCGGCTGGCGGATCGGCTTCACCAATGGCTGCTTCGACCTGCTGCATCCCGGCCATGTCCACCTGCTTGAGCAGGCGCGCGGCTGGTGCGACCGGCTCGTGGTGGGGCTGAATGCCGATGCCGGGGTGAAGCGCCTGAAGGGCACGGCGCGGCCGATCCAGGGCGAGGCCGCGCGCGCGGCGGTGCTGGCCAGCCTGGCCTCGGTGGACCTGGTGACGGTGTTCGAGGAGGACACGCCGGCGGAGCTGATCCGCCTGCTGCGCCCGGACGTGCTGGTGAAGGGCGCCGACTACACCGTGGCGCAGGTGGTCGGGGGCGACCTGCTGCAGCAATGGGGCGGCGTGGTGCGGCTTGCGGAGCTGCTGCCGGGCCAGAGCACCACCGCGACGGTCGCCCGCATCAAGGGCTGAGGGCAGGCGGCCGGGGCCGAGGGACCGGGACGCGGAGCCGCACGGACGGCGTCGCCCCGGGGTGGGGGCCGCCCGGGCCGGCCGCTTGCCGCGTCACCTTGGCGCCCTGGGTTCGCCGCCGGCCCCGGGCTGGCTCGGCAGCCCGGTTTGGGCCCCCCCATCACGATGCCGCCATCCAGCGTCGCTTGGAGGCGGGCGCGGCCGCGCGGAATGGTGCAGCTGGTCCGGACAACCCTGCCCAGTCATCCGTATCCCGAGCATTCATGCAAGAAGTCCAAAGAAGTTTTGCAACGTAATCGGTTACGTCTGGTTGGATTGTTCTGTTGGTATTGTCCCTGACATTGCCATTTTCTGCAGAACCCCAGTAGCGCATGGAATCCGTTCGTCCTATGCATTTGGCGCGATTGCAAGGACTCGATATGACCACGTCGTTTCCGTCGATGGCTCGCGCCGGTCTGCACGCGGGGGGAGCGCCCCCCAGCGGCGATGGTCGGGCTCCGCTACTCGACGCGGAGCGCGGCCCGCAGCTCGGCGAGGCCGGCGGGGTCCTGCAGCGCGGCAAGCCGGCCGGCCGCGTTGAACGCGTAGCGCTGCAGCAATGCGCGACGGCGCGCGGGCGCCAGGGCATGGGCCGGGGCCTCGCGCAGCAGGACGGCGTCCGGCCCGTCGGCGACCAGCAGACCGACCTCCTCGGGCAGCAGGTCCTGCGGGAAGTCCAGGTCCACGGCGAAGTAGAGGCGGTCGCAATAGTCGCGATACTCCGGCCACTTGCCGTCGGAGAGGAAGTCGCGCGCGCAGGACTTCACCTCCACCACGGCAAAGGCGCCTTCGGGCATCAGGGCCAGGATGTCCGCGCGCCGTCCATTGGGCAGGGGCATCTCCATCACGGGGGCCCAGCCGCGCAGTGCGCAGAAGCGCGCCGCGGCGCGGCAGACCGCCAGCGTCCGGGCGGCCGGGGGCGGGGAGAGGGGGGCGGACATGGGATCCATGTTCCTGCTCCGTTCACGCGACCGTCAAGCCCTGGCGTGCGCAGCACGCAAACTTCGTGGAACCGGCACCAGCAATGCGCGTGAAGTCCTGACCATGGTCGCCACGCGCTTCGCCGTTGCCGTCCACATCCTGATCCTGCTGGCCACGGAACCGACCGGCCAGGCCACCAGCAGTCGCATTGCCGAGAGCGTCGGCACCAACCCCGTCGTCATTCGACGGCTGGCGGGGCTGCTGGCGCGGGCCGGACTCGTGCGGATCCGCCGCGGGCCCGGCGGCGCCGAACTGGCGCGGCCGGCCTCCGACATCACACTGGCCGATGTCTGGGCGGCGATGCGCCGCCCCGGCCTGCCGCTGCTGCCGAACCATCGCGGGCCGCAATCCGGCGGCGACCCGCTGGGCCGCGTGGTCCCCGGCATGCTGCGCGAGGTCCTGGACGAGGCCGAGCTTGCCATGGAGGAGCGGCTGGCGCGGGTGACGCTCGAGATGCTGCAGAGCCGGGTGGTGCCGGCCTGACTTGCGCCGGACCGCATGGCGGGCCGGCATGACAGCCTTGCTGCCGTTTTTTCAGTTGTGGCCGCAACCGGCATGCCGCCATCCTGTTCCCGCCCAGGGGCCCAACGCCCCCAGAGGCCGGATGCCCAAGGGGATGCCCAGGGCTGGGAGCGTTGCGATGGACCTTGTCGAAGCGGTCACCGACCGTTGCATCCGCCGCGGGCTCGCCTTCGCCGGCCTGGCCGTCGCGACGGTGATGCTGGCGCTCTCCTTCGACCTGCCGCTCGCGCTGCGCACCGGCGCGGACCTCTCGGCGGTGGTCGCCGTCGTGATCCTGCTCGTGGCCTGGCGTACCCCGCACCGCGACCTGCGCGACAGCGAGGCCTGGGTAATGCTGAACGAGCTGGCGCCGCATCCGCTGCGCGGCAGCGCGAAGGCCGACCTGCAGCAGCGCCTGCGGGAGACGCTGCGGCGGCGCCTGATCTGGCACGCCGAGCGCGTGGGGATTCTCGCCGTGGCGCTGTGGGGCCTGACGCTGGCGAGCCTGCTGCCGCAGCTGCTCTGAGCCCGGCCGCAGCCGGACGCCGCGCTCATCCCGGGCGCATGAAGGTTTCGCCTTCATGCCCTCAGACGCCGGCGCTGCGCTTGGCTTCGCCGCACAAGCGGCGGCGCCCGTTCGGGCGCTCGGCGCGCTCCGCAGGTCGGTCCTTCGTGCGCCGGGTGTCAGGCGATGTCGGGCAGCGTGCGGTCGCCCTCGCCGAGGGTGCGCTGCATGATCACCACGTCCACCCAGCGGCCGAACTTCACGCCGACGGACTTCATCACGCCGGCCTGGCGGAAGCCGAGCGAGACGTGCAGGCCGATGGAGCCGGTGTTCTCGGAATCGCCGATCACCGCCAGCATCTGGCGGAAGCCCGCCGCCTCCGCCCGGTCCAGCAGCGCCTGGACCAGCGTCTTGCCGAGGCCCTGGCCGCGCACGTCGTCGCGCACGTAGATCGCGTTCTCCGCGGTGTGGCGATAGGCGGAGCGGTCGCGGAACTGCGCGTAGTAGGCATAGCCGAGCACGGTGCCGTCCGGCGCCTCCGCGACCAGCCAGGCCCAGCCGTGCTGCTGCACGCGGGCCAGCCGCGCGGCCATTTCCGCCGCGTCCGGCGGATCCTCCTCGAAGGTGCCGGTGCCGTGCAGCACGTGGTGCGCGTAGATCGAGGTCAGCGCCGGCACGTCGGCTGCGGTGGCGTCGCGGATCTGCATGGGGGGGCGCTTAATCCCCTGCCCGCCACGCCGCAAGGCACGGCCGCATGCCCCGGCGCCGGGTCACGCCGGCAGGCGAAGCGCGGCGGCGACGCGCGCGGCGAGCGCGAGCAGGGCGCGGTCGCGCCCCGCGGCGGCGACGAGCGAGAGGCCGACCGGCGCGCCTTCCGCCTTGCCCGCCGGGATCGAG
>NZ_JAPSMD010000348.1 GCF_027856955.1 Falsiroseomonas oryzae | reverse complement strand
GGGCCGCGTGCCCGCCGAGGCGCGACGAAGGCGGCCGTCACCGCGCCGCCGATGGCGCCGGCGACGTTGAGCAGCAGGTCGCCGGCGCTCGGCGCCCGGCGCGGCACGAAGAGCTGCCCGATCTCCATCGCGGTGGAGAGCAGCGCGCAAGCCAGCACCGCGAGCACCCCGGCGCGGACCGGACCGAGCCGTGCGACGAAGGCCAACGCCAGGGCGAGCGCGAGCGGCGCGTAGAGCAGCAGGTTGGCCGCGACGTCGCCCCGCCCGCCGCGGCGCGCGAGCGAGAGGCGGAACAGTTCCGACCAGGCCACTCCGTCGGGCAGAGCCTGGAAGCGGAAGGGATAGAGCGAGCCATAGACGATGAAGCCGGCGATCAGCGCCGCAAGAAGAAGGCCGGCCGTCGCGATGCGCGGCGCCTCCTTGGTCCTGGTCACCGGAAATGCCCTCCCTGCCCACGGGCCGGGCATCGCGCGGCAGGATAGCGCAATACGCCTTGGGGATCGCCGGGCGCGCGCGGGATGCGCTCGGCGCACCGCAACCTTCCAACCATTACCCGCTAGCCATGGAACCATGCCGCCTGTTAATTATCTCGCAATTGTAATCGCGGACTGAGACTGGACATGGCGAAGCGCTTCCTCCTGGGAACCGCACTGCTCGTCGGTGGCATCCTGGCGGTGCCCGGACCTTTGGGCGCGTCGGTGATCGTGCACGACGTGGCTGGCGATTTCATCGGCTTCCCGGCGGGTGCGAACCCCGGGACGGTCGTCACGACCGCACCGACCGTGACCCCGGACCAGCCTTCGGTGGCGCGGCGAACCGCGTCCAACATCTTCGACATCGCGCCCAGTGGTGCCAACAACATCACCAACCCCGCCCTGGGCACGGCGCTGTCGCTCGGCATCGGCGGCCTGCTCACGCTGCAGCTGAACAACGGCGGCGCGGAGCGCACGCTGAGCCGGATCCAGATCATCGAGACGAACCGCAACCAGAACGACGACGGCGCCACCGCGGTGACGGACAGCCGCGAGCGCGCCGAGGTCTATGTCGGCACCGACGGCGCCAACTGGGCGCTGCTCGCGACCCTGGTCGGGCGCAACTTCACGGGCGTCGCGGGCACGGCGACGATCACCGGGACCGCGCTGCTCGGCGGTTCGAGCATCGACAGCACCGTCGCGCGCGACGTCTTCACCCTGGATCTCGTGGCGGCCCCGGTCGCCTATGACTGGATCCAGATCCGCGACACCTCCTCCTCCGCCGGCAGCGGCGCCCAGCGCTTCTCCGGCTTCGACATCGCCTCCCTCGCGGTGACGACGGTGCCGACGCCGGCTTCGCTGGCGCTGTTCGGCATGGGCCTGCTGGGCCTCGCGCTCACCCGCCGCCGCGCGGCCTGAGCGGACGCGCGCGCCGGCCTGCGGCGCGCACGCCCGAAGCGATCGGGACTAGGTCCAGACGAAGTCGCCGGCCGACAGCCCGGCCAGGGTGCTGCCGGCCAGGTTGACCGCGAGCTCGGCGGCCCCGTTGCCGTCGGCATCCACCAGCAGCGTCGTGCTGCCGGCGGCCAGCCGCGCCTCGGAATTGCCGGTGGCGGTGAAGGCCGCGTCGCCGCGCCAGGCGAAGCTGCCGCGCAGCAGGCCGGTAAAGACCAGGTCGTCCAGGCCGGGGGTGAAGTCCGTCACGCGGTCTGGCGCCGCCAGGGGCGATTCCGAGGCGGCGCGCCAGGTGAAGCGGTCGCCGCCGTTGCCGCCCGCCAGCAGGTCCACGCCCGGGCCGCCGATGATCCGGTCGGCGCCCGCGCCGCCGGTCAGCGTGTCGTTGCCCGCCGCGCCGTCGAGCGCGATCGGCGTGGTTCCGGTCACGGTGATGCGGTCCGCGCCGCGGCCGCCGACCAGCGATTCGGTGTTGGTCACCGTCACCGTGTTGGGCCCCGCGGAGGACAGCCGCACGCGGTCGGTGCCGGAGGAGAGGTCGATCGTCGCGCCCGTCAGCACGGTGGCGAAGGTGATGGTGTCGGCCGCCCGCCCGCCGACCAGCGCTTCCACGTTCGAGACGGTGAGCGTGTTCCAGCCGCCGGAGGCGAGGATGAGGCGGTCCGCCCCGCCGCCCAGGTCCACCGTGCCGCTGACCGGCGTGCCGAGAGTGACGGTGTCGTCGGCCGCGCCGCCGATCAACGTCTCGACGTTGCTCGCGGTCAGGCTGTTCGGGCCGAGCGAGGACAGTGTCAGCCGGTCCGCGCCGTCGCCGAGGTCGATGGCGAAGCCGGTGACGGGGGCGGCCAGCACGATGTCGTCCGGCCCTGGCGTGCCGGTCGGCGGCGGGGGCGCGGCCCAGGGCGAGGAGGTGTCGAGCGCCGGCAGGGCGGCGAGGAAGGTCGTGCCGGTGACAGTCGCCGGGCCGTTCGACATCTGCGCGGATGTCAGGCCGAAGACCTTGGTGTCGGCGATGGTGGCGGTGAAGGTCGTCTGGTTCAGCAGCGCGCGCTGGCTGGGCGAGGCGAGCTGGTTGATGACCGTATTGCCCTGCATGAGCAGGCTGGACTCGGCATAGGGCGTGCCCTCCCCGCCGAAATGCACGATGGCCGGGTTCTGCGACCCCGGGCCCTGCTGGATGACGTTGTTGACCAGCTCCGCCCGGCCGCCATTCGGCAGGTCCACCTCGTAGCTGCCGCTGCCATCCTCATTCTGGATGCGGCTGTCGCGGATGATGGTGGTGCGCGCGCGGCTCTTGATCTCGTGGCCGACCACGGCGTCGTGGAAGTAGCTGTCCTCGATCGTCAGCGTGGTGATGTCGCCGACATAGAGGTTGTGGGTGCGCCCGTCGCCGGCACCGTTGTGGCCGAACTCGCTGTTGCGGATGGTGATGCTGCTGTTCGCCCAGGCACCGGCCAGGATGCCGTTCTCGTTGTGGTGGAAGTGGCTGTTGAGGATGGTGAGGTTGCCGCCCTCGAAGCGGATGCCGGCGCCGTTGCCGTCCGGCACCCTGGTGCCGGTGAACTCCAGCCCGTCGATGGTGATGTCGGTGCGGGTGACGAAGATGGCCTTGCCGTTGGGCGGCGCGACTGTCGCGACCAGCTTCGCCACGCCGCCGACGGCCTGGATCGTGACCTTGGTGGAGATGGTGGCGAAGTCGTTGGTGTAGGTGCCGGCCTGCACCTGGATCAGGTCGCCATCGCGGGAGGCGGCAACGGCGGCCGAGATGGTGGCGTATTGCTGGCCGGTGCCGACCGTGAGGGTGGCCATGCGGGGTTCTCCTGCTGGTGACCGGCAGGCGAAGCCCGGGCCGGCGAACCGCGGCACTGCGGTATCTTAAAACATAGTGTATACCGAAGATCCGCGAGTCAACCTGAGGTAGCAGAGATACAACCGGAGCGATCAGGTCCCGTCGCGCAGCCGGTAGACCAGCAGGCCCGCCCATTCACGCAGCGCGAACCAGCTCTGGCCCAGATTGGCGGGATGCGGCAGCCAGTCCGACCAGTCCCCATCGGGCATGCGCGCCGTGCGCACCGGCGCGGGGAAGGCGGGGAAGCGGGCGCGCGCGAAGGCGCCCTGGGCCCGCGGCAGGTGCCAGGCCTGGCTGACGACATAGGCCGCGCCGATCCCGTCGGCGCGCAGCATCGCGGCGCTGAGCTCGGCATTGTCGCGGGTGTCGCGCGCCCGGTTCTCCACCCAGCGGGGCGCGATGCCGAAATCCCGCTCCAGCGTCGCGGCCATCAGTTCGGCGATGGGCGGCGCGCCCGGCATCAGCGGCCCGCCGGTCAGCAGCAGCGGCAGGCCGGTGCGCTTGTGGAGCGCAGCGCCGGCGCGCAGCCGCTCGAGCGTCAGGGGGCCGACCTCCGGCCCGTCCGGGCCGCGCGCCATCTCGGCGCCGAGCACGACGATGGCGACCGGCGGCGGGGCGTCGGCCGGCGGGCGGGGTGCGACGAAGGTGATGCCAACGCTGAGCACCGCCGCGACATAGGTGGTGGAGAGCAGCGCCAGACCGAAGGCGGCCAGTGCCGCGACCGCCCCCGCCGCGCGGCTGCCGCGCCAGGCGAGCAGCCCGGCGCCGAGCGCGATCCAGACGAACAGCAGCGGCGGCAGCAGCAGGATGGTCAGGATGTTCTGCACCGCCGCGCCTCCCGCCCCGGGACAAGGCCCGTCCTCCGGCTCGTTTCAAGGCCGGGCCGTCTTACGCGCCGCGCCTCCAGGAATCGCTCACGGAACGGCGTGACCTGGCCTGCGACACGCGATAAAGGACGGCGCCTCGGCGGCCGGGGCGTGCAGGCTGGCTCGCCCGGCCCTGCCTGCCTCCCCCCGCCCGCGGCGACAGGAGCGCGATGATCCACTTCATCGAGAAGCAGAACCGCCGGAGCTCGGCGCTCGCCCCGGAGATCGAGCGGCTGGGGCCGGACCTGCGCGTGCTGGGGGAGACGCTCTCCTTCAAGTTCCGCAGCCGGCTGGGCATGCTGCTGCTCGGCTATCCGCGGCTGGTCTGGTTCTCCCTGCGGATGGCGGTCAGGTCGCTGCTGCGCAGCCGGCCGGCGCCCGACACCGTCGTGGTGTGGTCGGATATCGAGGTGATCGTCTTCGCGCTGGTGAAGGCGCTTCTGCTGCGGCGCTGCGCGATCGTCTACTGCACCTTCATCTTCACGCCGCGCGACTCCGCCCTGCTCAACCTTGGGCGCCGGCTGTATTTCGGGTTCGTCCTGGCGCTCTGCCGGCAGGTGATCTGCCATTCCCGGCTGGAGATCGAGACCTACGCCGCCATCTTCCCGCGCGCCGCCGGCAAGTTCGTCTTCGTTCCCTGGGGCGGGCTGATCTGGGGCTGGGACCAGCCGACCTTCGGCGCCCCGGCGCTGGCCGCCGACCGGCCGCTGCGCGTGCTGGCCGCGGGGCGCTCGGGGCGCGACTACCCGACGCTGGTCGCGGCACTCGCGGGGCTCGACGTGGACCTGACCATCATCTGCGACCATCGCGAATCGTTGAACGGCGTGACCGAGGGGCCACGCATCCGCATCCTGCGCGACTGCTACGACGACGCCTACATGGCCGAGCTGCGGCGCAGCGACGTGGTGGCGGTGCCGCTGACGGTGGGCGACGTCTCCGCCGGGCAGATGGTGATCATCCAGGCCAAGGGCCTCGCCCGGCCGGTGGTGGCAACGCGCACGCCGACCGTCGAGGACTACGTCACCGATGGCGAGGACGGGCTGCTGGTGCGGCTGGGCTCGGCGGAGGAGATGCGCAGGGCGATCCTGCGTCTGCGCGACGAACCAGGCCTCTACGAGCGGCTGCAGCGCGGCGCGCATGCCTCCTACGTGGACAGGCACGGGCTCGCGGCCTCGGTGCGCAACCTCGTGCAGGTCGCGCGCACCGCTCAACCGGTCGCGCCGTCGCCGATCAGCGCGGCATAGGCCTGGAACATCGTCTCCTGGTCGTAGTCGCGTTCCGCCTTGGCGCGGTTCGCGGCCCCAAGCCGCGCCCGCAGCGCGGCATCGGCCAGCAGCGGACGCAGCGCCGCGGCGAGCGCGGCGGGGTCCAGCGCGGCAAGCTGCTGCGCCGCCTCCGGCGGCAGCATCACGCGCACGTCGCCGACCTCGGTGGTCGCCACCGGCAGGCCGCTCGCCATGGCCTCCATGACCGAGAAGGGCATCT
>NZ_JAPSMD010000347.1 GCF_027856955.1 Falsiroseomonas oryzae | reverse complement strand
GGCCGCCGCGCTGGAGCGCGTGGCGGCGACGCATGCGGAGCTGGCGGCGCGCAAGCGCAGCCTGGCGCAGGCCGACACGGCCCGGCTGCTGCGCGCGCAGTCGCTGGAGCTGCGCCGCCTGATGGCCGCGGCGCCGCCGATACCCGTGGAGCCGCGTTGACGCCGCGGCGCAGGCAAGAGGGAAGAACGGCATCGTGCTGAGGCTGGGCTACAAGGCATCCGCGGAGCAGTTCGGTCCTGCCGTTCTGCTCGACTTCTGCTGCCAGGCAGAACAGGTCGGGCTCGATTCCGTCTTCGTCAGCGACCACTTCCAGCCCTGGAAGCACACCGGCGGCCATGCGCCGAGCTCGCTGGCCTGGCTGGGTGCGGCGGGCGCGCGCACCACGCGCGTGGTCATCGGCACCAGCGTGCTGACGCCGACCTTCCGCTGGCACCCCTCGGTCGTCGCGCAGGCCTTCGCGACGCTGGGCGCGATGTTCCCAGGCCGCGTCGTGCTGGGCGTCGGCACCGGGGAATCGCTGAACGAGGTGCCGGCGACGGGGCAGCCCTGGCCGGAGATGAAGGAACGCTTCGCGCGCTTCCGCGAGGCGATCGCCCTGATCCGCCAGCTGTGGCGCGAGGAGCGCGTGACCTTCGAGGGGCAGTACTACCGCACCGAGAGTGCGACCATCTACGACAGGCCGGAGACGCCGGTGCCCATCTACGTCGCCGCGGCCGGGCCGCAGGTGGCGAAGTATGCCGGCCGCGCCGGCGACGGCTTCATCTGCACCTCCGGCAAGGCGTGGGAGCTCTACACGGAGAAGCTGCTGCCCGGCGTCGTGGCGGGGCTGGCGGAGCAGCCGGAGCGCGACCCCGCGGCCTATGACCGGATGATCGAGATCAAGCTCTCCTTCGACACCGACGCGGCGCGCGCGAAGGAGGAGACGCGGCATTGGGCGGCGCTGGCGCTCTCGCCGGAGGAGAAGATGTCGGTCGAGGACCCGGCGGAGATGGAGCGTCTCGCCGCCGCCCTGCCGCTGGAGCGCGCCGCCAGCCGCTGGATCGTGACCGCCGATCCGGAGGAGGTGGTGGCGCGCGTGAAGCCCTATGTCGATCTCGGCTTCCGCCACCTGGTGTTCCACGCGCCGGGTCCGGACCAGGCGCGCTTCCTGCGGCTGTTCGGGGCCGAGGTGGCGCCGAGGCTGCGGGCGGCGCTCGGGTAGGGCCGATCGCCCGACGGCTTGGACCCGCTGCGCCAAGGGCGCGCGGAATTGTCGCCTTCACGGGCGGCTTGCTGCCACACTGCGCAGGACGGCGGGCCGGACACGCCGCGTGCGGCACAGGGAGGGCAGGATGCCCAGGACAGGACGGCGTGCGCTGCTCGCGGCGCTCGCAGGCGGCACGCCTGCCGCGCCGCGCGTGCTGGCGCAGGGCGCGGCGGCGGAGTTCCCGAGCCGGCCCATCCGCATGATCGTGCCCTACGCGCCCGGCGGCACCTCCGACACGATGGCGCGGCTGGTCGCGCCGCCGATGCAGGCGGCGCTGGGGCAGACGGTGCTGGTGGAGAACCGACCCGGCGCGGGCAGCCTGCTGGGCACCGAGATGGTGGTGCGCGCGCCGGCCGATGGCCACACGCTGCTGCTGGCGGACACGCCGCTGACCACGGTGGCGTCCATGCATGTCGCGGCCGGCCGGCCGGCGCCCTACGACCCGGTGCGCGACCTGGCGCCGGTCACGCAGCTCGGCACGGCGCCGGCGGTGCTGTTCGCGAGCCCGACCTTGCCGGTGCGCGACGTGCAGGGCTTCTTCGCCCGGGCGCGGGAGCGGCCGGACAGCATGTCCGTCGCCTCGTCCGGCGTCGGTTCCACCACGCATCTGATGGCGGAGCTGTTCATCGCGCAATCCGGCGCGCGGATGGCGCATGTACCCTATCGCGGCGGCGGGCCTGCGCTGCAGGACGTCGCGGCGGGCAACGTGCAGGCGACGTTCCTGGCCTGGGCCTCGGGTGCGGCGCTGGTGCAGGGTGGGCAGGTGCGCGCGCTCGGCGTGGCGGCGGCGGCACGCCTGCCGGACCTGCCGGACGTGCCGACGCTGCGCGAGCAGGGCCTGGACCTGGTGGCGAGCTTCTGGTGGGGTCTGGTCGGCCCGCCAGGGCTGCCCGTTACGGTGCGGGACCGGCTGCTGCAGGTGGCGACACGGGCGATGGACACGCCGGACGTCACCGCGCGCATGGCTGCGCTGGGCGTGCAGCGCGAGACCGGCGGGCCGGAGGCATTCCGCGCGCACATCGCGCGCGAGAGCGAGCGCTGGGGCGGCGTGATCCGCGCGGCGGGCATCCGCGCGGAGTGAGGCGCGGCGCGGCGCTCAGCCGGAGGAGAAGCGGCCGATGCGGATGGCGCGGGCGATGCGCTCGTGCTCGGCGTAGCTGTCCGCCATCAGGGTGCGCATCTCCGCCGGGCCGATGCGCGTCGGCACGATGGCGAGGCTGCGCATGGCCTGGAGGAAGCCGGGCGCCTGCGTGCCCTCGAGCAGTGCGTCGGACCAGCGGGCGGCGACGGGAGCGGGTAGGCCGGGCGGGCCGCCCATGCCGACCCAGGGCCGGATGCCCCAGGAATAGCCGAGCTCGGGCAGGGTCGGGACCTCGGGGAATTCCTCGCTCTTGTCGGTGTTGAGCAGGGCGATCAGGCGCAGCGAGCCGTCGCGCACGGCGGGCAGTACCTCCCCGGCCACCACGGCGCACATGACGTGGCCGCCGAGCAGCGCGGTGGTGGCGGGCGTGCCGCCGGTGAAGGGCACGAAGGTGACCTCGATGCCTTCCTCGGCGGCCAGGCGCGCCGTGTTCAGGTGGCTGTTGGCGCCGATGCCGGCGACGCCGATGGTGAGCCGCCCCGGTTCCCGCCGGGCGAACTGGATCAAGTCGCGCAGGCTGCCGAAGGGCGAGTTGCGCGCCACGGCGACGAAGCCCAGGAAGATGCCGTAGACCATCAGCGGCGTGAAATCCGTGACGGGGTTGAAGGGCAGCTGCAGCAGCTGCGGCGCGACGGCGTTGGTGTTCACCGAGAGCAGGCCGAGCGTGTGGCCATCGGGCCGCGCGCGGGTCAGCTCGCCCAGCATGATGGTGCCGGCGGCGCCCAGCCGGTTCATCACCGCGATGGGCTGCCCCATGCCGGGTTCCACCGCGCGCGCCAGGGCGCGCTGCGTCACGTCGAAGGCGCCGCCGGCATTGAAGGGCGAGAGGAAGGAGACGGCGCGGTCCGGCGACCAGCGCGGCTGCGCGACGGCCATCGCGGGCAGCGCCAGGGAGGTTGCGATCAGCTGCCGACGCGACAGGCGCATGGTGGTGGCTCCTCGGTGTCTGTCCGCGAGCCTATGGGACGCTGCCGCGGCGCGGTAGCGGAAAGCTGCGCGCGCCGCGATCAGGGCAGGGGCAGGATCGCGGCGACGCCGGGCAGCGCCGCGACGCGCGCGGCCCAGTCCGCCAGGCGGGGGTAGCGCGCCGCGATGTCCGCGTCCTTCCAGCGGTGTACGACGATGGGATAGAGCGCGAGGTCGGCGACGGAGAGATCGCCGACAAGGAAGTCCTGCCCGTCCAGCGCCGCCTCCGCATCGCGCAGGAAGCGGGCGAGCCGCGCATCCAGGAAGCCCTGCGTCTCCGCCGTCATGCCGGGGATGAGGCCGTGACGGCCCATGAAGACCAGGGAGGCGGCCGGGTTCACGTCGGTCAGCGCCTGCATCAGCCATTGCAGCGCCCGCGCGCGCGGCGCGCCGGAGGACGGCAGCAGCCGGCCTGCCTTCTCCGCGAGGTAGAGCAGGATCGCGCCGGACTGCGCGAGCGCCAGCGGCTGCGGCAGGCCGGGGTCCCGGTCCAGGATCGCGGGCACCGCGGCGGCCGGATTGATGGCCAGGAAGTGCGGCCGGCGCTGCTCGCCCGCCGCGCGGTCCACGGGAATGACGCGGTGCGGCAGCCCGAGCAGGGCGAGCGTGATCGCCACCCTCTGGCAGTTCGCGGTGGGCGCCGTGTAGAAATCGATCATGCAGCTGCTCGATCCTGCCGTCGGCCATTTCTGCACCGACTACGCGACGGCGCGCGAGCGCTTTCTGGCCGCGGCCACCGGTGCCGGCGCGCGCATCGCGAGCCACCGGCATCCGCTGTCCGGCCCGCGCGGCGAGGTGCTGGCCTGCGACACCGCCTGGCTGGGGCCGGAGGATGCGCCGCGTGTGCTGGTGCTGGTCAGCGGCGCGCATGGGGTGGAGGGCTTCGCGGGATCGGGCCCGCAGATCGACCTGCTCTCGCGCGGGCTCGCCCGTGCGCTGCCGACGGGCACCGCCTGCCTGATGGTGCACGGCATCAATCCGCACGGCTTCGCCTGGTGGCGCCGCACCACGGAAGAAGGTGTGGACCTCAACCGCAACTTCGTGGATTTCGCCGCGGCGCTGCCGGAGAACCCGGGCTATGCGGAGCTGGCCGACGCCTTCGTCACGCCCGACCTCGAGGAGGCGACGCTGCAGCGCGCGGAGGCGCGCATGGCGGAGTACCGCGCCCGCCATGGGGAAGCCGCCTACCTGACCGCGCGCGGCAGCGGGCAGTACACGCATCCCGGCGGGCTGTTCCATGGCGGCACCGCGCCCAGCTGGTCGCGCCGCCTGACGGAGCAGCTGATCGCGGCGCATGCGATGGCCGCGCGCGCGGTGGCGGTGGTGGACCTGCACACCGGGCTCGGCCCCTATGCCCATGGCGAGCTGATCGCCGGCGCGGAGCCTGAGAGCGAGACGGCGGCGCGGCTGCGCGCCTGGTACGGACCGACGCTGACCGAGCCCCAGCGCGGCGGGTCGATCATCGTGCCGCAATGGGGCATGGCGCATCTCGGCTGGTCGCGGCTGGTCGGCGCGGGGCTGACCTTCGCCTATCTGGAATTCGGCACGCGACCGCCCGCGGTGATGCAGCGCGCGCTCTGCGCCGATCACTGGCTGCACGCGCAGGGCACGCCGGACTGGGACGCGCCGCTGACGCGCGGCATCAAGGCGCAGATGCTGGACGCCTACCTGCCGGCGCGCGACGACTGGAAGGAGATGGTGCTCGCCCGCGTCCGCCAGGTGGTGCGGCAGGCGTTGGTCGGGCTCTCGGCGCAGTAGCGTCCTGCAGGCCGGGCGAGCCGATCAGACCTCCGGGCCTGACGGCCCTGCGGTGATCGGGGCGCCTCAGTCCAGCGCCTCGCAGCCGGGCACCGTATCGGGCAGGCCGGCCAGCCGGAGCGCGTGGCGGTAGAGCAGCGCGTTGACCGCCAGGCAGGGCAGGCCGAGCCAGCGCTGCGCCTCCTCCGCCAGCCCGACCGAGGCGAGGTTGGTGCCGAGCTGCAGCAGCAGGTCGCAACCTTCCGCCGCCAGGGCGCGCAGCCCGGAGACGATCGTCGCCGCCTCGGTCTGCGCGATGGCGAGGTTCGAGGCGGCGCCGGTGGAGCGCAGCACGGCATCCGGATGGCCGGCTTCGGCCAGGAAGGCCGCGATACGCGCATTGGCCACGGGGCGGAAGGGCGTCAGCACGCCGATGCGCCGGCCCCCGCCGAGACGGCGCAGCGCGTCGAGGCAGGCGGCGTCGGCGGTGGCGACAGGCACGCCGGCGGCCGCCTCCAGCCGCTGGCGCAGCGCGGCGCCGCCA
>NZ_JAPSMD010000346.1 GCF_027856955.1 Falsiroseomonas oryzae | reverse complement strand
CCGCCTGGCGCAGCGCCGGGATCGCGGCATCGGCGGACGGCACCCGCGCGGCCCAGGCCAGCGCCTGGGCCCGGGCCGCCGGAAAGTCGTTGCGCGCGAAGGCAGCGCGCGCCCGGTCCACCGCGGCCAGGCCCATCAGGCCGCGCAGCTCGCGCAGCCCCGCCCAGACAACCAGCCCGTAGCCGCCGAGCGCCACCGCCAGCGTCAGCACGCCCAGCCAGGCGGCCCGCGCGAACTGGTCCAGCACGAAATTCGCCACATCCAGCGCCGAGAGCCCGAGCACCAGCACCGCGACGCCCGTGGCGGCCAGCGACAGCGCCGACCAGCGCCGCTTCACCGGCGGTGCGGCCACCGGCGCCACCGCCTGTTCCCAGCCGAAGTCGAGCCGCGGCGCGGGTGTCTCGTCGTCCTCCGTGAGCACCCGGGGACCGCGTGGGAGGTGACCGCTCACAGCAAATCTCCGATCAGCGCCGCCAGCAGCGCATCGAGTCCGAGATGGGGAATGCCGGCCCCGCCGTCACCGCTCAGCCGTGGCGGCTGGAACACCGGCATCTCGAAGAAGGCGTGGCTCCAGAAGGACGCCTCGGGCCGGCGCATCGGCACCTCGCCCGGATAGACCTTGGCCGATCGCCCGCCCTCCAGAAGCACGCCGCGCACCGCCGCCACCGGCCGGCCGTCCAGCATCGCCACGTCGTCCTCGGTGCAGCGGATGGCGGCAACCGGGTGCACCGAGGTCTGGGTGTCGAGCGGCCCGCCGGCGCTGCGCCCCACCAGGTCGGCCACCAGCCCCGTCAGCGCGTCGCGCGCGCGCGCCGGCACGTGGTCGGCCTTGGTGGCGGCGAAGGCGACGCGGCGCACCCCCTGCCCGGTGACGAGGTCGAGCAGCCCGAGCCCGCCACGCAGGCTGGCACCCACGGCCGCCAGCGCCTCCGCCGTGTCGTCGAAGGCTTCCTCGCCGGCATGCAGCGCGCCGAGCGCATCCACCAGCACGGCCTGGCGGTGGAAGCGGCGGAAGAAGGGGGCGAAGAAGCTGGCGCGCTGGTCGGCGAGGTAGGCCGCGTAGCGCCGGGCCATCAGCGCCGCGAGCCCGACGCCGTTCGGGTTGGGCAGCGGGAAGAACCACAGCAGCGGCGCCTCCCCGCGCGGGCCGGCGTTCAGCGTGCGGCCGGGCTGGAGGAAGCGGAAGCCCAGCTTGTCGCGGCAGGTGCGCAGCGCATCGCGATACAGCGCGAAGCCTTGCCGGGCGAGGGATTCCTCGGCTGGCGGATCGGCCGGCAGCGCATCCACGAAGGCCAGGAAGGCGGCCGCCGCCTCGGCCCGCTTGCCCCGCCGCATGCGCGCCAGGGTGGTGCGCGACCAGTCCGGCCAGGCCTGGTTGAGCATGGGCAGGTCCAGCAGCCATTCGCCGGGGTAGTCCAGCAGCTCCAGCGTGACCCGCCGCGGGCCGGCGAACAGCGCGCGCGCCTGGCCGAAGAGGGAGCGCGGGTCGAGTTCCAGCGCGATCTCGAGCGTCGAGAGGTCCTCGGTGCGCTCCGGCCAGCGCGGCGGCTCGCTGGCCAGCGCCAGCAGGTGACCGGGCGCGTCGAAGCGGGGCGTGGCCTGGGTCTCGGCCGGGATCAGCCGGGCGCTGCGCAGCCTGCCACCGGCGGCTGTCTCCAGCGCCGGCAGGGTGCGTGCCCCCTGCCCGGCCGCCAGCAGGTTCGCCACGATGGATGTCAGGAACACCGTCTTGCCGGCGCGGCTGAGGCCGGTCACGGCCAGGCGCACGCGCTCCCGTCCGGCGAGCGACCGCGCGAGGTCGCCGACGCCGGCCACGGCATCCTCGACGGGACCGAAGAGGGGAGGAAGGGCCAGGGAGAGGGGCTCCGTCGGGGCGGGTCGATGCCAGGGTGCCCGCCCGCCGGCCGGAGCCGGGGCGGAAGGAGCCCTAGCAAGCCTGCGACGCGGCGCCGCGGCAAGACGGGCGGGCCGGGTTCCCGGTGCCGCCCGGCAGGCCGGCGCCGGTCAGGTCCGCTCGATCAGCTCGATCTTGTAGCCGTCCGGATCCTCGACGAAGGCGATCACCGTCGTGCCGAACTTCACCGGCCCGGCTTCGCGCGTGACCTTGCCGCCGCCGGCGCGCACCTTCTCGCAGGCCGCCCTCACGTCCGGCACGCCGACCGCAAGGTGGCCGAAGGCATTGCCGAGCTCGTATTTCTCGACGCCGTAGTTGTAGGTCAGCTCGATCTCGCCCTGGCCTTCCTTGTTCCCCTCGCCGTAGCCGAGGAAGGCGAGGGTGTATTTCCCGTCCGGGACGTCGCGCCGGCGCAGCTCCTTCATCCCGAGCAGCTCGGTGTAGAACTTCACGCTGCGCTCCAGGTCGCCGACCCGGATCATGGTGTGCAGGAACTTGCCGCTCATCCGCCTCGTCCTTCCGCTTCCAGGAATTCGGCAGGGCGGATCGCGGCCAGGAACAGACCTGCCGCATCCGCCGCCGCCACCGTCTCCGCCCGGTCCAGCACGATCGTACCGGCCGCCTGCGCGCCCTGCCCGGACCGCGCTTCCACGGCGATCCCCGCGAGGCCCGCCGCGGCCGCGCCGCGGACCGTCTCCGGCCCGATCGCCGGCAGGTCCGCGCGCACATCCTGGCGCGGCTTGACCAGCTTCACCAGCACGCCGCCGGGACCTTCGCGGCGCAGCCCGGCGCAGCGCGCGAGCAGCGCATCGGTTCCCTCGATCGCTTCCACGCCCAGCACAAGGCCCTGCTGCACCACGCAGCACTGGCCCACATCGGCCGCGCCGAGCGCCTGCGCCACGGCGATGCCTCGGGCGATGTCGGCGCGCGCCTGGGCGTCGGGCTTCGCGGCGGTTGGCGTGCCGGGCTCCATCAGCAGCCCGTCCATCACCTCCTGAGCGCCCAGCGGGTTGAAGCCCTCCGCCCGGATCAGGTGCAGCACGGCGGAGAGCAGCCCGTCATCGCCGCCGAACAGCGCCCGGGCGCCGAGCTTCGCGGCCAGCCGCGCGCCTTCCGCGTCGAAGCGCAGGGAGAGCAGCGAAGGCCGGGTGACGCGTCCGGCGAGCACCAGGTCGCGCGCGCCGCGGGCGCGCAGCGCCGCCACCATCCGCCCGATCTGGCCCAGCGCCACCACCTCGTGCGGGTGGCGGGCGAAGTCGGCGGGCGCGGCGAAGCCCTCGAGCAGCACGCAGAACACCGGGCGGCCGGCGCTGGCCACCGCATCGGCCACGCGCACCGGCATCGCGCCGGCGCCCGCGATCAGCCCCAGCGGGCCGGCGGAGCCGGCTTGCGACATCAGGCGGGGTCCGTGTCCTCGTCCTCGCCGCCGCGGCCGAAGGGGCAGAGCCCGTGGCGGCCACGGTCGCGCACGAAGTCGAGGATCTCGGCGACGAGCGGGTTGCCGGGATGGGCGGCGGCGACGGCCTCCACCTGGTCCTCCGGGCGGGCGCCGCGGTAGAGGTCGTGCACGGCACGCGCCACCACCATCGTCTGTTCCTTGGACAGTCCGGCGCGACGGCGCAGCGCGATGGTGTTCAGGCCCGCCAGCTTCGCGCGGTAGCCCTTCACCCGGCCGAAGGGCAGCACGTTCTTCTCCACCCCCGACATGCCGGCCACCAGCGCCATGCGGCCGATGCGCACGAACTGCTGGATGGCGGCGCCGCCCTGGATGACCGCGAAGTCGCCGATCCGCACATGACCCGCCAGCATGACGTTGTTCACCAGGATCACGCCGTCGCCCAGCTGGCAGTCATGCGCCACATGCGCCACGCACATGATCAGGCAGTCCGCGCCGATGCGCGTCCAGCCGTCGCCGCCCACGCTGCCGCGGTGGATCGTCGCGTGTTCCCGCACATGGGTGCGCGCGCCGATCTCCACGCCGGTCGGCTCGCCCTTGTACTTCAGGTCCTGCGGCGGCAGGCCGATGGTCACGAATGGCGCCACGCGCACGCCGGCGCCGAGACGCACGATGCCGTCGAGCACGACATGCGCGGTGAGCTCGACGCCTTCGTCCAGCACGCAGTCCGGCCCAACGACGCAGCCCGGCCCGATGCGGCAGCCCGCCGCGATGGAGGCACCCGGCGCCACGAAGGCGGCGGGGGAGACGACGGCGGCGGGGGAGACCGCGCCGCCGGGGGCGGGATGATCCAAGGCGCGCGCTACCGGTCGAGGATCATCGCGGAATAGGTCGCCTCGGCGACCACCTTGCCGTCCACCTTCGCCTCCGCGCTGAACTTCCAGATGCTGCCGCGCTGCTTCTCCTTGCGGACATGCACGCGCATCTGGTCGCCGGGTACCACGGGCTTGCGGAACTTGGCGCCCTCCACCGTCATGAAGTAGACCAGCTTGCCGGCGGCCGAGGGACCCAGCGTCTCCACCACCAGCACCGCCGCCGTCTGGGCCATGCTCTCGATGATCAGCACCCCCGGGAAGACCGGGTGCTGCGGGAAGTGGCCTTGGAAGAAGTTCTCGTTGATCGAGACGTTCTTGATGCCGATGGCCGACTGGTCGGGGACGATGTCCACCACGCGGTCCACGAGCAGGAAGGGGAAGCGGTGCGGGATCGCCTGCATGATGCGGGCGATGTCGTAGGCGCCGACGCTGCCCGTCGTCTCGGCGCTTGGGGTGGCGTCCATGGTCCTCCCTTCCGTCTCCCGGTCTCAGCCGCGCGAGGGCTTCTGGCCCAGCCGGCGCAGGGCAGCAACGGCCCGCAGCGTCTCCTTGGCGGGCCAGGCGGGGCTGCCGACCACGTCGGTGCCGGCCGGGATGTCGTTCATCACGCCGGCCTGCGCGCCCACCCGCACGCGGTCGCCGAGCGTCAGGTGCCCCGTCACGCCGGACTGCCCGCCCAGCTGGACACCGTCGCCGAGCGTCGCGGAGCCGGATATGCCCACCTGCGCGACGATCACGCAAGCGCGACCGGTGCGGACGTTGTGGGCGACCTGCACCAGGTTATCCAGCCGCGTGCCGGCGCCGAGCACCGTGTCCCCCTGGCTGCCGCGGTCCACGCAGGAATTGGCGCCGATCTCCACCGCGTCGCCCAGGATGACGCGGCCCAGTTGCGGCATGGTCTCGAACCGGCCTTCGGGCGTCACCGCGAAGCCGAAGCCCTCCTGCCCCACGCGCGCGCCGGGGTGCAGCACCACGCCGCGGCCGGCCAGGCAGTGGCTGAGCGAGGCATGGGCGCCGATGCGGCAGCCCTCGCCGAGCACCACCCCTTCCCCCACCACCGCATGGGGCCCGATCACGCAGCCCGCGCCCAGCTCCGCCCCGGCGGAGATCACCGCATAGGGGCCGATCTCGCAGCCCGGGCCGAGGGTGGCGGTGGGATCGACCACGGCGGTCGGGTGGATGCCCGGCCGCGCCGCGGCGCGCGGATGCAGCCGCGCCGCGATGCGCGCGAATCCGAGATAGGGCTGGGCGGTGACGATGGCGGCAACGCCCTGCGGCAGCTTCGCGGCGAACTCCTCGGCCAGCACCACGGCGGCAGCGCGCGTGGCGCTCAGCTGGGACGCGTAGCGCCGGTTGTCCAGGAAGGAGACTTCCGACGGACCGGCCGCGTCCAGCGGCCCGACGCCGCGCAGCACCAGCCCGGCATCGCCGCCGCGCAGCGCGCCGCCGGCGATGCCGGCGGCCTCGGCCAGGGT
>NZ_JAPSMD010000345.1 GCF_027856955.1 Falsiroseomonas oryzae | reverse complement strand
CGGCGCGGCGCTGCTGCCCGCGCGCCCGCCGGCGCTGGACCTGGCAGGGCTCGACCTTCGCCGGCCGGGCGGGCAGGCGCGGCTCGCGCAGTGGTTGGCCGCAGCCCCCCATGACAGCGCAGCCGCCAAAGGCTAGACCGCCGCCACAACGCCTGCCGCGCCGGAAAGAGAGGACACCGCCACCATGCGCCTGACGCCCAAGGTCCAGGAGATCCTGTCCTGGTACGAGAGCGACAACCCCGGGACGAAGGCCAACCTCGCCCGCATCCTGATGCAGGGCAAGCTCGGCGGCACGGGCCGCATGGTGATCCTGCCGGTGGACCAGGGCTTCGAGCACGGCCCGGCCCGCAGCTTCGCGCCGAATCCCGCCGGCTATGACCCGCGCTACATGTTCGAACTCGCGCTGGAAGCCGGGCTGAACGCCTATGCCGCGCCGCTCGGCATGATCGAGGCCGGCGCCACGAGCTATGCCGGCTGCATCCCGACCATCCTGAAGGTGAACAGCTCCAACAGCCTGTCCACCACCAAGGACCAGGCGGTGACCGCGACCGTGCAGGACGCGCTGCGCCTCGGCTGCTCGGCGATCGGCTTCACGATCTATCCGGGCAGCGAATACCAGTTCGAGATGATGGAGGAGCTGCGCGAGCTCGCGCAGGAGGCCAAGGCCTGCGGCCTCGCGGTCGTGGTGTGGAGCTACCCGCGCGGCCCGATGCTCGACAAGGTGGGCGAGACCGCGCTCGATATCTGCGCCTATGCCGCGCACATGGCGGCGCTGGTCGGCGCGCACATCATCAAGGTGAAGCCCCCGACCGCGGCGATCAGCCTGGATGCCGCGAAGAAGACCTACGAGAAGAACCCGGTCGAGGACGACGCGGCGAAGCGCTTCCGCCATGTGGTGGATGCCTGCTTCGGCGGCCGTCGCCTGGTGGTGTTCTCCGGCGGCGAGGCGAAGGGCACCGAGGACATCCTGAAGGAGGTCCGCGCCATCCATGCCGGCGGCGGCAACGGCTCCATCATGGGCCGCAACGCCTTCCAGCGCCCGAAGGCCGAGGCGCTGAAGCTGCTCTCCGACATCATCGCGATCTACCAGGGCTGATTTGCGCAGCCAGGTGTGGAGGGGGCCGGTCGCGCGCGCGACCGGCCCTTTCCTTGTGCGTCGCTGCGCGCATCGCGCGCAGGCTGACAGGGCGGCTTGACGATGGCGGCGCAAGCCGCGCCGCGCGCCGCCCCGCATCCTGTCAACTAGCCAGCATGTGAATTCCGTTCGCGCGCCGGCAGGGAAGCCGCGCCCGCCTACGGCGTTGGACCGGCAGCCAGATCCCCGGAGTCGCAGGGCATGCCGGACGGCACGGTGTTCCACCGCGCGGGAAACTTCGCCCCCATCCATGCCGAGCACGACATCGCCGAGCTGAAGGTGAGCGGCGCGCTGCCGCGTGATCTCTGCGGCACGCTGTTCCGCAACGGGCCGAACCCGCAATTCGACGAGGCCGGCGTGCACTGGTTCTTCGGCGACGGCATGGTGCATGCCTTCACCCTGTCCGACGGCCGCGCCGCCTACCGCAACCGCTGGGTCCGCACGCACAAGTGGCGCGCGGAACACGCCGCGGGCCGGCCGCTGCTGCCCTGCTATCCGCGCCCGTCCCTGCCCGGCCTCGCGATCCGCGACACCGGTGTCGCCAACACCAATGTCGTTTGGCACGCCGGTCGCCTGCTGGCGCTGGAGGAAGGCCACCTGCCCTTCGCGCTGGATCCCGCCACCCTCGAGACGCTGGGCGTCGAGACCTTCGGCGGCGTGCTGCGCGGCCGCTTCACCGCGCATCCGAAGGTCGATCCCGCCACCGGCGAGATGCTGTTCTTCGGCTACGGCATCGGCGGCCCGCGCAGCGCGCGCATGGCGTGGGGCACGATCCAGCCGGATGGGCGCGTCGGCAAGCTGGAGAGGTTCGGCGCGCCCTATTGTGCTCTGGTGCACGATTTCGCCGTGACCGAGCGCCATGTGCTGTTCCCCGTGATGCCGCTGACCGGCAGCCGCTGGCGCGCCATCACCCGCGGCCAGCCCTTCGCGTGGGAGCCCGAGCTCGGTGGCCATGTCGGCCTGCTGCGACGGGCGGAGGGCGTCGCCTCGCTGCGCTGGTTCCGCGCCGAGAGCTGCTACGTCTTCCATGTCCTGAATGCCTGGGACGAGGGCGCGCGCGTCGTCGCCGACGTGATGCAATACGACGCGCCGCCGCTGTTCCCGCACGCCGACGGCACGCTGCCCGACCCGGCGCGCACGCGCGCGCGGCTGGTGCGCTGGACGCTGGACCCGGAGGCGGGAACGGAGTCCTTCGCGACCGAGGTGCTGGACGACGCGCCCGGCGAGTTCCCGCGCCTGGACGAGCGCCGCGCGGGCCGGCGCAACCGCTTCGGCGCCTATGCGGTGCGCCGCACGGGCGCCCCGCTGTTCGACGCGATCGTCTGGCGCGACATGGAAAGCGGCCGCGCCCGCAGCTTCGCCCTGCCGCCCGGCGACGCGCTGTCGGAGGCGGTGTTCGTGCCGCGCCACGCCTCCGCGCCGGAGGGCGATGGCTGGCTGCTCACCGTCGCCTGGCGCGCCGCGGAGGGGCGCAGCGACCTGCTCGTGCTGGACACCGACGACATCACCCAAGGCCCGGTCGCCGCGGTGCACCTGCCGCACCGCGTGCCCTTCGGCTTCCACGGCAACTGGGTGGCGGGCGCGGCGTAGCGCGCGATCGGCCTGAGCTCGGCACCGCAGGTGATCACGCCCGGCCGACGACGGCGGCGCCGCATCCTTCGGCCACCCCCGAAGCATTCGCACGCGCACCGGTCCATGCTGCGCCCATGGACCTGACCGCACCGCTCACCGTCGCGCTCGTCTTCCTCCTCGCCGGTGCCTGCAAAGGCGTGATCGGGCTCGGGCTGCCGACCATCTCGGTCGGGCTGCTCGCACTGCTCATGCCCCCCGCCGAGGCCGCCTCGCTGCTCATCCTGCCCTCGCTCGTCACCAACATTGCCCAGGCCAGCGGGCCACACCTGCGTGACCTGCTGCGAAGGCTCTGGCCCATGCTGCTGGCGCTGGTGCCGGGCACGCTGGCAGGCGGCGCGATCATCGCCTCCGGCGCGGCCGCGCTGCCGGCGCTCGGCCTCGCATTGCTGGCCTATGCGGCCTGGGGGCTGGCGACGCCGCCGCTGCGCCTGCCGCCGCGGATCGAGCGTGCGACCGCGCTGCCCATCGGTCTCGCAGGGGGTGTGGTGACAGGAGCGACCGGCGTCTTCGTGGTGCCCGTGGTGCCCTGGCTGACCGCGCTCGGCCTGCCGCGCGACGCGCTGGTGCAGGCGCTGGGGTTGGGCTTCCTGGTGGCGACCCTCGCGTTGGCGGGGGCGCTGGCGCTGCATGGCGCGGTCACGCCCGCGCTCGCCGGCGGATCGTTGCTGGCAGTGGCGCCGGCGCTGCTCGGCCAGTGGCTCGGCAGCCGGGCGCGGCAACGCATTCCGCCGATGGTCTTCCGGCGCCTCTTCTTCGTCGCGATGCTGGTCCTCGGCGCGCAACTGGCCTGGCGCGGCCTCGCATAGCGGGCGCCTCGGCGATCCGGTAACAGGCGCGCATGCCCGATTGCCGCCTCTACCTCATCACCCCGCCCGTCCTGCCCGACCCGGCGCGGTTCGCCGCGGAGGCGCTGGCGCCGGCGCTGGAGGCCGGCGACGTCGCCGCGCTGCAGATCCGGCTGAAGGACGCGCCGGACGCGGCGATCCTGCGCGCCGCCGCCGCCATCCTGCCGGTCGCGCAGTCGCACGGCGTGGCGGTGCTGATGAACGACCGCATGGACCTGGCGAAGGCCTCGGGCTGCGACGGCGTGCATCTCGGCCAGCAGGACGGCGACCCCGTCGCCGCGCGGAAGCTGCTGGGCGCGGAGGCGACCATCGGCGTCACCTGCCACGCCTCCCGCCACCTGGCGATGGAGGCCGGGGAGGCCGGCGCCGACTACGTCGCCTTCGGCGCCTTCTTCCCGACCTCCACCAAGGAGGTGCAGCACAAGGCCGAGCCGGAGATCCTCGAATGGTGGTCGGAGATGTTCGAGATCCCCTGCGTCGCGATCGGCGGCATCACCGCGGCGAACTGCGCGCCGCTGGTGCGGGCCGGCGCCGATTTCCTGGCGGTGATCGGCGCCGTGTGGGCGCACCCGGACGGCCCGGCCGCCGGCGTCCGCGCGCTGGAGGCGGCGATCCGGACGGCCTGAGCCGGCCCTGCCCTCAGGCTGCCTCCGCCGTCAGCACGATGCGCCCGACCACCTTGCCCTCGCGCAGCCGCTGCAGCGCCGAATCGGCGTTGCGCATCGGCTCCCGCGTGATCGGGATGCCGGCCAGCCCGCCGCCCTGCGCCAGCTTCACCAGCGCGCGCAGTTCCTTCGGGCTGCCCACGTAGCTGCCGCGCACGGTCAGCGCGCGCATCGCCATCAGCGGCAGCGGCAGCGTCATCTCGCCGCCGAACAGCCCCACCTGCACCAGCTTGCCGCCCTTGGTCAGCGCATCGAAGCAGAAGCGCGCGGTCTCCGTGCCGTTCACCAGGTCGATGATGGCCTCGACGGGACCGCCGCAGGCCGCGACCAGACGCTGCGTCGTGCCCTCCCCGATCGCCTCCACCGTGTCCGTCGCGCCGGCCTGCCGCGCGGCGGCCAGCTTCTCCGCGCTGACATCGACCGAGACGATCCGCCGGTGGCCCAGCGCCTTCAGCACGGTGATCGCCTGCAGCCCGAGACCTCCCGCGCCGACCAGGACGACGGGCGTGTCTGGGTCCATCGGCATGACCTTGTTGATCGCCGAGAACACCGTGATGCCCGAACAGGCGTAGGTCGCCGCCAGCGCCGGGTCGAGGTTGCCAGGGTCCACCAGGTGCCGCGGCTCCGGCGCGATCACATGCGTGGCGTAGCCGCCGTTCTGGAACACGCCGAGCGCCTTGCCCTGGACGCACATGTTGTCCTCTTCCGCCCGGCAGCGCGCGCAGGTGCCGCAGCCGACCCAGGGGAAGACGATGCGCTGCTGGCCCACCGCCAGCCCGTGCCCCTCTGCCTCCGGGCCCCACTTCACGACGCGACCCACGATTTCGTGACCCATGGCCAACGGCAGCTTCACCCCCCGCTCCACCAGCCGCATCTTGCCGCGGCTGCCCAGGTCCCATTCGCCTTCCCAGATATGGATGTCGGAGTGGCAGACGCCGGCATGGGTGACCTCCAGCAGCACCTGCTTGCCGGTCGGCTCCGGCGTCGGCAGCTCGATCTCCTGCAGGGGCTTCTTCGCCTCCACCACGGCCCAGGCGCGCATATCGGCCTTCCTCCCTCTTCGAAGGGCCATCGAAAGCTCTGGCGCTCCCGCGGTCAACTCGCGAGGGTAGGACCATCGGGCGGAACCCAGCGGCACGACGACGTTGGCCCGGGGACGCGCAACGGAGGAATGACCATGTCGGACGTGCTCTCGAGGATCCTGGCCGGCGCCCTGGGCGGTGCAGGCGGCATGGCGGGCGGGCAGGCCCAGGGCGGCTCCCCGCTGGGCGAGCCGCGCCTGCCCGGCAGCGAATCCGGCCGCTTCGGAGGCGCCCGCGGCGGCATGCCGCCCATGCCGCAGCAGGGCGGGCTCGGTGACATCTTCGGCGGCGGC
>NZ_JAPSMD010000344.1:0-2500 GCF_027856955.1 Falsiroseomonas oryzae | reverse complement strand
ATGGGCGCATAGTCACGGGCATGAGACCCGAAACCGAGTGATCTAGCCATGGCCAGGCTGAAGGTGGGGTAGCACCCACTGGAGGGCCGAACCCACGCCTGTTGAAAAAGTCGGGGATGAGCTGTGGCTAGGGGTGAAAGGCCAATCAAACTCGGAAATAGCTGGTTCTCCGCGAAATCTATTGAGGTAGATCGTCAGGTGGTCACCCTCGGAGGTAGAGCACCGGAAGGGCTAGGGGGGCCCAAAGCCCTACCAAACCCTACCGAACTCCGAATGCCGAGGAGTGCAGCCTGGCAGACAGACAGTGGGTGCTAAGGTCCATTGTCGAGAGGGAAACAGCCCAGACCACCAGCTAAGGTCCCCAAATGATGGCTAAGTGGGAAAGCATGTGGGACGGCCAAAACAACCAGGAGGTTGGCTTAGAAGCAGCCATCCTTTAAAGAAAGCGTAATAGCTCACTGGTCTAATAGCTGTTCTGCGGCGAAAATGTAACGGGGCTCAAGCCATCTACCGAAGCTGTGGGTGTGCAGCGATGCACGCGGTAGCGGAGCGTTCCCTAGGCCTGTGAAGCCGGACCCGTGAGGGCCGGTGGAGGTATGGGAAGTGCGAATGCGGACATGAGTAGCGACAAACAGGGTGAGAAACCCTGTCGCCGAAAGTCCAAGGGTTCCTGCGCAAGGTTAATCCGCGCAGGGTGAGCCGGCCCCTAAGGCGAGGGCGAGAGCCGTAGCCGATGGGAAGCGGGTGAATATTCCCGCGCCCGCCAGAAGTGACGACCCTGAAACGCTGTCCTCCCTTATCGGATTGGGGTGGCGGTTGGAGGGGTCCAGGAAACAGCTCTGGCATATGGACCGTACCCGAAACCGACACAGGTGGACTGGACGAGTATTCCAAGGCGCTTGAGGGAACCATGCTGAAGGAACTAGGCAAATTGCCCGCGTAACTTCGGGATAAGCGGGACCTCATTCAGGGCAACCTGGGTGGGGTGGCACAGACCAGGGGGTGGCGACTGTTTAGTAAAAACACAGGGCTCTGCGAAGTCGCGAGACGACGTATAGGGTCTGACGCCTGCCCGGTGCCGGAAGGTCAAGGGGAGGAGTGCAAGCTCCGAACCGAAGCCCCGGTAAACGGCGGCCGTAACTATAACGGTCCTAAGGTAGCGAAATTCCTTGTCGGGTAAGTTCCGACCTGCACGAATGGCGTAACGACCTCCCCACTGTCTCCAGCATGGGCTCAGCGAAATTGAATTCCCCGTGAAGATGCGGGGTACCCGCAGTTAGACGGAAAGACCCTATGAACCTTTACTGCAGCTTCGCAGTGGCGCCAGGAAGGGACTGTGTAGGATAGGTGGGAGGCTTTGAAGCCGGGGCGCTAGCTCTGGTGGAGCCAACCTTGAAATACCACCCTGTGCCTTTCTGGCGTCTAACCGCATCCCGTCATCCGGGATCGGGACCCTGCGTGGTGGGCAGTTTGACTGGGGCGGTCGCCTCCCAAAGTGTAACGGAGGCGCGCGATGGTGGGCTCAGGCCGGTCGGACATCGGCTGTTGAGTGCAAAGGCACAAGCCCGCCTGACTGCGAGCGCGACAGCGCGAGCAGAGACGAAAGTCGGCCTTAGTGATCCGGTGGTCCCGCGTGGAAGGGCCATCGCTCAACGGATAAAAGGTACTCTAGGGATAACAGGCTGATCTCCCCCAAGAGTCCACATCGACGGGGAGGTTTGGCACCTCGATGTCGGCTCATCGCATCCCGGGGCTGGAGCAGGTCCCAAGGGTTCGGCTGTTCGCCGATTAAAGCGGTACGTGAGCTGGGTTTAGAACGTCGTGAGACAGTTCGGTCCCTATCTGCTGTGGGTGTACGAGGCTTGAGAGGATCCGTCCCTAGTACGAGAGGACCGGGATGGACGCACCTCTGGTGAACCGGTTGTCGCGCCAGCGGCACGGCCGGGTGGCCAAGTGCGGAACGGATAACCGCTGAAGGCATCTAAGCGGGAAACCGACCTCGAAACGAGGCCTCGCCGAGGGCCGTGGAAGACCACCACGTCGATAGGCCGCAGGTATAAGAGGGGTAACCCTTTCAGCCGAGCGGTCCTAATCGCCCGATAGCGCTCCCTTACCACCAACACCGCACCGGCCAGGGTGTCTCCCGCAAGGGACCACCCCCAGCCGCGCGCAGCACCAAGCCGCGCACCACTCAACCCCAACCAAACACACACACACCAGATCCACACCAAATCATCTGTCGTCAGGATCCGGCCTGGTGGCCCGGTGGTCATCGCGAGGATGATACACCCGATCCCATCCCGAACTCGGCCGTGAAACACCTCAGCGCCCATGGTACTGCATCTCAAGATGCGGGAGAGTCGGTCGCCGCCGGGCCACCACGCCGGATCCAACACGACAAGACCAAACACCTCCGCGGGGTGGAGCAGCCCGGTAGCTCGTCAGGCTCATAACCTGAAGGTCACAGGTTCAAATCCTGTCCCCGCATCCAACGATACCA
>NZ_JAPSMD010000343.1 GCF_027856955.1 Falsiroseomonas oryzae | reverse complement strand
ATCGCCGTGGCGGGCGCCGGCGCGGCCGTCATCGCCGCGACGGCCTTCGCCTTCGACCGCGGGCTGCTGCTGCCCGGGGTCGCCGCGCTGCTCGGCCTGGTGCTGGCCGCCGCTGCCGGCGGCTGGGCGGTTCACGGCGCCGACATCAAGGAACGCGCCCGGCTGCGCCGCGCCTTCGGCAGCTACCTCGACCCGCGGATCATCGACGCCATGGTTGAGCGCGAGCAGGAGCCGGGCTTCGGCGGCGAGCAGCGCGAGGTGAGCGTGCTGTTCTCCGACCTGGCCGGCTTCACCGCCACCGCGGAGGCGCTGCCGCCGGCGGAGGTCGCGGCGCTGCTGAACGACTATTTCGACGGGCTGGCCGCGGCGGTGGTGGCGGAGGGCGGGCTCGTGGCGAACCTGATCGGGGACGGGATGTTCGCCCTGTTCGGCGCGCCCCTGCCGCAGCCCGACCATGCCGCCCGCGCGGTGGCCGCCGCGCGCCGCATCGATGCCTTCGCCCGCGATTTCGAGGCACGCCACGCCGCGCGCGGCGTGCGGCTGGGCGCGACGCGCATCGGCGTGCACACCGGCGTCGCCATGGTGGGCAACCTCGGCACCCGCGCGCGGCTGCAATACGGCGCGATCGGCGACGCGGTGAACCTGGCGCAGCGGCTGGAAGGTCTGAATCGGGAGACCGGGACGCGCATCGCCGTCTCGGCGGCGACGGCGCGGGCGGCCGGTGGCGCCTTCCGCCCGCTCGGCGCCTTCGCCGTGAAGGGCCGGCTGGGCGAGGTGGAGGCGCTCACGCCGGAGCCGTGAGCGCCCGGCGATGCCTCAATGCGTCCAGTTGTCCGTGCGGCCGAAGCGGAAGTTGTCTGCGTAGCTCTTCGGCCTGATGTCGGCGCGTGCGGTCGGTGCGGGCTCGACCTCGTAGGGGATGCCCTTCGCCTCCGCGTAGGCCATGGCAGCCTCCGCCGTCGGGAAGGCGAGGCGAACCTGCGACCTTGTGTCGCCGGAGCCGAACCAGCCGGTGAGCGGATCGATCCGCTTCGGCTCCAGCGGCTCGTACTGCAGCACCCAGTCATGCGCGCGGGCGCGGCCGGACTGCATGGCGGATTTCGGCGCGCGGTAGATGCGGGCCTTCTGGTCGTCGTGCGGCATGGCGCGAATCTACCACCCCGGCGGGTGCTACAGAACCCCCGCCCGCAGCAGGTCGTGCAGGTGAAGGATGCCCACCGGCCTGCCCTCCTGCAGCACGAAGAGGCTGGTGATCCGCTTCTCGTTCATCAGCCCGAGCAGGTCTGCGGCCAGGTCCTGCGGCGCCGCCGTCCGGGGCGTCGGCGTCATTGCCGCGGCGGCCGGGCCGGACATGGCCAGCCCGCGCTGGAAGGCGCGGCGCAGGTCGCCATCGGTCAGCACGCCGGCCAGCCGCCCCTCCGCGTCCACCAGCCCAGTCACGCCGAAGCGGCGCGAGGTCATCTCGACCACCGCCTGCTCCAGCGTGGCGGAGAGCGGGACCAGCGGCAGTTCGTCCTTCCCGTGCATCAGGTCGCGCGCGCGCTTGAGGCGGGCGCCGAGCTTGCCGCCCGGATGGAATTCGGAGAAGTCCTGCGGCGAGAAGCCGCGCGCCTCCAGCAGACACATCGCCAGCGCATCGCCGAGCGCGAGCTGCATCGTGGTGCTGGTGGTGGGAGCCAGCCCGTTCGGGCAGGCCTCCGGCATGCGCGGCAGCGCCAGGCACAGGTCGGCGGCGCTGCCCAGCGCGCTTTCGCTGCGGGAGGTGATGGCGATCAGCGGCACGTCGAAGCGCCGTGTGTAGGCGATGATGTCGGCGAGCTCCGGCGCCTCCCCGGACCAGGAGAGGGCGAGCACCGCATCCTCCCGCCCGATCATGCCGAGGTCGCCGTGGCTGGCCTCCGCCGGATGGACGAACTGCGCCGGCGTCCCGGTGGAGGCGAGCGTCGCGGCGATCTTGCGCCCGACATGGCCGGACTTGCCCATGCCGGTGACGGCGACGCGGCCGGGACGGTCCAGGATCAGCGCGACGGCCTGCAGCACGCGGGCGCCGAGCTCGCCTTCCAGCGCCGTGCGCAGCGCCTGCAGCCCGTCCGCTTCCAGCTCCACGGTGCGCAGCATCGTCGCGCGGCGCTGTTCGTCGCTCATCCGAGCAGCTCGCGCGCACGTTGCAGGTCGTCCGGCGTGTCGACGCCGAGCGGCACGTCCTGCACCGCCACGGCGTCGATGCGCATGCCCGCTTCCAGCGCACGCAGCTGCTCCAGCTTCTCGCGCTGCTCCAGGCCGGAGGGCGGCAGCGCCACGAAGCGCGCCAGCGCGGCGCGGCGCCAGGCATAGAGGCCGATATGGTGCCAGAGCGGCCCCTCGCCCCAGGGCGCGGTGGCGCGGGTGAAATACAGGCAGCGGAAGCGCCCGGGCGCGAGCTGGCTGCCCACCATCTTCACGACGGAGGGCGCGGTGCGCTCCTCCTCGCGCCGGATCTCGGCGACAAGCGTCGCGACGTCCACCGCCGGGTCCATCAGCGGCACCAGCGCGGCGCGGATCGTGGCCGGCGCGATGGTCGGCAGGTCGCCCTGCACGTTGACCACCGCGTCATGCGCGCCGGTCGGGTCGAGCGCGGAGACCGCCTCGTGGATGCGGTCGGAGCCGGAGGGGTGGTCGGCGCGCGTCATCTGCACGCGACCGCCGGCCTTGGTCACGGCCTCCGCGATCGGCGCGCTGTCGGTGGCGACGACGACCTCGCCGATGGCGGCTTCCATCGCGCGGCGCCAGACATGCACGATCATCGGCGTGCCGTGGATGTCGGCCATCGGCTTGTCCGGCAGCCGGGTCGCCGCCATCCGCGCGGGGATCAGGACAATCGGGTTCACGGCTTGAACGTCTTGACCAGCGCGTCGATCGCCTGCAGCCGTGCGATCAGCGCCTCGAACTCGCGCAGCGGCACCATGTTCGGCCCGTCGGAGGGCGCGCTGTCGGGGTCGGGATGGGTCTCGATGAACAGGCCGGCGACGCCGACCGCGACGGCGGCACGCGCCAGCGTCTCCACGAATTCGCGCTGCCCGCCGGAGGAGGTGCCCTGCCCGCCCGGCTGCTGCACGGAATGCGTGGCGTCGAACACCACGGGATGGCCGGTGCGCGCCATGATCGGCAGCGCGCGCATGTCGCTGACCAGCGTGTTGTAGCCGAAGGAGGCGCCGCGCTCCGTCAGGATCACGCGCGGGTTGCCGGCATCCGTGATCTTCGCCGCGACGTTCCGCATGTCCCACGGCGCGAGGAACTGGCCCTTCTTCACGTTCACCGCGCGCCCGGTGGCCGCCGCCGCCAGCAGCAGGTCGGTCTGGCGGCAGAGGAAGGCGGGGATCTGCAGCACGTCCACCACCTCCGCAACCGGGGCGCAGTGCTGGCTCTCATGCACGTCGGTCAGCACGGGCAGGCCGAGGCGTTCGCGGATCTCGGCAAACACCGGCAGCGCGCCGGCCATGCCGATGCCGCGCGCCGCCTTGCCGGAGGTGCGGTTCGCCTTGTCGTAGCTCGACTTGTAGATCAGGCCGATGTTGCGCCGCGCGGCGATCTCCTGCAGCGCCTGCGCGGTCTCCAGCGCATGGGCGCGGGATTCCATCTGGCAGGGCCCGGCGATCAGCGCGATGGGCAGGTGGTTGGCGAGCCGCACGGGGGTATCCGCGGGGCCGACCTCGACGGTCTGGGGGGCGGTCATGGGCGGCTGCCTTGCACCCCGCGGCCCCGGGACGCAAGCCTCGGCCCCTGCCGCCGCTATCCGGGCTGCGGCCCCTCGTAGCCCTCGACGATGGCGAGATCGAGCACGGCCTTCCCCTGGCGCAGCGCCATGGCGGCGGCGTATTCGGGCGAGTCGTAGCATTCCAGCGCGGCCGCATACGTCGGGAACTCGATCACCACGGACCGCGCGCGGGTGTGGCCCTCCGGCGTGCGCATCGCGCCGCCGCGCGTCAGGAACCGCGCGCCGTACTTCCGGAAGGCCGCGGCGTTCGCGGCGACATAGCCCTTGTAGCCCTCCGGGTCGGTGACGTCCCCGAAGGCGATCCAGTAGCCCTTGGCCATGCTGCTGCGCTCCTCTCCCTGCCAGGCCGCAGGCTAGCGTCGCGCCGGGAGCCGGGCGAGCCCTATCCCGCCAGCCAGTCCAGCACCGGGGCGGCCATGCGCTCGGGGCCGAAGGTCGCGGCCTGGGCCAGGGCCTTCGGCGAGAGTTCCGCCAGGCGCTTCGGCTCGGCGATCTCCCGCAGGCCGGCGACGAACTCCTCCACCGAGAAGGGGTCGAAATACACCCCGGCTTCCCCGATCACCTCGGGGAAGGCGGAGGTCATGGCGGCCAGCACCGGCTTGCCCAGGCTCATCGCCTCCACCGCCGGGATGCCGAAGCCCTCATAGACCGAGGGGAAGACCATGAAGGCGGCGTGCTTCAGCAGGCGGTACTTCACGAATTCGGAGACGAAGCCGGTGAAGGTGACCCTGTCCCGCGCCTCCGGCCCCAGCCCGGCCAGCGCCTGGTCGGCCAGCCAGCCGCGCCGGCCGATGACGACGAAGTGGATGCCCGACCGCGCCAGCGCCGGATGCTCCAGCGCGCGCAGCAGCAGGCCGAGGTTCTTGCGCGGCTCGATGGTGCCGACGACGACCGCGTATCGGCCGAGCGCGACTGGCGGCAGGTTGCGCTCATAGAGCTCGAACTCCGCCGGCCAGTCCACGTATTGCGTGACCAGCCGCGCCTTCGGCCGCACCCAGGGGAAGGTCGCGACCAGGGCGCTGCGCGTCGCCTCGGAACAGCAGAACACCGCCTCGTCGGACAGCAGCTGTTCGCGCAGCGGGCCGAGGTGGAAGTCCACATTCGCCTCGGCATGCGTCTCCGGCATCACCAGCGTGCTGATGTCGTGGATCGTGCTTGCCTCCCGCTGCGCGACGCGGAAGGCCTGCTTGACCGAGGGGTAGAGCAGCGGGACGGCGCCATCGACCGGCGTCGGCTCCTCCGCGCCCGGGCCGTCCAGGCCGGTGCGCAGCAGCGTGCCGCTGCCCTGCCCGATCGCCTGGCGCACCGCCTCCTCCGGCACGCGGTTCAGGCGCACGGCGAAGTCGAGGCGGACGCGGCCGCTCGCCTCCAGCGCCTGCACCAGGCGCCGGGTGAAGACGGGGATGCCGGTCCACTGGCTCTCGAGCAGCGGGGCGATGTCCAGTGTCAGGCGCGGGCGGGGATCGAGCGGCGTCACGGCGCGGTGCCCACGCAGACCGGCGGACCGCCGGCAGTGCCATGCGGGCGCAGCAGCGCCACCTCCCGCCCGGCCCAGGCCACGAGCAGGCGGCGGTAGGGCCCGAGCGAGCCGCTGCCGGCGGCCTGCACCACGCCCACCGCCTCCAGCAGGTCGGCACCGAGGCGCCAGAACGGGAACGCGGGGTGCAAGGTGAGCGTGCCGCCCGCCAGCGCCGCCGGCAGAGGCGGCGCGGAGGTGAAGCGGATGCGGTCGGAGCGGCGCGGCAGCGGCAGGCCCGTGGCGATCAGGGCGCGCAGGACCAGGGCGATGCGGCCCGGCAATTCGCCATCCGGTGTCGGCGGCGCCGGCAGGCCGAACAGCAGCTCCTCCCCCGCCCCGCCCGAGGCCGCGGCCTGGACCTGCCGCGCGAGCCAGGCGGCGAAGGACGCGTCGGCCAGCGCGCCG
>NZ_JAPSMD010000342.1 GCF_027856955.1 Falsiroseomonas oryzae | reverse complement strand
GGATCGCCTGGCCGGGCGCCGCGGAGCCACCGGCGGGCGTGGCGGCGCCGAGCGGCCGGGGGGCGAGCGCAGCCGGCGCGAGGCCGAGCGCGGCGGAGAGCGAAAGGAGGTCGCGGCGTCGCATGCCGCACAGTTTGGGGGTTCCCCCCGGCCGGGACAACCGCGGTGTCAATCTGCGAGCAGTCCGGAAACCATCGGCAACAGGGCGGGGTCGCCGACCGCCAGCACGGTCCCGTCCGAATCCAGCCGCAGCGGACGCCCGGCCCAGTCGGTGCAGCGGCCGCCCGCGCCCTCAACCACCGGCACCAGGGCGGCCCAGTCCCAGGGCTTCATCGTGGCGTCCACCACCACATCCACCAAACCCAGCGCCACCAGCCCATAGGCGATGCAGTCGCCGCCCCAGGTGGTGCGCCGCGCCGCGTCCTTCACCGCGGCGAAGCGCGGCGCGGTCGCGGCGTCGAACATGTCGGGCGAGGTGCAGGACAGCTCGGCCTCCGCCAGGCTTGCGCAGGGGCGGCATCCCGCGCTGCCGCCGATCGGCGATCGGAAGCGCGTGGCCTGTCCGGCGATGCCGATCCAGCGTTCGCCCGTTACCGGCTGGTCGATCAGCCCCAGCACGGGGATGCCGCGGTGCAGCAGGCCGATCAGCGTGCCGAACAGCGGCCGGCCGGTGACGAAGGCGCGGGTGCCGTCGATCGGGTCCAGCACCCAGACCCAGTCGGCATCCGCCCGCGCGTTGCCGTATTCCTCGCCGATCACGCCGTGCGCAGGCAGGCGCTGCGCCAGCAGGTCGCGGATGGCGCGTTCCGCCGCGCGGTCGGCCTCGGTGACGGGGCTGGCATCGCCCTTCGCCTCGACCAGCAGGGCGGAGCGGAACAGCGGCCGGATGACCTGCCCGGCCAGATCCGCGGCCTCTTCGGCGACCGCCAGGAAATCGGACGCGTGCGCCATCTCAGTCGCCCCCCGGTGCCCGTCCGCGGCCTCGACGCGGAAGGACGAGCCGTTCCCCCGTGATCAGCACCGATCCGAGGCCGACGCAGGACCGCGAAGCGCCGTCCCGGGGCTCAGGGCAGCGGCTTCGGGTTGGGCGAGAGCGACCGCAGGAAGGCAATCACGTCGGCGCGCTGCTGGGCGCTGTTGATGCCGGCGAAGGCCATGCGGGTGCCCGGCATCGCCGTGGCCGGGCGGGCCAGGAAGGCGTTCAGCGCCTCGTAGTCCCACGGCTTGTCGGCCAGGGCACGGTTCGCCGCGGAGTAGTTGAAGCCGGCGACGCGCGCATGCGGCGAACCGACGATGTCGTACAGGTTCGGGCCCACGCCGTTCGGGCCGCCCTGCGCGAAATTGTGGCAGGAGGCGCAGAGCCGCTGCGACAGCGAACGGCCGTTGTCCACGTTCGCAGCGGCCAGCAGCGGTCCGATCGGCTCGAGCGCGGGTGTCGCCGGGGTTGCGGGTGCCTGGGCAGGCGGCGGCGCCCCGGTGGCGATCGCGGCCTGGTGCAGCCGCGGCGGCGAGACCAGGAAATCGCCGACCAGGCCGGCCACCATGAAGGTGATTCCGGCGGTGAGCACCGCGGCGGCTGCCTTGTTGAATTCCAGACTCATCCCGGAACCGACCCTTCCCGAACCCCGCGAGCCTTCCCGGGCGCGACCCTGCCTGGCGAACCCGCATGCCGCGCAGACGCGCCGCCGCGCCGCTGGGCGCGCGGGCGTCACGGGGCGCGAGTGCCGGCGGGCTTGCGCCCCTCTCGCCGTGCCGTAAAACCGCGCGGAACATAGAGGCGGCGCCGAGCCTCGACAACCCGGCCGCCTTGCGCCGCCCGGCCGCCCGCGGCGGATGCGATCTGCAGGACAAGACGATGGACAGCCCCAGCCCCGCCGCGCGCAGCGCCACCACGCCGGAGGCCGAGCGGACCATCGCTTTCCAGGGCCTGCCCGGCGCCTATTCCGACCTCTCCTGCCGCCACGCCTATCCCGGCTGGACGACGCTGCCCTCCCCCTCCTTCGAGGCAGCGATGCAGGCGGTGCGGGAGGGCCGGGCCGCGCTGGCCATGCTGCCCTGCGAGAACTCCCTGGCCGGCCGCGTGCCGGACATCCACCGCCTGCTGCCGGAGTCCGGCCTGCACGTGGTCGGCGAGCATTTCGAACGGGTCGAGCACTGCCTGCTGGCGCCGAAGGGGGCGAGCATCGCGACCCTGAAGCGCGCGCACAGCCACCCGATGGCGCTGGGCCAGGTGCTGAAGGTGCTGAAGGAACTGGACCTGCAGGCGGTGATCGAGGCCGACACTGCCGGCGCCGCGGCGCTGATCGCCGAGCGTGGCGGGGTGGAGGACGCCGCCATAGCCAGCGCACTGGCCGCGGAGGTCTACGGGCTGGAGATCCTGCGCCGCAACGTGGAGGACGAGGCGCACAACACCACGCGCTTCTACGTCATGTCGCGCACGCCCCTGCCGCCGCCCTACGGGCCGGGCGAATGGGTGACCAGCTTCGTCTTCCGCGTCCGCAACATTCCCGCCGCCCTCTACAAGGCGCTCGGCGGCTTCGCGACCAACGGCGTGAACATGACCAAGCTCGAGAGCTACATGGTCAACGGGGCCTTCACCGCCACGCAGTTCCTGGCCGACGTGGACGGCCACCCGGAAGAGCCGCACCTGGCCCGGGCGCTGGAGGAGCTGCGCTTCTTCTCGGCGGACCTGCGGATCCTCGGCACCTATCGCGCGCATCCCTACCGGCTGGCGCAGCGCGAGGGGAACTGATCTCGCCGCGCCACCCGGCGGCTACTGGCCGAAGAACAGCGCCGGGCGCACCTGCTCCACGCCGCCGCCATGGATCACGCCGCGTCGGCGGAGGCAGTCGCGGAAGGCACGGCGCTCTGCCTCGGTCCGGCGCTGCTCGACGAGCGCGTGCTGCGTCTGGTTGGCCGGGTTCTCCTCGCGGAACAGCTCCCGCACCTCGGGCGAGTTGCGCGACTCGGTGCGACATTCCGCGACCGCCGGATCCTCCTGCGCCGCGGCCGTGCGCGGTGCGGGGCCGCGCGACCCGCAGGCGGCGAGCAGCAGCGCCGGCAGCAGCAGCGCGAGGGGCAGGCGGCGTGTCACGTCCCGGCCTCCAGCCAGTCCTCGATCAGGCGGCGCGCGATGGAATCGACGCGCGGCAGGGAGAAGCCAAGGGCCGCGTGGTTGCGCAGCTCGTCCCGCGTGAACCAGCGGGCATCCTTCAGCTCCTCCGGGTCGATGCGGATCTCGTCCGAGAGGCCCTCGGCGTGGAAGCCGAGCATGATGGAAGAGGGGAAGGGCCAGGGCTGCGACGAGTGGTAGAGCACCTCGCCGACCTCGACGTTCGTCTCCTCCTTCACCTCGCGGCGCACCGCCTCCTCCAGGCTTTCGCCGGGCTCCACGAAGCCGGCGAGCGTCGAATACATCGTCACGTTGGGGAAGCGGTGCGAATGGCCCAGCAGGCAGCGCCCGTCGCGGACCACCAGCATGATCACGGCAGGATCGGTGCGCGGGAAGTGCTGCGCGTTGCAGGCGGTGCAGACCATCGCGTGGCCGGCGCTGCGCGGCGTGCAGGGCGCGCCGCAGGCGCCGCAGAAGCGGTGCCGGGTGCGCCAGTGCATCATGCCCCGCGCATGCGCCAGCACGCTGGCCTCGCCCGGCGGCAGCAGGCCCGCCACCTGGCGCAGGTCGGCGAAGGTGCCCATGCCCTCGGGCAACAGCGGCAGCGGATCCTCAGCGGCGGAGCAATCGACGGCGAAGACCGGGCGCCTCTCCCACAGGCCGAGGAAGGCCCAGGGCCCGTCCTGCATGCGCACCGCCTCGGCGGCGGCGGCGGTCAGCAGCACGGCTTCCGGTCGGCCCTGCTCGACGCCCTTCATCAGCGACTTCGCGCGCCAGACCGGGGCGAACAGCGTGTCCGGATCGGCCAGCGACTGGTGGATCCAATCCGCATCCTCGCGCCGGTCGGCGGCCCGGTCGAGCGGGCTGCCCGTATAGGCGTTTGGTCGGCTGGCGGGGATGGACAGCATGCGCCGCGTGATGTGCCACGCGGAAACCTGCCGGGCAACCGCAGGTGGCCGGGGCCATGCCGCATGCCGATCGCGTCCGGACCGGGTCGGCAACTGGCCAACCGCACCATTGCCCCCGGACGCCGGAGACCCGATATTGAGGGCGGAAGGTCGGCGACGGACGTGCCCCTCGCCAACCCGGTCAGGTCCGGAAGGAAGCAGCCGTAACGAGTTCTCGCGCGGGTCGCCCGCCGGCCTTCCACCGCATCCCGCTTCTCGCCACGGCCCCGCGATCCGGGCCCCCAGCTTCCACCCGGACAGCCCCGCGCGCATGGCCAGCGACATCTTCGGCAACCCGCTCCCGCCCGAGCCAGAGGCCGAAGAGGCCCTGCCGGAGCCGCCGCCGCCCGAAGGGCCCGGCCTGTTCGGGGACGACCCGGCGCCGAAGCCGGCCGCCGCGCCGCAGCCCGCGCCGTCCGAGCCTGCGCCGGCCGCCCCCTACCGGGTGCTCGCCCGCAAATACCGCCCCACCGTCTTCGCCGACCTGATCGGGCAGGAGGCGCTGGTGCGCACGCTGCGCAACGCCTTCGCGCAGGGCCGCGTGCACCACGCCTTCATGCTCACCGGCGTGCGCGGCGTGGGCAAGACGACGACGGCCCGCATCATCGCGCGCGCCCTGAATTGCATCGGCGTGGACGGCAAGGGCGGACCGACGCCCGATCCCTGCGGCACCTGCGCCGAATGCCGCGCCATCCTGGCCGACCGCCACCCCGACGTGCAGGAGCTGGACGCCGCCAGCTCCAACTCCGTGGACGATGTGCGGGAGCTTCGCGAAAGGCTGCGCTTCCGCCCGGCCCAGGGGCGCTTCAAGGTCATCATCCTGGACGAGGTGCACATGCTCTCGTCCGCTGCCTTCAACGCGCTGCTCAAGACGCTGGAGGAGCCGCCGCCGGACGTGAAGTTCATGCTGGCGACGACCGAGCTGCGCAAGGTGCCGGCCACCATCCTCTCGCGCTGCCAGACCTTCCACCTGCGCCGCGTGTCGCAGGAGGTGCTGCGCGCCCATTTCGCGCGCATCTGCACCGACGAGCAGGTGGCGGCCGAGCCCGAGGCGCTGGCGATGGTGGCGCGCGCCGCGGACGGCTCGGTGCGCGACGGGCTCTCCATCCTCGACCAGGCGATCGCGCTGGCGGGCGGCGGCAGCGTGACCGCGGAGAGCGTGCGGGAGATGCTGGGTCTCGCCGACCGCGCCCTGGCCATCACGCTGATGGAGGCGCTGATGGCCGGCGACACCGCCCAGGCGCTGGAGCTTTCCGGGCAGGCGCATGCGCGCGGCACCGACCCCGGCGTGATGCTGTCCGACCTGCTGGCGCTGACGCACCTGCTCTCTCGCCTGCGGACCATCCCGGACCTGCGCAAGGACGTGTCGCTGACCGAGGATGAGCGCGTGCGCGGCGCAGCGCTGGCGGACAAGCTGTCCATCCCGGTGCTGGCGCGCGCCTGGCAGATGCTGCTGAAGGGCGTGCAGGAAGTGGCGCAGGACGGCGTGGACCGACGCGCCGCGGCCGAGATGGTGCTGATCCGCCTGGCCCATGCCGCGGATCTGCCGACGCCGGGCGACCTGGTGCGGCGGCTGACGGAGCAGGGGACGCAGGGCGGGGCGGGTCCCGCCGCGCCGTCCGGGCCGCCCGGCGGGAGTCTGCGGGCCATCGCCGGCGGCGGCGCGGCG
>NZ_JAPSMD010000341.1 GCF_027856955.1 Falsiroseomonas oryzae | reverse complement strand
GCGCCAGGGTGGCGACATAGCGCGCGCCCTTGGCCGCCAGCGCCAGGTCGGCGGCCGCCATGGCCAGCGCCTCGCGCCAGCGCAGGCGCGGCGGCGGCGATGCCTCCGCCACGGCCACGACCTCGGCACCTGCCTCCGCCAGTTCGCAGGCGACCTGCAGGTTGAGCGGCCCGTTGCCCGCGACCAGCACGCGCCGGCCGGGCAGCGTGCGGTAGCTGCGCCACAGCGTCTGCGCGGCCCCCGTGGTCATCACGCCTGGCAGCGTCCAGCCCGGCACGACATGCGGGCGCTCATAGGCGCCGGCCGCCACGATCATCGCGCGCGGCGCGACCAGCCGCGTGCGCCGCCCGTCGAACACCGCGAGCCGGTCCAGGTCGAAGGCGCCCCACAGCTCCGCCCCGCGCAGGATGCGAGCGCCGGAGGCTTCCGCGGCGACGGCCAGCGCGGCGCCCTCGGATTGCTGGGCATCGAGTGGCGGCGCGCCGGTGCCGGGCGCGGGCTGCTTGTAGTACTGGCCGCCGAGCGCTGGCCGCTCCTCCAGCAGCAGCACCTCGAGGCCGCAGCGCCGCGCGGCAATGGCGGCGGAGAGGCCGCCGGCGCCGCCGCCGAGGATCAGCAGGTCCACGACCTCGGGCGTCGGCAGCGGGCCATCGTCGGGCGGAGGGACGGCGCCGATGGGCACCCGCGCCGCGCCGGGGAAGTCCTGGTGGCGCAGCTGCATCCCGGTGGCGGCCTTGGTCATGCAGGCGCGCGCGTTGGGGGCGCCGTCCACCTCCACCAGGCAATCCTGGCAGACACCCATGCCGCAGAAGAGGCCGCGCCCCTCGCCATCCAGGCCGCGGCGCGTCGCGCGCAACTCCCGGATGCCGGCGGCGGCGAGCACGGCGGCGACGGTCTGGCCGGGTGCGATCGCGATCTCGCGCGCGGCGCCGGATGCGTCGTGCCAGGTCAGCGTGGGTTCAGGCGGCATGGGTCAGCGCGTGGCGGGCAACATCGGCATGGGTGGCGAACCAGCAGCCGCCCTTGGCGGCCGCGTGGCGCAGGATCTCTTCCAGGATCCAGATGCGGCTGCGATAGCCGATGACGAAGGGATGCATGACCAGCTGGAAGACGCTGCCCTCCTCCCACGCCGCGTCTAATTCGCGCAGGAAGATGCGCAACACGTCCTCCGGCGTCGCGTAGGGGCGCGTCGCGGGGTTGCGGTTGAACAGGAAGTAGACGGCGTCGTCGCGCAGCCACTCCACCGGGATCTCGACGAGGCCGGTCGGCGCGCCGTCCAGCAGCAGCTCATAAGGTTCCTCATCCGCCATCAGGCTGCTGTCGTAGAGCAGGCCGAGTTCCTTCACCGTGGCCACGGTGTGCGGGCTGGTGTCCCATTGCGCGGCGCGGTGGCCGACGGGATCGCGGCCGGAGAGCTTCGCCAGCGTGTCGCGCGCGCGCAGTATCAGCTCCCGCTCGGTCGCCGCGTCGAGCAGCGAGGTATTCTCGTGGATCCAGCCATGGATGCCGATCTCGTGGCCGGCCGCGGCGATTCGCGCCGGCTCCTCCGGCCCGATCAGCGCGGCGACGGCGGGGCAGAAGAAGGTGGCGGGCGCGCCGTGACGCTCCAGCACGGAGAGGATGCGCGGCACGCCGACGCGCCGGCCGAACTCGCCCCAGGCCAGGCGGCCGATCGCCTCCCCGCCCGCGCCCATCTCGAAGGTCTCATGGTCGCAGTCGAAGGAGAGCGCGACGGCGCAGCGCGCGCCACCCGGCCAGGATGGCGGGCGCAGCCGCCGGCCGGCACGAACGCGGGCGACGAGGCCGCGCCAACGTTCCTCCGGCCACTCCCAGGGCTTCGGAGCCGTCACTCCGCCGCCTGCTGCTGCGCCTGGCCGCGGTGCTTGCGAAGATAGGCGCGCCAGGTGGTGGCCCAGCGCGCGGGATCCTCGCAGCCTTCGCCATTCACCTTGGCGATGGCGGCGTTGTGCGGCGCGGACTTCACAACATCCGGGTTGGCATAGGCTTCCTCGCAAACCTTGCGCACCACGGCGACCCAGGTGTCGATGTCCTCCTTCGACCAGAGCTCGCCGGCTTCCGGCGTGAAGGGCTCGGGGAACAGCCAGGGCTCGTGGGCCAGCCAGGGGGCGTCCACGCCGTAGTCGGTCATGCGGTTCGCGACCTCGCCGACGCCGATGCCCGTCTCCTCCTTCAGCGTGCCCAGCGAGTAGCGTGTCATCTCCATGCGCGGCCCGTCGATCGTCGGGTGCGACTTCGACACGCCGCGGATCGCGAGCAGGCCCTTCTCCATGTAGTTGTTGGCGAGGACCGAGATGTCGGAGGCCTCGTTGATGCCCTCAGCGCCCATGCCGCGCGCCCAGGCATAGGCGCGCATCACGATGTGCAGGTTGCCCATGAATTCGCGCACCTTGCCGACGCTCTTCTCCGGCAGGTCGAGCGTGAAGCCGGAGGCGGTCTTGTTCACCATCGGCTTCGGCAGGAAGCGCGCCAGCTCCTCGGTGCAGCCATAGGCGCCGGTTGCGGGGCCGCCGCCGCCCTTCGGGCCGCCGAAGGTCTTGTGCAGCATGAACATGCAGGCGTCGAAGCCCAGGTCGCGGGCGCGGATCTTGCCCATCACGCCGTTGAAGTTGGCGTGGTCGTAGAAGGCCAGCGCGCCGGCTTCCTTCACCAGCCGCACCCATTCCTTCATGTGCGGGTTGTAGATGCCCATGTCGTCGGGGTTGTTGATCATCAGCGCCGCGGTGCGCGGGCCGATCGCGGCCTTCAGCGCCTCCACGCTGGGGTAGCCGCCTTCCTCCAGCGGCAGGGTGATCACCTTGAAGCCGCCGGCGGCCGCGGTGGCGGGGTTGCAGGGATGCGCCTGGATCGAGGTGACGATCTCGTCGCGCTGCCCGAGCTGCCCGGTCGCCTCCAGCCAGCCGCGGGTGACGCAGACATGGGTGTAGGCTGCATCCGCGCCGCCGGCCGCCTGGAAGGTGAAGCGATCCATGCCGGACAGCGCCTTCAGGATCTGCTCGAAGTTCCAGACGATCTCGAGCAGGCCCTGCAGGGTGGAGGGATGCTGCAGCGGGTGCAGCTCCGCCATCTGCGGGCGCAGGCCCAGCGCCTCGCTGACGCGCGGGTTGTACTTCATGGTGCAGGTGCCGAAGAGGCTGATGCCGACCATGCCCAGCACCTGCTGCGAGAGGCGGACGTAGTGCCGCAGCGTGTCGTGCTCCGTCATCTCCGGCAGCACGGGCGGCACCTTGCGGCGCATCGCGGGCGGCAGCAGGTCGGCGGCGGGGCCGACGGCCTGCACCGCCGCCTCCGGCGCGGCGAAGGTGATGCCGCGCCGGCCGGGCGCGCCGAGCTCCATCACCACCGGCTCGTTCCAGCGGGCCTGGTGGTATTCGCGGGGCGTCACGTCGCTCATGCCACGATCTCCTGCAGGGCGGCGGCGAGCCGCGCGATGTCGTTGGCGGTGTGCATTTCCGTCACGGCGTAGAGCGCGCTCTGGCCGAGGGCGGGGAAGTCGGCCGAGAGGTCACGGCCGCCGAAGATGCCCTTCGCGCGCAGTGCGTCGTTCACCTGACCCACGGTCTTCCCGGTGCCGTCGAAGTTCACCACGAACTCCTTGAAGTAGCCGCAGGGGAAGGCGATGCGCAGCCCCTTGATGCCGCCCAGCACATGCGCCGCATGATGGCTGCGCTGCACGATCACCTCGCCGACCTCGCGGAAGCCCTGCGGCCCGAGCAGCGCCATGTAGGCGGCGCAGCCGATGGTCGTCAGGTACACCGAGTTGCCGGTCCAGTCCTTGCCTTCCTCCCGCATGCCGTAGCTGGACTGGTGCGCGAGGCTCAGCGCGAAGCCGTGCTCGCCGGGCTTGTCGGTGGGCGCAATGGAGATGTTGAGCGTCGGGTATTCGCGCGCGTAGCGCTCCTCGTCGCGCGACGCGATGAAGCCGCCCGCGCCGCCGCCCGCGGACATGTGCGCGCCCAGCGTCTGGATGGTGCCGACGCAGATGTCCGCGCCGTAGTCGCCGGGTGGCGCCAGCACGCCGAGCGAGATCGGATCGACGCCGACGATGAACTCCGCGCCCGCCGCATGGGCCAGCTTGCCGATCTCCGCGCCGCGCGCCTCGATCACGCCGAGGAAGCCGGGGTTCTCGATGTAGACCGCAGCGGTCCTGGCCGAGAGCTTCGCCTTCAGGTCCGCCATGTCGAGCATGCCGCTGGCCTGCTCGAAGGCCACCGGCACGACGGCGATGTGGCCGTGGCTGCCTTCCGGCTCGCAATACTGGCGCAGCACGTCCAGCCGCTCCGGATCCATGCCGGCGGGCACCAGCACCTCGCGCCTTCCGTTCAGCCGCGCCGCCATGCGCACGGCGTTGCCGATGGCGCAGCCCCAGGAATAGACGGGCAGGCCGACGAATTCGAGGCCGACGAGCTCGCCCATCATGGAGCAGAACTCGAACCAGGCCTGGTTGCGGCCGTGGTCGGACATCGGCGTGCCCCAGACGCTGGTGAGGAACTCCGTCCGCCCCACCACCTCGTCCACGATGGCGGGCACATGGTGCTGCCAGATGCCGGCGCCCAGGAAGGACAGGTCCTGCTCGCAGTCCCGGTTCTTCTTCAGCAGGTCCAGCATGTGGCGCTTCAGCGCGACCTCGCTGGCCAGCGCCGGCGGCAGATCCAGCCTGCCGCGGAAGCGGTGCTCCGCCGGGATCTGCGCGAAGAGCGATTCGATGTCCGGCGCGCCGATCGCGGCGAGCATCGCCGCCTTCGCCTCCGGCGTCGCATTCGCCATCCAGGGGTGTGCCATACGCCTCTCCCTTCCCGTCAGTTGGCCGGCGCCGCGATGCGCATCACCATGCGCTGTCCCGGCGCGGTGTGCACCTGGATGTAGCCCGCCAGCATCGCATCGACCTCGGCCTCGCCGGTGTCGACATGCAGCACCGGCGGGTCCAGCGCCGCCAGCTTGGCGGCGCCGGTCACCACCATGATGTTGGGGCGGCCGACGCGGCGGATCACCTCCGCGCTGATCTGCTGGTTGCCGCGCCCGAACAGGAATCCCTGCCCGCCGGTGACCGAGGCGACGATGCCGGCGCCCCCTGCCCCCGCGCGGTCCAGCAGGCGCAGCAGCTGCGCCTCCGTCGCGTCGAGCGCGATGGGGCGGCCGCCGAGCGCGACGTCCACGCCGAGCAGCGTGCCCTCGAATCCCAGCGCGCGCTTGATGCGTCGCGTGGTGGTGCCGCAGCCCAGGATCATCAGCCGGTCTGCCGGCCAGTCGCGGACAATCACGCGGGCCAGCGCATCCAGCGCCGCCTCATCATCGGGCCGCGCCGCCCCCTTGCAGGCCTGCATCAGCGCACGCGCATGCGGCACGCGGGCCAGGCCGTAGAGGCGGGCTGAGACGCGGCCCTCGCGCAGCGCGGCCTCGTCGATGTCCATCACCTCCGCCTCCCGCAGGCGGATGCCGCTGCCGTCCAGGAACTGCGCGGCGGTGCTGCCTGCGGCCAGCGGGCTGTTGCCGAACACGGCGGAGTGCATCTTCACGCCGGTCGGCACGCCGAGGATCGGCACCTCCGTGCCCACGGCGCCGACCACGTCGCGCGCCGTGCCGTCCCCGCCCGCGAACAGGATCAGGTCCACGCCAGCCCGGCGCAGCGCGGCGGCCGCCGCGGCGGTGTCGGCGCCGGTGCCGGTCGGCGCCGGCAGATCGGGCAGGATCGTGGCGCGCAGCCCCGCCGCGG
>NZ_JAPSMD010000340.1 GCF_027856955.1 Falsiroseomonas oryzae | reverse complement strand
GACATCACGGCCGGCGCGGCGCCGCTGTTCCTGCTGCTGGATGGCGGCCCGGCGCTGGGCACGCTGGAGGCCGGGCGGCTCGGCCTGCTGGCGCAGGGCGGCTCCGCCTTCCTGGTCGGCACGCTGGCCGGGCAGGGGGGGGCGGCGGCGGCGGCGCTGGTCAGCGTGCCGGCGACGGGCGTGGGCGACACCTATCGCCTGAACGGCTGCCCGATGGGCGTGGCGAATTGCGGCCAAGCGCCGGAACCGCCGGTGACGCCACCAGTCACTCCGCCCGTGACCCCGCCCGTGACCCCGCCTGTCACGCCGCCGGTTACGCCACCCGTGGCCCCGCCCGGCGTGACGCCCGATCCGCTGCCGCCGGTGGTCCAGCCCCCGCCGCCGGCCGATCCTGTGCTGCCGGGCCTGCCCGATCCGCGACTGCCCACCCTGGCCTCGCTCTTCGTCCCGCCGCGGACCGGGCTGTTCGAGCTGGACGCGCCCGGCGGCGGCTCCGGCCTCGCGCGGGAGGAGGAGACGCCGTCGGGCTGGTCGCCCTGGCCCACCCCCTGGCCGCTGCCGCCCTTCCCGGCCCGGGAACCGCCGGAGTAGCGGTCGCCGAACCGGCGTCGCCGCGGAACGTTGGCACCCCTTCGGAGAACCACAAGGGGAGCCCGTCATGCCATCCGACCGTCGTGACCAGGACGATGCACAGCAGGACATTGCCGTTGCCGGTACCTTTCCGGCCAGCGACCCGCCGTCGAATACCGGGGAACGCGGCACCCGCGCCGTGCCGCCGGGCGAGATGCTGGGCGGCAAACACGCGCCCGTGCCGGGCGGCGTGATGCTGAAGCGGCGCTTTCCCAGTGCCGAGGCCGCGAAGCTCGCGCTGGAGGGGCTCGTGCGCGACGGCCCGGTGGACCGCGACGCCGCCGAGCTTCACCCGGAAGGCGAGGCCGTCGAGCTGCGCCTGGTCGCGCCGCCGGGCGATGCCGAGCGGCTCCGGGTGCTGCTCGCCCGCGCCTGAAGGCGTCCGCCCGCCGGCGTCGCGGGCCGTGATCAGCCCGCGACCGGCAGGCCCTTGCTGGTGCTGTATTCGAAGTGCAGCGCCTCGCCCGGGAAGACCCGGGGGTGGATCGCGTGGGCGGCCATGGCCGCCTCGCTGAAGCCCTGCAGGATCAGCTTCAGCTTGCCCGGATAGGTCGCGATGTCGCCGATGGCGTACACCCCGGGGATGTTCGTCTCGCAGGTCGAAGGAGCGACCTTGATGTGCTTGTGCTCGACGCCCAGGCCCCAATCGGCGATCGGGCCGAGCTCCATGGACAGGCCGTAGAAGGGCAGCAGCACATCGGCGGGCACCAGCTTCGTCTCGCCCTTCAGCGTGGCGAGCTCCACCCCGGTGAGCCTGCCGCCTTCGCCCTGCAGGCCGTGCAGCTGGTAGGGGATGGCCATCTCGATCTCGCCGCGCTCGGCGGCCGCCTTGAGCTGGGCGGCGCTTTCCGGCGCGCAGCGGAACTTGTCGCGGCGGTGCACGACGGTGACCTTCGCCGCGATCTGCTTGAGGGAGAGCGCCCAGTCCACGGCGCTGTCGCCGCCGCCGGCGATCACCACGCGCTTGGCGCGGAAGTCCTCCCGCCTGGTCACCATGTAGCGCACCGCGCCGGTCGCCTCGTAGGCCGGGAGCCCCTCGAGCGGCGGACGGTTGGGGCCGAAGGCGCCGGCGCCGGCGGCGATGATCACCGCCTTGCAGGCGATGCTGTCGCCCTCGCTGGTCGTCAGATCGAAGCCGCCGTCGCGCCGGCTCAGCGTCTCCACCCGGCGGCCGAGCAGCATCAGCGGATGGAAGGGCGCGGCCTGCTTCTCCAGCGCGGCGATCAGGTCGGCGGCGGCGATCTCGGGGTGCGCGGGGATGTCGAAGATCGGCTTCTCGGGATACAGCGCGCTGCACTGGCCGCCGGCGGCGTCCAGCGCGTCGATCACCACGGACTTCATGCGCAGCATGCCGCATTCGAAGACGGCGAAGAGCCCGACCGGCCCCGCGCCGATGATCGCCACATCCGTCTCGACCTTGGCCGGCATCGCCTGCGCATCCCTGGAACAAGGCGGCCGGTCTAGCCCGGCGGCGCCGCGTGATCAAACCGCGAACCCGGCGCTTGTGCGCGCCGGCCCCCCGGGGGCAGATTGGTCCGCCCCCGCATGTCCGCCACCGTGACCCTCACGCTGCCCGATTCCGCCGCCACCCAGGCGCTGGCCGCCAGGCTCGCCGCGCGTGCCCGGCGTGGCGACGCCATCCTGCTGGAAGGCCCGCTCGGCGCGGGCAAGAGCACCTTCGCGCGCGCCTTCCTGCGCGCCGCGAGCGGCGACCTCGGGCTGGAGGTGCCGTCGCCGACCTTCACGCTGGTGCAGGGCTACGACCTGCCGGCCGGACCGGCCTTCCATTTCGACCTCTGGCGGCTGGACGGCCCGGCCGACCTGGCGGAACTGGGCTGGGACGAGGCGCGGGAGGGGATCGTGCTGGTGGAATGGCCCGACCGGCTGGGTGCGTTGCGGCCCGCCGACGCGCTCACGCTGGCGCTGGCGCCCGGCGCCGCGGAGGAGGAGCGCCTGGCGACGCTGACCGGCTGGCCCGGCCGGCTGGAGGGCCTGGCGTGAGGGACGGCGCCGAGGACTTCCTGGCGGCCCACGGCTTCGGCGATGCGCGGCGGGAGGCGCTGCCCTCCGACGCCTCCTTCCGGCGCTACATGCGGCTGCTGGACGGGCCGCGTCCCGCGCTGCTGATGGACGCGCCGCCGCCGCAGGAGGATGTGCGACCCTTCCTGCACGTCGCGGCGCATCTGGCGCGCCTCGGGCTCTCCGCACCGGAGGTGATCGCGGCGGATGCCGGGCGCGGCTTCCTGCTGCTGGAGGATCTCGGCCGCACCACCATGGCGGAGCGGCTGGATGCGGGCGCCGATGCGCTGCCGCTCTATGCCGCGGCGGCGGAGGCGCTGGCCGCGCTGCACGCCGCGCCGCCGCCGGACGGGCTGCCGGAATGGGGTGCGGGCCGCATGGCGGAGACAGCGGCGGCCACCTTCCTGGACTGGTGGTGGCCGGAGGTGCTGGGCGCGCCGCCGGGCGAGGCGCAGCGCGCGGCGTTCCACGCGGCGCTGCACGAGATGCTGGCCCCCTTCGCGGCGCGGGGCTTCGTGCATCGCGACTTCTTCCCGGCCAACCTGATGCCGCTGGACCGCCCGGCACCGCGCGACGTCGGCATCCTGGACTTCCAGGACGCGGCGCTCGGCCACCCCGCCTACGACCTGGTGTCGCTGGTGGAGGATGCGCGGCGGGACGTGGACGAGCGCGTGCGGGAGGCGGCGGTGGCCGCCTATCTCGCGCGCCGGCACGACCTGGATGGCGACGCCTTCCGTGCCGCGATGGCGGCGCAGGCGGCGCAGCGGCACCTGCGCGTCGCGGCGCTCTGGGTGCGGCTCGCGCGGCGCGACGGGAAGTGGCACTACCTCCGGCACGGCGCGCGCTGCTGGGCGCTGCTCGACCGCGCGTTGGAGCATCCCGCGACGGCGCCGCTGCGCCGCTTCCTCGACGCGCAGGTGCCCCGCGACCTGCGCGCCAATCCCGCCTCGCTCCATGGACATCCGGCATGATCGCACCCACCCACGCCATGGTGCTCGCCGCCGGGCTCGGCACGCGCATGCGGCCGCTCACCGACGACCGGCCGAAGCCGCTGCTGCCGCTGGAAGGCCGGTCGCTGCTGCACCACGCGATGGACCGGCTGCGCGATGCCGGCATCCGCAACCTGGTGGTCAACGCGCACTGGTTCGCCGACCAGGTGGAGCGCGCCGTCACGGCCTATGGCGCGGAGCCGCCACCGGTGGTGCTGCGGGAGGAGCTGCTGCTGGAGACCGGCGGCGGGGTGAAGGCAGCGCTGCCGCATCTGGGGGGCGACCCCTTCGTCGTGGTGAACGGCGACGCCTTCTGGCTGGACGGCCCGCGCTCCGCCCTGCTGCGCATGTCCGCCGCCTTCGATCCGGCGGAGATGGACGCGCTGCTGCTGCTGATCCGCACCGCGCATGTCGATGGCGACGCCGGCCGCGGCGACTTCCTGCTGGATCCGCTGGGCCGCGCGCGGCGGCCCAGGGAGCGCGAGATCGCGCCCTACCTGTTCGGCGGCGTGCAGATCCTGTCGCCCGTCCTGTTCGAGGGCATGCCCGACGGGCCGTTCAGCCTGAACCGGGTCTATGACCGCGCAATCGAGCGCGGACGGCTCTTTGCACTGGTGCATGACGGCGCCTGGTTCCACCTGTCCACGCCGCGCGACCTGGAGCGGGCGGAGACGATGCTGCGCGCCGGGATCCTGCCCGCCTTGTTTTGAGCGCGCCCGCATGAAGCCGCCACACCAACCCTTCATGCAGGCGCGCCGGCGCTGGACGGCAGGTTCCGCGTGAACCTCTACGACATCCCGGCGCATCTGCCCTTCCTGGACTGTCTGGCCGCCGGGGTGCTGCAGCGCATGGCGGGCGCGCCGCCCGAGGCTCTCGGCCGCGCCACAATCCTGCTGCCGACGCGGCGTTCCGCGCGTGCGCTGCGCGATGCCTTCCTGCGGACCGCTGCCGAGAAGGCGTTGCTGCTGCCGCGCATGCGCGCGCTGGCCGGGCTGTCCACGGAGGATGCGGACGAGCTGGCGCTGCCGGCGCTGCTCGACCTGCCGCCGGCCGTCGCGCCGCTGACGCGGCAATCCGTGCTGACCGGCTTCGTGATGCGCCTGCCGGCGCGGCATGGCGGCCCGACCACGCCGGAACAGGCCTGGCAGCTGGCCGGCGAGCTCGGCCGCCTGTTCGACGAGGTGGCGCTGGAGGAGAAGGACCCGGAGCTGCTGCGCGAAGCCGATCCGCTGGCCTTCGCGGAAGCCTGGCTCGACCGGCTGGAGACGCTGGTGCCGCAGGAACAGGCGACGCACTGGCAGATCACCACCACCTTCCTGCGCGGCATCGCCAACCAGTGGGCCGGCTGGCTGACGGAGCAGGGTCTGCTCGACATCGGACTTCGGCGCGTGCTGGCGCTGCGCGCGCAGACCGAGGCCTGGGCGCAGGACCCGCCGCGGGACGCGGTGATCGCCGCGGGCATCGGCGTCGGCGGCACCATCCCGGCGGCGGCGGAGCTGCTGCGCGTGGTGGCTGGCCTGCCGGCAGGTGCCGTCGTGCTGCACGGGCTGGACCGCAAGGCGCTGGGCCGGATCTGGGCGGCGGTGGAGGGCGCGGCGACGCATCCCTTCTCCTCCCAGGCGCGGCTGCTGAAGGCGATGGAGGCGGACAACGAGCGCATCCGCCGCTGGCCGGGCTGCGAGGCCGTGAAGGAGAAGCGCGTGCCGGAAGCGCGCGCGGCGCTCATCGAGATGGCGCTGCGCCCGCCTGAGGGGCTGGAGGACTGGACGCGGCCGGATCCCGCGCTGTGGCGGCCGGGGCTGGAAGGGCTTTCGCTGCTCGCCGCGCCCGATACGCAGGCTGAGGCCGACGCCATCGCGCTGACCCTGCGCGAGGCGCTGGAGAAGCCGGGCGCGCGTGCCGCGCTGGTCACGCCCGACCGCGACCTGGCGCGGCGCGTCTCCGCGGCGCTGGTGCGGCACGGCATCGTCGCCGACGACTCCGCCGGCGAGCCGCTCGGCACCACGCCGGCCGGCGCCTTCCTGCGGCTGGTGGCGCGCATGGTGGCGGAGGATTTCGCGCCGGTGCCGACACTGGCGGCGCTGAAGCACCCGCTCTGCGCGGCCGGGATGGATCGC
>NZ_JAPSMD010000339.1 GCF_027856955.1 Falsiroseomonas oryzae | reverse complement strand
ACCGGCAAGACCTGGCTGGCCCGGCAGCTCGCGCCGCTTCTGGGCGTGGCGCCCGGCGCGCTGCACCTGCGCAGCGACGAGATCCGCAAGCGCCGCGCGGGGCTGGCGCCGGAGCAGCGCCTGCCGCCCGAGGCCTATGCGCCGGGCGAGAGCGCGGCGGTCCATGCCGAGATGTTCGCCGCCGCGCGCACCGCGCTGGCGGCCGGGCATTCGGTGGTGCTGGACGCGATGTTCCTGGACGCTGGCCTCCGGCAGGCGGCGTCGGAGGCCGCCGCGAGCGCGCCCTTCACCGGGATCTGGCTGGAGGCGCCGCTCGAGCTGCTGCGCGTGCGCGTCGCGGCGCGCCAGGGCGATGCCAGCGACGCGACGGTGGAGGTCCTGGACCGCGCGGCCCGGACCGATCCGGGGGCCATCGATTGGTACCGGGTGGATGCGCGCGATCCGCTGTCCCCGGCGCGTAGGCTCCTGGCCTTGAACGGCGATTCCGCGGCATAAGGTTACGCAGGGAAGGTTTCGGGGAAGGAGAGGCGCAATGGCCTATCGTCGCCTGCTGCTGCCGCTCACCGGCACCGCTGCCGGAGAGGCCGCGCTCGCCACCGCGCTGGACGTGGCGCGGATCTGGAATGCGCATCTGCACTGTCTCCACGTGCGCGTGGATGCGCGCGACGTCGCGCCCCTGGCGGGCGAGGGCCTGTCGGGCGCGATGATCGAGGAGATGATGGCCGCCACCGAGCGCGAGAGCGGGGAGCGCGCCGGCCGCGTGCGCCAGCTCTTCGACCGCTTCGCCGCCACCCATGGCGACCTGGTGCTGGCCACCGACCCGAACACCGCGCTCAAGACGCCCGGCGTGACCATCAGCTTCGAGACGCTGGCGGGGCGCGAGGAGGACGTGGTGGCGCAGCAGTCCCGGCTGTTCGACATGGCGGTGGTGCCGCACCCCGAGGCGGACGAGGACGTCTCCTCCTCCGACGCGCTGCATGCCGTGCTGTTCGACAGCGGGCGGCCCGTGCTGATCTCGCCGCGCGCCGCGCCGGTCACCATGGGCACGCGCGTCTGCGTGGCCTGGAACGGCACGGCGGAGAGCGCGGCGGCGGTGGCGGCGGCGCTGCCCTGGCTGCACCGCGCGCAGGCGGTGCGCATCCTGCACGCCACGGAATACCAGCGCCGCGGGCCGGGGGCGGAGGGCATCCGCGCCTATCTCCGCTGGCACGGGATCGAGGCGGAGCTGCACCCCTTCAAGCCGGCGACGCGGGAGGTGGGCGCGGGGCTGCTCGGCGCGGCGCGCGACTTCCAGGCCGACCTGCTAGTGCAGGGCGCCTACAGCGCGTCCCGCCTGCGCCAGCTGATCCTGGGCGGCGTGACGCGGCACGTGCTGGAGAATGCGGACCTGCCGGTGCTGATGTGCCGCTAGCGCCCGATCGGCGAAGGCGGCGTCGCCGAAGCGGTGAATCGGTCGCCCAGGCTTGACGCGGCTGGTCCGGCCGGCGGCGGAGCACCTGGCCGAATACGCCGATGCGCTGCGCCGCGGCTTCGAGCCCTCGACCTTCAGCGGCCCGGCCCTGGCCTGGGCGCAGCTGGAAGCCATCGCGCACGACCCCGCGGCGTTCCTGGCCGGTCTGGACGATCCGGTGGGCGGCCAAGTGGTGGTGCTGCCGGGCGGCCGTACGGTGCGGCGGCTGCCCGGCTTCTCGCGCTGGATCCTCGATGGCGGATTTTGCGGCGTCATCCATTTCCGCTGGCAGCCGGGCGTCCCGGAACTGCCGGACTACGTCCTCGGCCATGTCGGCTACGAGGTGGTGCCCTGGCGGCGAGGCGAAGGGCAGGCGACCCGCGCGCTGGGCCTGCTGCTGGCGGAGGTGGCGCCGCTCGGCCTGCCCTGGGTGGAGGTGGTGACCGGCGCGGCGAACCCGGCCTCGATCCGGGTGATCGAGGCGCAGGGCGGGCGGCTGGTGGAGCGGTTCACGGCCGGCCCGGCGCAGGGCGGCGCCGCGATGCTGCGCTTCCGGATCCCTCTGGCGGCGCCATCACCCGCGTGAATGGCCGCAATCGGTTGCGGGGTGCTGCGTGAATGACGGCGCGCCCCTATCTCCTGCCCCGAACAGCAGACCCCGGCAGGTCCGGGGGACGGGAGACACGACGATGATCGACGTCCGACCCTTCGCCAGCCTAGGCGGCGCCAACCACGGCTGGCTGAAGGCGAAGCACCACTTCTCCTTCGCGAACTACCACGACCCCGCCCGCATGAACTGGGGCCGGCTGCGCGTGTGGAACGACGACGAGATCGCGCCGGGCACCGGCTTCGACGCGCATCCCCACCGCGACATGGAGATCATCACCTATGTCCGCGAAGGCGCGATCACCCACAAGGACAGCATGGGCAACGAGGGCCGCACCGAGGCCGGCGACGTGCAGATCATGAGCGCCGGCACCGGCGTGGTGCATGCGGAGTACAACCTGGAGCCGACCACGACGAAGATCTTCCAGATCTGGATCATGCCTGACCGCCGCGGCGCCAAGCCGAACTGGGGCGCGAAGCAGTTCCCCAAGGCGGCGCGGGAGGCGGGGTTCGAGGTGCTGGCCTCCGGCCGGCCGGCCGATGCCGGGAACGGCGCGCTGCCGCTGAACGTGGACGGCGCGGTGATGGCGGCGACGCTGAAGGCCGGGCAGACGCTGGTGCAGAAGCTGGAGGCCGGCCGGGCCGCCTATCTGGTGCCGGCGAAGGGCGCGGTGACGGTGAACGGCCAGGCGCTCGGCGCGCGGGACGGCGCCGGCATCGTGGACGAGCCGGAGATCGCCATCACAGCGACCGAGGATGCGGAACTGGTGCTGGTGGAGGTGGCGAAGGAGTGAACCGGACCCGTGCTGCCCGGACCGTGTCCGGCCAGCACGGGTCCAGCCCTGCCGGAGCCGGCGATTCACGCCCTGGCGTGCCCGCCTGCGGCGCGCACACTCAGGGCGACCGCGGGCTCAGGCGGGCGCGCGGCGGTTGCCGCGCGCCCGCTGCGTCAGTTCACGCGCTGCAGCAGCGCGAACAGCGTGCGCTGGTCGGGCAGGCCGTTGACCGGCAGGTTGTTCTCGCGCTGGAAGCGCTCCAGCGCGAGGCGGGTGTATTCGTCCCAGGCGCCGTTCGCCTCCGGCACGGTGTAGTTGCGGGCGCGCAGCGCGTCCTGCACGCGCCGCAGCACCTCGGCATAGAGCGGCACCACGCCGCTGGCGCTGCGCGCGCCGACGAGATTGGAGCTGCTGCGCAGCCGCTCCGCCGAAAGGGCGGAGACCAGCCGCGTGACGGCGGCGGCGAACTGCGCCTGCGGCGTGCGCTGGCAATAGGCGCCGAGCATCTCCAGCAGCAGCGCGGTGGTCTGCCAGGGCACCAGGTCGAAGGTGTCGGGCGTCAGCAGATTGGCCGCCGTGACGTAGCCGTCCACGAAGCCCTCGAAGAGGCGGAGGTCGCCGGCGCCCATCCGCCGTGCCTCGACGAAATTGGCGCAGCTGGTGGCGCCGCCGCCCTTCAGCGCGAAGCGGCCTTCGGCATCGGCGGCCTGGGCCGGTGCGGCGAGGGCGAGCAGCAGGGGCAGGGCGTGCAGCAGGCGGCGTGTCATGTCTGGCAGGCTTGCATGCTCGGGGCCCGGAACGCGAGAGGGCGGGCGATCCCTGCGGATCGCCCGCCCCCGATGGCTACGCGATGCGTGACTTACGCCGCGACGCGCCGGCGCCGGCGCGCCGCGAGCAGCCCCGCGACGCCCAGGCCGAGCAGGCCGAGGGTGGCGGGCTCCGGCACGCCGGTGGGCTCGTCGGGCTGCAGGATGGAGACCATGGTCAGCGAGGTCGGCGAGCCGCTGAAGTCGAGGAAGGTCGGGAAGGCGGTGGCGAAGTTCGGATCCTGGGTATCGAGCGGCTCGAGGCCGCGCAGCTCGAACTTCGTCACGCCGGAGCCGAAATTGTAGAACTCCGAGGGGTTCAGCGTCGCGACCAGGATGCCGCCGACATAGACGTAGAAGGGGCCGTCGCCATAGGCGCCGGCGGGCGGCGTGCCGACCTGGATGAACTCGCCGCCGCCGACCAGCTCGTAGGTGAAGCCGATGGCGAAGGGCGGGTCGTACCAGCGGCGCGGCTGCGGCGCATCGAAGGTGAAGGTGACGGCGCCCGTCGTCGGGTCGGCGATCACGAAGGGCAGCACCGGGTTGGTGGGGGAGGAGCCGGGCTCCTCGCCGGCGATGCCGCCGAAGGCGAAGAAGAAGGTGGCGGGCTCGCCGGTCTCGGGGCCGCCCGTGGTGGTGCTGGCGACCGTGGTGACTTCGCCCTCGCCGCCTTCGCCGCCCTCGGACGGGTCCACAGGGGAGGACTGGCCGAGCGAATAGACGTTGGCGTTCAGCGTCTGCAGCGCGGCGAGCGCATTCGCCTCGTTGGCGGCGCTGCCGTAGAAGATATTGAAGTTGCGGCTCTCGCCCGGGGCCAGGTCGCCGAAGGCGAAGTCGAAGACCGAGCCATGGTCCTGCGCACCGGCATCGACGAAGTCCACGTTGATCGTCGTCGTGAAGTTCGGGACGGGCAGGTCTCCGGGCAGGACACGCGGGTCGCTGCTGACGAAGCCGTCGTTGCTGGCGAACAGGACGTTGCCGCCATTGGTGACGAGGTTCGCGGCGACGCCCTTGTGGGTGACGTATTCGTTGAACTCGGTCGGCGGGACGTCCCAGTCCATCACGCGGCGGTAGATGACGTTGTGCGCCGTGTCGCTGCCGGTGTTGGTGATGGTGACGTTCACCTGGAAGGTGTCCGGCGCCAGCGAGGGGCCGAAGGCGTGGCGCACGCTGATCGGCGCCTCGGACAGCCCGACGACCGAGGTGGCGGTGTTTGGCGTGGCGGAGATGGTGCCACCGAGCAGCCCGCCATTGCCGGAGGACTGGTTGGCGAAGCCTGCGACGGGGTCCGACGCGCTGCCGTAGCGCACCGCGACGCCCCAGCCCTCGCACAGGCAGCCCGGGGAGGTCGCGTCGCGCCAGGTCAGCGTGCCGTCGGTGCCGAAGACCCCGCGGCGGCTCAGGCCCCAGGCGTCGAACTCATCCGTCGTGGGGCTGCCGTTCGGACCCAGCACGCCGACATCGGAGAAGTTCAGGCTGCCGATGTTGTTGATGCCGAGCGCGGTGTTGCCGTTGACGATCACCGCGCCGAATTCGTTGACGCCCTGCGCCAGCGCCGGTCCGCCGCCGAAGGCCAGCGCGGTGACGAACACGCTGCGCAGAAGCGTCGCCCTCAGGCCATGTCGCATGCAACCCTCCCGCCGGTCGGGCCGTCGCGGATCGCGTGCAGCGCTCCGCGGATGGCCACTGTTGATCACATAAAACATGAACGGCACGTCACGCGCCCGTCATGCTGCTACTCAGGGTTGGGAGCGTTGCAACTTGCGTGCCGTTCGGAAAACACCTCGCACAATCAAGGACTTCAGCGATATTTGTTGCGAGATTATGCATACATGGGGATGAGCGCGGATGAACATTGTAAATGTTGCCGACGCCCCCGCCGCCCGCGCAGCCCGCCACAACCGCGGATTGCGCCGTCCGTCCAGGCGCGAACCCCCGCCATGGCGCGTCCGGCACCTGTAAAGTCAGCCGACAGCCCCGCCCGCATCCAGCAGCAGCCCGATCTCCCGCCGCAGTAGCCCGGTCGGGTCGCGGCCCGGCCCGCCGGCCACCAGCGCCCGGTGGCCGCCCGGCAGCACGGCATGGCGCGCGCCCGGCAGGAGGGTGGAGGCGACCGGCACCAGCCCGTCGCTGGGCCCGGCGCCCTGCCG
>NZ_JAPSMD010000338.1 GCF_027856955.1 Falsiroseomonas oryzae | reverse complement strand
CGGCCCGGGGGGCGCCGGCGGGGCGGGCGGCGCCGGCGGCGCCACCTCCTGCACCGCACCGTCGTAGAGCAGCCGGGTGCCGAGCCAGGCACCGCCGCCGAGCAGCAAGGCCATCAAGGGGTTCATCGCCGCGCCCAGCCCGGCGACGAGGCCGGTCGCCGCGCCGGTCACGATCGCGGCACGGTTGGTGTCGCCGGCATGGCCGCGGCGCAGCAGCCAGGTCGCCACCACCGGCAGGCCGAGGCCGAGAGCGGCCGCAACCAGGCCGGTCGGGCTGCCCTTCACGATCTCCGTCACGGAATCGAACACCAACGGCCAGGTGAACATGGGCAGCAACAGGCCGCGCGTCCCGTCGCGCAGCCGCGCATAGCCTTCGCCCATCTTCTCCCGCGCGTCGCGCCAGGGCGGCGGCAGCGGCGGCTCCCAGGGGCGGCGCTCCATCAGCGGAACAGAGCCAGGAAGCTGGCCATCCACAGCGTCAGCGTCAGCAGCGTGACGCCGAGCACGCGCCGCGCCGGCGCGGGCACGAGGTCGAGCAGCGGCTTGCGGGGTACGGGCAGGCGGTTCATGGCCGCCCTCACATCGGCCCGGCGCGTGGCGCCATCAAGGCCGTTGGGCGACCTGTCGCGGGCATGCAACCATATGCAACAGGACAGGGGCGGAGCGGCGGTGATGCGGGCAGGGCTGCGCGACGGCGTGGTGCGGGCGGCGATGGCCGAGGCGGCCGAGAGCGGCTGGTACGACCTCCGCCTGCACCGCGTGGCCGCCCGCGCCGGCATCACTCTGGCCGAGTTGCGCGGCGCCTTCCGCGACGCTGACGCCATTGCCGACGCCTGGTTCGAGGATGCGCTGGCCGCCCTGCTGGCCGTGCCGGCGGAGGAGCTGGAGGGCCTCTCCCCCGCGCGCCGCGTGGAGGCGGTGCTGATGGCGTGGTTCGCCCACCAGGCGTCGCACCGGCGTGTCGTGGGCGGGATGCTGCGTGCCAAGCTGCACCTCTCCCACCCGCATCACTGGGTGCCGGCGGTGTTCAATCTTTCGCGACTGGTCCACTGGGCCTTGGACGCGGCCCGGGTGGATGCGCACGGCTTGGCGCGGCAGGCGGAGGAGGCCGGCGCCACGCTCGCCGTGCTGCGCGCCCTGGCCGCCTTCCCGGGCGATGACGAGAGCCTGCACCGCACCGCGGCCGCGCTGCGCCGTGGCCTCGCCTTCCTGGACCGGTTGCCCCGGTGATCAGCGCCTTGGCTGTCAGCGCCGTTGGGCGCGTGGATCCAGAGCGTCGCGCAGCCCGTCGCCCACCAGGTTGAAGGCCAGCACGACCACGAAGATCGCGATGCCCGGCGCCACCGCCAGCCACGGCGCCTGGTCCAGGAATCGCTGCGCGCTGTTCAGCATGCTGCCCCAGGACGGCGCCGGCGGCTGCTGGCCGAGGCCGAGGAAGCTCAGCGAGGCCTCCGCGATGATCGCCTCCGCGATGGCCAGCGTGCCCTGCACCAGCAGCGGCGGGACGATGTTCGGCAGCACATGCACCAGCGCCGTGCGCCAGGGCGGATTGCCCAGCGCGCGCGCGGCCTCCACCCAGTCCGTGGACTTCGCCTCCAGCGCCATGCCGCGGGCCAGCCGCACGAAGACCGGGCTCGCGGTGATCGCGATGGCGAGCATCGCGTTCTCCAGGGCGGGCCCCAGGAAGGCGGCCAGCGCGATCGCCAGGATCAGGAAGGGCACGGAGAGCATCGCATCGGCGATGCGCGAGAGCGTGGCATCCACCCAGCCGCCCGACAGCCCCGCCAGCAGCCCGATCGGCACGCCGATCGCGACCGCGCCGAGCACCGAGACGACGCCGGCCATCAGCGAGGCCCGCGCGCCCCAGATGAGGCGGGAGAGCACGTCGCGCCCGTTCTCGTCCGTGCCGAACCAGTGCTCGGCCGAGGGCGGCTTGCGGATGCGGGCCCAGCTCGTCTCGATCGGGTCGTAGGGCGCGATCCAGGGCGCAAGCAGCGCGACCAGGATGAAGCCAACCACCACCACCAGGCCGAACACCGCGAGCCGGTGGCGGAAGAAGCGGCGCAGCGCGCGCCGGCCCGGGCTCTCGCCGCGCTCGACGGCGACGGGGGCGGCGGTCGCGCCGATGCGGCGCGCAGATGCGTCCCCGCTCATGCCTGCCTCAGCCTGGGGTTGATCGCCATGTAGAGCAGGTCGGCGACCAGGCTGAGCAGCACGAAGATCAGGGCGGTGGCCAGCACCACGCCCTGCACCACCGGATAGTCGCGGTTGAACACCGCATCCACCACCAGCTTGCCGAAGCCGGGGATGGTGAAGATCTGCTCGGTCAGCACGGCGCCGGCCAGCAGCCGGCCGAACTCGATGGTCCCGAGCGTCACCACCGGGATCAGCGCGTTGCGCAGCGCGTGCTTCCAGACCACGACCTTCTCCGCCAGCCCCTTGGCGCGCGCGGTGCGGACGTAGTCCTGGCTGAGCGCCGTCAGCATCGCGGCGCGGGTGTGGCGCATCAGCACGCTGGCGACGCCGGTGCCCAGCACGAAGGCCGGCATGATGGTGGTGGCAAGCGACTGCACCGGGTCCTCCCACAGCGGCACGTAGCCCGAGGGCGGCAGCCAGCCCAGCTCCACGCTGAACAGCAGGATCATCATGATGCCCAGCCAGAAATTCGGCATGGAGATGCCGAACAGCGCGACGCCGTTCGCCGCCCAGTCCGTCGGCGTGTCGCGCCGCGTGGCCGAAAGGATGCCCGCCGGCACGCCGATCACCACGCCGATCAGGAACGCCATCGTGGCCAGCTGCGCGGTGACCGGCAGCTTTTCCAGGATCAGGTCGGAGACCGGCATGCGGATGCGCCAGGACCAGCCGAAATCGCCCTGCAGCACGTTGCCAATCCAGAACAGATACTGGTCCCAGATGGGCCGGTCCAGCCGCAGCTCCTCGCGGATCTGCTGGAGCACGACGGGATCGCCGCGCTCCTCGCCGGCCAGGATGATCGCGGGGTCGCCGGGCATCAGCTGCTGCAGCCCGAAGACCATGAAGGAGAGGATGACGAGCGTGGGCACGATCTGCCCCAGCCGTCGCAGCAGCCAGCCGGCCATGTCGTCCCCCTCTCCCCGGTTCCTCCGGCTACTGGATCCTCAAGTCCTGGATGCGGATGAGGCCGTCCGGGATCGGGCGGAAGCCCTGCAGCCGCGCGCTGTGCGCCACGATCTGCTTGCGGTGCCACAGATACATCCGGTGCCGGTCCTGGCGCAGCGCGATGGTCCAGACCTGCGCGTAGAGCTCGCGCCGCTTCTCGGCATCGGTCTCCACCCGCGCAGCGTTCAGCAGCCGGTCCACCTCGGGGTTGGAGTACTTCCCGTCGTTCTGCGGGCCCTGGCTGTGGATGAAGGTCCAGGTGTTGCCGTCCGGATCGACGCGGCCGGACCAGGCCAGCAGGTAGGTCTCGAACTCGCCGCGCACCGCCGCCTGCAGCGAGGAGGCGAACTCCATCGCGTTGATGCGCAGGTCGAAGCCGGCCTCGCGCACCATGGCCTGGATCACCTCCGCGGCCTGGCGCAGGTCGGGGTTGTTCGGCACGGTCATCTCGACCGGCAGCGGCGTGCGCACGCCGGCCTCGGCCAGCAGCTGCCGCGCGCGGGCCACGTTGCGCGGCTCCGGCTGGAAGTTGCGGACGTGATAGGGGTTGGCCGGCGGCAGAGGCTGGGCGGTCAGGGTGTGCACGCCCTCGAAGACCACCTGGTTCACCGCAGCGCGGTCGATCGCCAGCTCGAAGGCCTCGCGGATGCGGGGGTTCTGCCCGAAGGGCGTCTGCGCGCGCGCGCCGTTGCCGATGTTGAAGGTGATGCCCTGGTAGCCGAGCTCGTCCGTCATCGTCACGCGCAGCCGGTTGTTGCGCTGCACGGTGCGCACGTCATTCGCCTCGATCTCCACCAGATCCAGCGCGCCGGACTGCAGGTTGGCCAGGCGCACATTGCCGTCGGGGATCGGCAGGTAGGAGACGCGCTGCACATGCACGCGGCCGGCATCCCAGTACTCAGGGAAGCGCTCGAGCACGATGCGGTCCTGCGCCACGCGCTCCACGAAGCGCATCGGGCCGGCGCAGACCGGGCGGTTGCCGAAGTTGCGCCCGGCAGCCTCCGCGGCCCGCGGGCTGACGATCATGCCGGCGCGGTCGGTCAGCTGGCTGACGAAGGGCGCGAAGGGCTCGCGCAGCTTCACGCGCACGGTCTGCGGATCCACCACCTCGACGGATTGCATGGAGCCGATCTCGCCGCGGCGGAAGCTGCCCTGCATGGTCAGGTGGCGGTTCAGCGAATAGGCCACACTCTCCGCCGTCATCGGCTCGCCATCGTGGAAGCGCACGCCCTGGCGCAACGTGATGGTCAGCGTCGTCGGGTCGTCCCAGCGATAGCCGGTGGCCAGCTGCGGCACGATCTCCAGCCGCTCGTTGATCTCGAACAGCTTGTCGCAAAGCCCGGCGAAGACGATGCGGCCGACGAAGGTGCGCGCCAGCGTCGGGTCCAGGATGTCCGGGTCCTCGCGCAGGCCGATGCGGAAGTTCTGCGCCTCCGCGGGCGGCGAGGCGGCCAGCGCCGCGAGGCCGATGCAGGCGGCGGCAAGGCTCTTTCGGATCATGTCGTGGCTCCCGTGTTGTTGGTCTTGCGGTCGGTGAAGAAGGCCTGCAGGCGGCGCAGACGCTCGCCGCCGGCATCGTGCTCGGCCGGCGGCACGGCGGGCGGCAGGCGGTGCTGCAGGTGGCACGCCGCGGCATGGCTGCCACCCTCCAGCGGGGGCGCCTGCTCCGTGCAGATCGCCTCGGCGAAGGGGCAGCGGGTGCGGAAGCGACAGCCGGAGGGTGGGTCGATGGGGCTCGGCACATCGCCTTCCAGCGGCACCGCCTTCACCCCCTGGCCCGGCACCGCCGCCAGCAGCGCGCGGGTGTAGGGGTGGCGCGGCGCGTGGAAGACCTGCGCGGTCGGTCCTTCCTCCACGATGCGGCCGAGATACATCACGGCCACGCGGTCCGCGATGTGGCGCACCACGCCCAGATCGTGGCTGATGAGTACGAAGGTCAGACGGAACTCGCGGATCAGGTCCTGCAGCAGGTTGATCACCTGCGCCTGCACCGAGACGTCCAGTGCGCTGACCGGTTCGTCGCCCACAATCAGCCGGGGCTGGCTGGCCAGCGCGCGGGCGATGGCGATCCGCTGGCGCTGCCCTCCGCTGAACTCGTGCGGCCAGCGACGCGCCTGCTCCGGCCGCAGGCCGACGCGCGCCATCAACTCCGCCACCCGTTCGCGTTCCTGCGCGCGGGGGACGATGCCGTGCAGGCGCAGCGGCTCCGCCACCGCCTCCTCCACGGTCATGCGCGGATCGAGGCTGGCGAAGGGGTCCTGGAAGATCAGCTGCATGTCGCGCCGCCGCCGGCGCAGCGCATCCGGCTTCAGCGCGCGCAGGTCATCGCCCATGAAGCGGATCGCGCCGCGGTCGGCCTCGATCAGCCGCAGCATGACACGCCCCAGCGTGGACTTGCCGCAGCCGCTCTCGCCCACGATGGCCAGCACCGCGCCTTCCGGCACCGAGAGCGAGACGCCGTCCACCGCGCGCACCGCGCCCTTCGCGCGGCCCAGCGCGTCCCGCACCGGGAAGGCGCGCGCGACGTCCTCAAGCTCCAGGATCGCGCTCATGCCGCCTGCCCGAGGATGCCGTCGAGCGGCGCGCGCCAGCATGCCGCGACATGCCCGGCCCCCATCGGCGCGAGCGGCGGCGGCTCGGCGCAGCGCGCCACCGCGAAGGGACAGCGCGGCGCGAAGCGGCAGCCGGGC
>NZ_JAPSMD010000337.1 GCF_027856955.1 Falsiroseomonas oryzae | reverse complement strand
CTCTCGGCCGGCGGCACGCTCACGGCGGAGTTCGGCGCGCTCGGCGCGTCGGGCAGCGTCGCCGTGCTCGCGCTCGCCGGCAGCAGCCTGACGCTCTCGGCCGGCGTGGCCTGGGGGACGGGCCGGCTCGTCGCGACGGATGCGCGGACGCTCGCCGAGCCGCTGCTCGTCACCGCCGTGGCCCGCAACGGCAGCTTCGTCTGGGCCGCCGCGGCGGCCGCGCTCACGCCGCGGGCCGAGGCGCTGCTCGCGCTCGCCGTCACGGCGGTGTTCCTGCTGCCGGTCGCACTGCTCGGCTGGGGCCGGCTTCGCCCGCAGCGCCGCGGCTGACGCGGCGACCCCGCTCAGCTCGCGTCGATCTTGCCGAGGAAAGCCTGGAAGTCCTTCGCCTCGCGGAAGTTCTGGTAGACCGAGGCGAAGCGCACATAGGCCACCTGGTCCACGTCGCGCAGCGTGTCCAGCACCACGTCGCCGATGCGCCGGCTGGTCACCTCGCTGTCCGCCTCCACTTCCAGCCGGCGCTGGATGCCGTTGACGATGCGCTCGATGCGCTCCTCGTCGAAGGGGCGCTTGCGCAGCGCCACGCGCACGCTGCGCGCCAGCTTGTCGCGGTCGAAGGGCACGCGGCGGCCATCGGACTTGATGACGGTGAGCTCGCGCAGCTGCACGCGCTCGAAGGTGGTGAAGCGGTTGCCGCAGGCGGCGCAGGACCGGCGCCGGCGGATCGACGCGCCGTCATCCGCCGGACGGCTGTCCTTCACCTGGGTGTCCTCGTTCCCGCAGAAGGGACAGCGCATGGTTCGATGCCCTCAGACGCCGGGCGCGGCCACCCGGCCGCTCGGCTTCGCCGCGCCGCCGGTGCGCCTCGGGGCACTGGCAGGTGGGCGGCGCCGGCCGCTGTGCGGCCGGCTGGTCGATGCGCCGTCCGGGTCCTGGCCAGCTTGTGCCATCTGTCAGGCGTAGATCGGGAAGCGCCGGCACATCTCCAGCACGCGGCCCTTCACCCGTTCCTCGACGGCGGCGTTCGCCTCCGGCGCATTCGCGGCGGCCAGGCCGTCCAGCACCTCGCCGATCAGCTTCGCCACCTCGCGGAAATCCGCCTCCCCGAAGCCGCGCGTTGTGGCGGCCGGGCTGCCGAGCCGGATGCCGGAGGTCACCATCGGCTTCTCCGGGTCGAAGGGAATGGCGTTCTTGTTGCAGGTGAGGTGCGCGCGGTTCAGCCCGCCCTCCGCCACCTTGCCGGTCAGCTTCTTCGGCCGCAGGTCCACCAGCACCAGGTGATTGTCGGTGCCGCCGGTGACGAGATCCAGGCCCTGCGCCTGCAACTCCGCCCCCAGCGCCTTCGCATTGGCCACCACCTGCTTCGCATAGGCTCGGAACTCGGGCTTCAGCGCCTCGCCGAAGGCGACCGCCTTGGCGGCGATGACATGCATCAGCGGCCCGCCCTGCAGCCCCGGGAAGACCGCGCTGTTGAACTTCTTCGCCAGCGCCTCGTCATTGGTCAGGATCAGCCCGCCGCGCGGCCCGCGCAGCGTCTTGTGCGTGGTGGTGGTCACGACATGCGCATGCGGGAACGGGGACGGATGCGCCCCACCCGCGACCAGCCCGGCGAAATGCGCCATGTCCACCATGAAATACGCGCCGATCTCGTCGGCGATGGCGCGGAACCCCGCGAAGTCCCAGTGCCGGGCATAGGCGCTGCCGCCGGCGATGATCAGCTTCGGCCGGCTCTCCAGCGCGATGCGCCGGACCTCCGCCATGTCTATCAACTGGTCCTCGCGGCGCACCGTGTAGGGCACCGGCCTGAACCACTTGCCCGAGAGGTTGGCCGGCGACCCATGCGTCAGGTGCCCGCCCGCCGCGAGGTCGAGCCCCATGAAGGCGTCGCCTGGCTGCAGCAGGGCCAGGAACACCGCCTGATTGGCCTGCGCGCCGCTATGCGGCTGGACATTGGCGAAGCCACAGCCGAACAGCTTCGTCACGCGGGCGATCGCCAGGTCCTCGGCGATGTCCACGAACTCGCAGCCGCCATAGTAGCGGCGGCCGGAATAGCCCTCGGCATACTTGTTGGTCAGCACGCTGCCCTGCGCCTCCAGCACGGCGCGGGAGACGATGTTCTCGCTGGCGATCAGCTCGATGCCGTCCTGCTGCCGGCCGAGCTCCTGCGCGATGGCATGCGCCAGCTCCGGATCCGTCTCGGCGACCGAGGCCTGGAAGAAGCGCGCCGGGGTCACCGCGGGGGAGGTCTCGTTCATGGGCGCGGGCTCCATTCGGGTGTCAGTTTCCGCACGCGGCGCTCGTGACGGCCGCCGGCGAAGGGCGTGGCAAGGAAGGCGCGGAGCGCGTCCAGCGCCACCTCCGGGCCGATCACCCGGGCGCCGAGCGCCAGGATGTTCGCGTCATTGTGCTCCCGGCTCAGCCGCGCGCCGGTCACGTCGTGCACCAGGGCACAGCGAATGCCGGGATGGCGGTTGGCGGCGATCGAGATGCCGATGCCGGTGCCGCAGACCAGCACGCCGAAGCGCGCCCGCCCGTCCAGCACCGCGGCGGCCACGGCATTCGCGAAGTCCGGGTAGTCCACGCTCTCCGGCCCATGCGTACCCATGTCGAGCGTCGGATGGCCAGCCTGGTCCAGCGCCTCGCACAGCGTCGCCTTCAACGCGACGCCGGCGTGGTCGGAGCCCAGCGCGACCGGGATGTCCTGTGGGGTCATGGCCCAGGGTTACCACGCCCGGTGGCCCACCGGAACCACGGCCACAAGGTCTTGCGCCACGCCGCAGCCCTGCCCTGGCGGGCGCCGCCCGGAGCAGCCCCTTCCCCGCCCGGGCCCGGCCGGAGAAAACCCGCCCGGCCCTTCCCCTGCCCGCCGCGGTTGTGCCACGACTCCCGCCGCAAGGATCGGAGGAAGGCCGTGAGCCACACCAACCCGGAGACCATCGCGCTGCATGCCGGCTGGCGGGCCGACCCGACCACCGGCTCGGTGGCCGTGCCGATCCACCAGACGACCTCCTTCCAGTTCCAGGACACCGGCCACGCCCAGCGGCTCTTCGCCCTGCAGGAACTGGGGAACATCTACACCCGCATCATGAACCCCACCGTGGACGTGCTGGAGAAGCGCGTCGCGGCGCTGGAAGGCGGCGTGGCGGGCCTGGCGCTCGGCTCCGGCCAGGCGGCCACCACCTTCAGCGTGCTCAACCTCTGCGAGGCCGGGGACAACATCGTCTCCTCCACCGACCTCTATGGCGGCACCTGGAACCTCTTCGCCAACACGATGAAGCAGTTCGGCGTGGAGGTGCGCTTCGTCGATCCGAAGGACCCCGAGGCCTTCGCCCGCGCCACCGACGCCCGCACCCGCGCCTACTACGCGGAGACGCTGCCCAACCCGAAGCTGCAGGTCTTCCCGATCGCGGAGGTCGCGGCCATCGGCCGGAAGCTCGGCGTGCCGCTGATCATGGACAACACCGCCGCCCCCATCCTCTGCAAGCCGCTCGCCCTCGGCGCGGCGGTGGTGATGCACTCCACGACGAAGTGGATCGGCGGCCACGGCACCAGCATCGGCGGCATGGTCGTAGATGGCGGCAACTTCGACTGGGAAGCCCATGCCGAGCGCTTCCCCACGCTGAACAAGCCCGATCCCAGCTACCACGGCGCGGTCTGGACGCAGGCGGTGAAGCCGCTCGGCCCCATCGCCTACATCATCCGCATGCGCGTCATCCTGCTGCGCGACCTCGGCGCGCCGATGTCGCCGATGAACGCCTTCCTGACGCTGCAGGGGCTGGAGACGCTGCCGCTGCGCATGGAACGGCACTGCGCCAACGCGCTGAAAGTCGCCGCCTGGCTGGCCGGGCACCCGGCAGTGTCGCACGTCATCCATCCCAGCCTGATGGAAGGCGAACCGCGTCGCCGCGCCGATGCCGCGCTGAAGGGCGGCTATGGCAGCCTGCTCGGCTTCGAGCTGAAGGCGGGTGCCGAGGCCGGCCGCCAGTTCATCGAGGCGCTGAAGATGTTCTACCACGTCGCCAACATCGGCGATGCGCGGAGCCTGGCGATCCACCCCGCCACCACCACGCACAGCCAGCTCTCCGTGGAGGAGCAGGCGGCGTCCGGCGTCACCCCCGGCTATGTCCGGCTCTCCATCGGCATCGAGCACATCGACGACATCATCGCCGACCTCGACCAGGCGCTGGCCGCGGCCGGCGGGAGCATGAAGGCAGCGGCCGAATGACCATCTTCGAAAAGGGCCAGGTGCAGATCAGCGTCGAGCAGCCGCGCCAGCCTGGCGCCTTCCCCGCCATCCGTCCGCGCCGCAACCGCGTGGACGCCTTCACGCGGCGCCTGGTGGCGGAGCACCGCCTCTCGGTGGACGACCTGATCTGGCCGATCTTCGTCATCGAGGGCACGGCGACCGAGAGCGCGGTCGCCTCCATGCCCGGCGTGAAGCGCGTGACGCTGGATCGGCTGGCCGCGCATGTGGAGCCCGCGGCGAAGCTCGGCATCCCCGCGCTCGCCCTGTTCCCGGCCACGCCGACCGAGAAGAAGGACGCCGAGGGGACCGAGGCGAAGAACCCGGAGAACCTGATGTGCCGCGCCGCGCGGCTGCTGAAGGCGGAGTTCCCCGACCTCGGCCTGGTCGGCGACGTCGCCCTCGATCCCTACACCGACCACGGCCATGACGGCGTGCTGCGCGATGGTCCGGGCGGGCACTACGTGGCGAATGACGAGACGCTGGAGATCCTGGCGGTCCAGTCCGTCATCCAGGCGGAGGCCGGCATCGACGTCATCGCGCCCTCCGACATGATGGACGGCCGCGTCGGTGCCATCCGGACGGCGCTCGACTCCCGCGGGCTGATCCACACCCGCATCATGAGCTACGCCGCGAAATATGCCTCGGCCTTCTACGGCCCGTTCCGCGATGCGGTGGGCTCGGGCGGCGCGCTGAAGGGCGACAAGAAGACCTACCAGATGGACCCCGCCAACTCCGACGAGGCGCTGCGCGAGGTGGCGCTCGACCTCGCGGAAGGGGCGGACATGGTCATGGTCAAGCCGGGCATGCCCTATCTCGACATCGTGCGCCGGGTGAAGGACGAGTTCCGCGTGCCGACCTTCGCCTACCAGGTCTCCGGCGAATACGCGATGATCATGGCGGCCGTGCAGAATGGCTGGCTGAACCACGAGAAGGCGATGATGGAGAGCCTGCTCGGCTTCAAGCGCGCGGGCTGCGACGGCGTGCTGACCTATTTCGCGGTGGAGGCCGCGCGCCTCCTGAAGCGTGCCTGAGCGGGCGGCGCTGCGCCGCCCCTGGCACGGCGCCTCCGACCGGCACGAGGAGCCCGCGGTCGCAGCGCTGCGCCTGCAGCGCGCGGAGGTGGAAGCGCTGCTGGCCTTCCGTCATGCCGAGCCGGGCGACGAGGAGAACCTGGCCTGGTGGCGGCTGCAGCGCCTCCGCTGCGCACGCCGCGCGCTGCTGCCGGATGCCGAGCGCGCGACGCTGCCGTCCCTGCCTGCGCCACCCGCTCATGCGCTGTCCTGGTGGCAGGGCGTGAAGCTGCGGACGGGACGGCTCCGGCCGGAAGAGGAAGCGCCGCCCCGCTTCATCGCGCGCCGCCTGGAGGGGTGAGGCGCCGCCGCCGCCTCGCCGTCTGGCGCGCCACGCTGGATGCGCGCGGCGCGCGGATCGCGGCGGCATGGGACCTGCCGGCCGGCCCCGTCATCGCTGAGAGCCCGACCGCCCGCCTGGTGGCGATCGGCGCCGACCGCGTGCTCAAGCTGGCCCCGCCCGGCCAGGGCGTCGCGGCCGAGATCGCGGCGCTGCGCGCCATGCAGGGCCGCG
>NZ_JAPSMD010000336.1 GCF_027856955.1 Falsiroseomonas oryzae | reverse complement strand
TCCAGCCGCCGCGCCAGTTCCTCGGCGGCGCCGGCCGGCGCGGCCTGCGCGGCGGTTGGCGCGCGCCAGTAGCGCCGCGGCTCCGGGGTGTCGGCCTCGCCGCGCCGCAGCAGCAGGAAATGGCCCGCGGGCAGCCGCCGGATGCCGGCATGGATGGTCTGCGGGTCCGGCACGTAGCCGAGCGCCAGGTAGTCATCCAGCGCGGCGTGATCCAGCCGGCGCGGCATGCCCGGCAGCGCGAGCAGCGCCGCCATCTCCGAGCCGAAGGCGAGCGTGCCGTCCGGCAGCGCGCCGTACAGCATCGGCTTCTCCCCCAGCCGGTCGCGCGCCAGCAGCAGCTCGCCGCGGTCGCGATCCCAGAGCGCGAAGGCGAACATCCCCTTCAGCCGGTCCAGCACGCCGAGACCCCATTCCCGCCAGCCATGCAGGATGGTTTCGGTGTCGGAGCGGCTGCGGTAGCGGTGTCCGGCCGCCTCCAGCTCCTGCCGCAGCGCGGCGTGGTTGTAGATCTCGCCGTTGTAGGAGACGAGGACGGCCCCGTCCTCGGTGGCCATCGGCTGCGCGCCGCCGGCCAGGTCCACGATGGACAGGCGCCGATGGCCCAGGCCGAGATGCGGCTCGGCGTGGAAGCCGTCGCCGTCCGGGCCGCGATGGCTGATGGCGTCCGCCATGCGGCGCAGCAGCGCGGGCTCGGGCGGCGTGGGCCGCAGGGGATGGAAGAGGCCTACGACGCCGCACATGCCGACACGCTCCACAGGCGGGAAGGCTCTTGCCCCAGGAGGCGCCAACCGCGCAACGGCAATTCGTGCCGCTGTTTGCAACCTTGGGATGCCGTGCGGGCCGCCAGAATGCGGGCGCGCATTGAAGAATCGAACCGCGACACCAAGCTTGGGACGCGAAGACACAACCATGTGTTGTAGAAATGAGGGTGCTCACGGTATACGATACTTACGCTGGATGACTGCCCAAGACAGCTCCGCAGCGGAGGTGAAACGCGCATGAAGCAGCCCGCGGCCCGGCGCATCGCCAGAGTCGCCGACATGCCCGCGAAGACGGCAGGCGATCGCCTGCCCTGGCCCGCGGCCGTGCTGGTGATCGCGGCCTGCGCGCTGGCGACCTGGGGCGGCCTGGCGCTGCTTGCGGCGCGGCTGCTCACCTGAGGGCCCCGGCCGGCATCCTGGGCGGCGACAGGCCGGGCCGCCCGGCGCGCAGCCAGGCGACCACCTCGTCCAGCCCCTGCCGCAGCCCGCGCGGCTCGCCGAGTCCCAGCATCCGGCGCGCTTCCGCCGGGTCGCCCAGCGAGTGGCGGATCTCCCCCGCGCGCGGCGGCTGGTGGCGCAGTGCCGCGGTCAGGCCGCAGGCGTCCGCGATGGTGTGGGCGAGAAGCTTCACGGAGGTCGGGCGGCCGGTGCAGACGTTCAGCACCGGCGCCTGGACGGAGGCGGCGCCCATGCCTGCCAGCAGCGCGGCCACCACGTCGGCGACGAAGACGAAGTCGCGGGTCTGCTCGCCGTCGCCATAGACATCCACCGGCTCGCCCCGGCTCAGCCGGTCGCAGAAGATCGAGATCACGCCGGAATAGGGCGAGCGCGGGTCCTGCCGCGGGCCGAACACGTTGAAGAAGCGCAGGCCGAGAGTCGGGATGCCGTGCACCGCGCCGCCGACGAGGGCGTGCTGCTCGCAGCCCAGCTTGTCCGCACCATAGGCCGAGAGCGGCCGCTTCGGCGCGGTCTCGGCGATCGGCAGCACGGACTGGTCGCCATAGACGGCGGCGGAGGAAGCGTAGACCACGGGGATGCGGCGCGGACGCGCCGCGTCCAGCAGCGCGATGGTGCCGGAGAGATTGGCGCGGTGCGTGCCCGGCCAGTCCTCCACCCCGCGCTGGACGGAGGCGATGGCGGCCAGGTGGAAGCAGCCATCCACGCCTTCCATCGCGCGGCCCGCCAGGGCGTGGTCGGCCACGTCGCCGCGCAGCAGTTCCGCGCCGGGCAACAGGTTCTCCTCGGAACCCGTCGACAGGTCGTCCAGCACGCGGACCCGGTCGCCGCGCGCGGCCAGCGCGGCGCAGAGATGCGAGCCGATGAAGCCGCAGCCGCCGGTGACGAGGTAGAGGGCCATGCGGTCTCCGCGAGGGGTCAGCGTGTGTGCGGGCGGCGGCGGGCGGGTCTCATGCGGCCCGGCCCAGGATACGGCGGAACAGCGCGAGCTGGCCCTCCGTCGTCTCCTCCCAGCCGAAGCGTGCCGCATAGGCGCGCGTTGCCGCCCTGTCGGGCGGCGCGGCGAGCAGGCGGCGCACGCCGTCCGCGATCGCCCGCGGCGTGCCCTCCTCCACGACCAGCCCGGCCTCCGGCGCGGCGACCGCCTCGCGCGAGCCCCAGGCGGGGGTGGCGACCACGGGCGTGCCGCAGGCCATCGATTCCAGCAGCACATTGGCCCAGCCTTCCCGGCTGGAGGCCAGAACCATCGCATCCGCCGCGGTGTAGAGCAGCGGCAGCCGGGCATGCGGCTGGGCGCCGAGCAGCCGCACGCGATCGCCCACGCCGAGACGCGCCGCCAGCGCCAGCAGCGCGGCGCGGTCCGGCCCTTCGCCGGCGATCAGCAATGTGTGCCCGGGCAGGTCGCGCAGCGCCTCGATGGTCAGGTGGTGACCCTTCCGCTCGATCAGCAGGCCGACGGAGAGCAGCGTCGGGCCGTCCAGGCCGAGCTCCGCGCGGATCGCGTCGCGGTCCGCCACGGGTTGGAAGACCGAGAGGTCCACGCCGTTGCGCAGCACCGTCACCTTCTCCCGTGGGGCGCCGAGGGCGTGGAGCCCCTCCGCCAGGCCGGCGCTGACCGCGACCAGTGCAGCGGCGCGGGCGATGGCGTCGCGGATCAGCCGCCCGGGCACGGCGTAGTGCGGCAACTGGCTGGTGTCGGAGCCGCGGGCGGTGATCACGACGGGCAGGCCGAAATCGCGCCCCAGGCGCACCGCGGCGACGCCATCGGGGTAGAGGTAGTGCGCGTCGATCGCGTCGAAGGCCAGGCCGGAGGCCAGCATCCGGCGCAGCGCCGCGCGTGCCGCGAGATGGAGTGCGACGGGGTTGGTGTACATCCCGATTCCTGGCGGCGCCAGGAAGCGCGGATGGTGGACGGTCAGGCCGTGCCGTACTTCCTGCGCAGGCACCGCATCGCGCGCCGGTGTCCGGCCGGGGAACCAGGGAACCGGCGCGAGGACCGTGCTCTCAGCTTCGCCACTTCGGACGAGATGCCTCAGCCTGTTCTCCACGAACACGCCATGATTCGGCTGGGCGGCGTTTGGATACAGCGTGCTGAACGTCAGCAGCCGGAGCGGGGGCTGCCTTGTCCCGACCGGGCGGGATGCGGCGCTGGTAGCCGGTCCGGGTGTCGGGCACGGGGTCGTCGCCGGCCATGTCGAAGGGCGATGGGTAGCGCCGGACGATGTCGGGGTAGGCGACCCAGGCGCAGAGCCAGGCGACGGCGACGAGCATCGCGAGATAGAAGACGCCCTGCATCCGATTTCTCCCGTTGCAGCCGAAAGGCTCATGTCGTCGCGCCCTGGGGCGTGCCGCGGCGCCACCCCGGCCCGACCGCGCTGGTGCGCACCTGCACCTCCCCCCGCAGCGTCTGCACGGCCAGCGTGTGGATGGCGGCGGTGACGAGCATCAGCGTCCAGAAGTAGTCCCAGTAGGACAGCGACAGGAAGGCGCCGCCGGTCAGGTAGGCCACCATCGAGACCTGCACCATACGGCCGAAATCGCCGGCCCAGGCCAGGTCGGGGCGGCCCTTCGCCATGCGGACCAGGCGCCAGGCGTAGAAGGCACCGCCGACGATGATGGCGGACCAGGCGAAGAAGGCGGGGAAGCCGTGCTCGCCCAGCACCTCGAGGTAGATGCTGTGCACCGCGCGCGCCTCCACGCCCGGGGAGACGGTGTCCACGATGTACTGCTGGTACGGGCCCATGAAGCCGGAGCCGACCAGCGGGCTCTTGAGGGCGAGCAGCCAGGACGTCTCCCAGATGCGGATGCGCCCCATCGCCGAGCCTTCGTTCTCGTAGTCCAGCGTGGTCTGCATCCGCTCGACCCAGCTGTCGGGCATGAACATGATGATGCCCGCGCAGCAGGCCGCGATCAGCACGCCGCTGGTGAACTTGTTCTTGCTGCGCCACCACAGCACGCCCGCGGTGGCCGCCAGACCCACCAGCGCGCCGCGCGACTGGCTGCCGATGGCGGCGAACAGCGTCAGGCCCATGGCGATCAGCAGCCCGGTCTTCACCCAGGCATGCGCCGACTGCATCCGCAGGTAGTTCATCAGCGGCACCGCGACCAGCATCGCGACCGCGACGTGGTTGCGGTCCGCGATCATCGTCTCGCTCGGGCCGTTCACGCGGAAGGCGCCGCCGGTCATGAAGGTGAAGGCGCCGCCCTTCACGCCGTAGAAGCCGATGCAGATCGCCATCAGCCAGATCAGCGCGTGGATCCGCCGGCGCGTAGTCAGCAGGCTGGCGACCAGCAGGGCGCCGAGGATGGTCTTGATGGTGCGGTCCCACTTCGTCCAGATCGCGTCGGACGGCGCCATGCCCGTGAAGGACGTGATGGTGACCAGTATGGCGAAGACGATCAGGCTGACGGTCACTGCGTTCACCGGGAACTGCTTCGGCTCCCGCGCGAGGAAGCAGGCGATCACCGTGACGACGAAGACGGTCAGCGCGTAGGGCTGGTGTGTCAGCCCGCCCCAGACCTCGCGGTGCGGGCTCATGAAGGCGATCCAGCACCACATCATCGCGCCGATGAACGGCTGCGCGAAGGCCGGGATCAGCAGCCCCAGGTAGAACAGCAGGAAGATGTAGCTGCGCACGCGAAGCGACTCAGCGACCGGTGCGCAGCTCGGCCAGCAGGCGCTCGGCTGCGGCGCGCTGGGGGAAGGCCGGCACGTTGGCCAGCAGCGGCTCGAGCAGGGCGATCGCCTCCTGCCGCTCGCCGGCCGCGCGCAGCGCATGGGCCAGGCGGAAGACCTTGTCGGGGTCCACGCCCTGGCCCTGCGGGCGCGGCGCGTTGACGGCCTGGCGCAGCAGCACGACCGCGCGCTGCGTGTCGCCGGTGCGCGCCAGGATCCAGCCCAGCGTGTCCGCCGTTTCGGGCGTCGGCAGCGTGAAATAGGCGCGTTCCGCCATCGGGCGGGCGCGTGCCAGGTCGGCCTCGGTGCCGCGCTCGGCGATCAGCCAGGCCAGGTTGTTGAGCGCGACGGAATTCTCCGGCTGCCGCTCGACCACGACCTCCAGCCGGCGCATCGCATCGGCCGTGCGGCCGGCCTGGATGTCGAACTGCGCCGCCAGGTTCATCACCGACGCGTCGTTCGGGTCGCGGGCGAGCCAGCCGTTGAGCGCGGCCATCGCCGCTTCCGGCTCGCGCGCCGCCTGCCAGGCCAGCGCCTCGCGCTGGATCAGCTCGGAGGAGGGCGAACGCGCATGCGCATCGGCGAAGGCGCGCGCCGCATCGGCCGGCCGACCCGCCGCGAGCAGCAGGTCGCCGCGCTGCGTGAGGGAGCCCGGGCGCGTCGCCGGGTTCTGCGCGATCTGGTCGGCCATCGCCAGCGCCCGGTCCAGGCCCTGGGTCTGCTGCACCACCGCCAGCAGCAGCTGCTGGGACGGCACGCTGGCCGGCTGCAGCCGGAGGCCCTCCTCGGCCAGCGCCTGCGCGGCGCGCGCGTCCTCGGCGCGCAGGCGCAGCGCGATGACCTGGCGACGCGCCTGGACCGAGTTGGGATCCTCGGCGAGCGCCGCGCGCGCGGAGGCCTCGGCCTCGGGCCACTGGTTCAGCGCGGCATGCGCCATGGACCG
>NZ_JAPSMD010000335.1 GCF_027856955.1 Falsiroseomonas oryzae | reverse complement strand
AGCCAGGACCAGCGCGCACCGCTCCTCGCCGATGCGCAGGGGCGTGGCGGCAAGGGCGAGCGGCCCGCAGGCCGCCGCGCCGAGCAGGGCGTGGCGAGGCACGTCGCGGGCGCCGGCGTCGACCAGCGTGACCGACCGGCCTTCCCGCACCGCAGTGCCGACAAGCGGATCGGCCGTGGTCAGCGGCAGGGCGCGGATCGCGTCCAGCCGCTCGGTCCCCCCCAGCACCGGGCTCGCACAGCCGCCCACGAACTGCAGCGTCTCGCCATCGGCGCCCAGTCTGTGCAGCGTGCACAGCATGCCGCCGGCCGCCTCGCAGACCGCGCGTGTCACCGCCTGCACGGCCGCGTCATAGCCTGCGGCCTCGACGGCGAGTGCCTTCAGCCTGTCGCGCAGCGCGGCCGCGTCGCCGGCCTCGGCGGCGCGCGCTGGCGGGGGCTGCGCGGCCAGCACCAGGGCCGCCATGGCCGCGAAGTCCTGCAGCGCCTGGATCTGCTCCGCGCCCATGTCGGGCCTGGGCCGGCGGTCGAGCACGCCGATCGCGCCGAGTACGTCGCCGTGCTGCCCGAGCAGCGGCGCCGCGGCCTGGAACGCGATGCCGGAGGCGGACGCCTCCTCCCCCGGCGCGCCAAGCACCAGCGTTTCGCGCTGGCGCGTTGCGCGAGCGCAGAGCGCGGCGAGGATCGCGGCGTCCTCCGCCTGCAGGCCGTGCGCCGCCTCGGAGGCGTCGCCGCGCTCGTCGAGCGCGAACACCAGCGCGCCGGACGTGTCCAGGAGCCGCGCCGCAAGGCGCGCGACATGGTCGGACGCGACGTGCTGCATCGGTGTCACGGTTGCAGGCGGACGCGACCGCGCCTGCGGCCGATGTCTCGATCCGGCTGCGGCGCCGTCTGCATGGATCGCCTCGCCCGTTGCGGGTGGCCGGCACGAATCGCGTGCCGACCGTTGCCTGCGTAGCACGGCGGCTTCGCATGCAAGAAGTCATCCGACGCAATTCGACCTTCGGCCGAGATGTCGTGCTCGACCCTGGTCACGCGCGGGCAGCTTTGCCGCCAATCCGGAAACAATTTCGAGGAGGAAACAGGACGCGACCGATGGCAGCGTCCAGCGTGATACGACGACAATGGCGTGCGCTGCTGCGAAGTTCTCAACCTGTGCGATAGATTCTCTGGCGTATTTCAACCTGTGCTGCGACGTGCGGTCGATCGCTGCGCCTGCCAGGTCAGCCGCGCGCCGACGCCCTGCCTGGCGTCGCGGGCTCCCTACGCCTCGAACCGCGCAAGCCGCACCGCGGTGTGGCCGCGCATGGCGCGCGGGCTCGGCATCACCAGCAGGCAGTCGTCATGCGGCGTGCGCACCTCGGCCTCACCGTCCAGCGCGATCAGCGTGTTGCGCCGCGCGATCACCTCCCCGCCGCGGAACTCCCGCAGGAAGGCGAAGTCCGTGCTCTGCGCCGTGACGGTGCGCGTCACGCGCGCGATGCGCCCGGGCGGCCGCGGCGCCTCGGGCGGAAGCTGCGCGCCCTCCTTCGCCATGCCGAGCCGGCGCAGCAGCTGTGCCGCCGTGGCCTCCATCTGCGCCAGCGTCTCGGGCTGCCAATGCGGCCCGGCCTCGACCAGCAGCGCGCTGGCGCCGGCGGCGAAGTGCGCGTGGTCGATCAGGCGCATCCCCGCCGCATGCCCCTCGTCGCACACGACCAGCGGCGGTGTCGCCAGCTCGCGGCCCAGTTCGCGCGCGGCCGCACCGGGGCCGGCGATGAACAGCGGGTCGGAGGGCCAAAGCATCGAATGCAGGTCGAGCAGCACATCGGCCTGGCGCAGCGCCGGCAGCAGGGCACGCGCGCGGTCGAGCTCCGAGGAGCGACGCGGCGATCCCAGCAGCTCCTCCGCCCAGACCCGGTTGAGGTCCTCGTCCAGGAAGCGGCTCGCGGTCGGATCGGCGCGGTCGAAGCGGTCGAAGGCGTTCAGGTTCGCGAAGCACAGCGTGAGCCGTCCGCGCCGGGGCCGCACGTCGTCGCGCAGCCATCGCGTCAGCAGCAATGCGCCCGCGATCTCGTTGCCATGCACCAGGGCGGTGAGCATCAGATGGGGCCCGGGCTCCGCCGCGGCCAGCGTCCAGACGCCCTCAACGCCGGTGTTGCCGGCCCGCCAGGGCGCGATGTCCGGCACCGGCAGCCGGACCTCGAGGCGCGGCAGAGCGCCGATCATCGCCGGGGCCTCGGTTCCCTCCATCTCAGGCCGCCAGCCGGTCGCCGAGCCGGTCGAGGAAGGCCGAGCAGGCCGCGATCTGGCTCTCCGCGATCCATTCCTCGGGCTGGTGCGCCTCGCTCACCTGGCCGGGTCCGCAGACGATCGCGGCGATGCCGGCGCGCTGGAAGATGCCGGCCTCGGTGCCGTAGGGCACGCGTGCCGGCGCGCCGACCGCTCCGCAGTCACGCACCAGCGCGAGCAGCGGCGAATCGGATGGCAGGTCGCAGGGCGGCGCGGTGCAGCGGCGCGCGAAGGTGAAGCCCGCATCGGGTGCTGCGGCGCGCAACTCGGGAAGCGCCTCCTGCTCCAGCGTCGCCTGCAGCTCGGCCAGGACGTCCTCCGCCGCGTCGCCCGGGATGCTGCGCACCTCGAAGACGAAGTCGGCGCGGTCGGGCACGATGTTGAGGATCGTGCCGGCGTGGAAGGTCCCGGTGTGCACCGTGGTCCAGGGCGGCTCGAATCCAGCTGCGCGTCGGCCGTCGCGCGCGAAGCGGCGCGCGATGCGCTTCAGGATCGCGACCGCCTCCGCTGCCGCCTCCAGGGCGTTGGCCGTACGGTGCGTCAGCGAGGAATGGCCGGTCAGCCCGGTCACGGTCGCGTTCCAGGAGGCATAGCCCTTGTGCGCCACCACCGGCGCCATCCCGGTCGGCTCGCCGACGATGCACATGGCGGGCGGCGGTCCGGCCTCGGCCAGGCTGTCCACCAGCAGCGGCGCGCCGGCGAATGTCGTCTCTTCGTCGAAGGAGAGGCAGAGATGCACCGGCCGCTTCAGCTCCTTCGCCCGCAGCCCGGGCACCGCGGCCATGACGCAGGCCCAGAAGCCCTTCATGTCCACCGCGCCGCGCGCGATCAGCCGCCCGTCCTCGCGTCGCAGCGCGAAGGGATCGGCGCGCCAGGGCTGCCCGTCCACCGGCACGCAGTCGATATGGGCGGAGAGCGCGATGCCGCCGGCGACCGGCGGCCCGATCACCGCGTGCAGCGCGGCCTTGGTGCCGGTGGCGTCGGGGATGATTCGCGCGGCCACGCCATGATCGGCCAGCGCCTGCCGCACGAACTCCACGCAGGCAATGTTCGGCTTCGCGCTGGTGGTGTCGAACGCCACCAGCCGCGCCAGCATCCCGACCGCGTCGAGGCCCGCCGCCATGTCCCTTGTCGCTCCCGTGCGGGACCAGTCTATACGGGTGAGGGAAGGTGGCAAACCGGCGGGCCGGACGCCCGGTCCGCCCCCGTCACCGCGCCGCGCGCGCCTCCGCCACCATGCGCTCCAGCGCCGGCAGGTCCACCGCCCCCGGCACCAGCTGGCCGCCGATCACCAGCGCGGGCGTGCCCTCGATGCCGAGTGCCTGGGCCAGCTGCAGGTTAGCCTCGATGCGGCGCGCGATCGCGGAGTCTTCCATGTCGCGGCGCAGGCGCGACCAGTCCAGGCCGACGCGCTCGGCCTGCTGGCGCAGCACCGCTTCGGTCGGCTCGCCGCGCAGCGTCAGCAGCGCATCGTGCAGCTGCGCGTAGCGGCCCTGGCGCTGCGCGGCGAGCAGCGCGCGCGCCGCGAGCACGCTGTTCGGGCCCAGGATCGGCAGGTCCTTCATCACCACGCGCACATTCGCGTCACGCCGCAGCAGCGCCTCCATCGCGGGGTGCAGCTGCTTGCAGAAGCCGCAGCGCGCGTCGAAGAACTCGACGATCGTCACGTCGCCCCGCGGATTGCCGCGCACCGGGTCCGCCGGGTCGCGCAGCAGCTGGTCGGACAGGCGGGCGACGGCGGCGCGCTGCATCTCGCTGCGCTCCCGCCGCTCGGCTGCCTCCAACCCGGTCAACGCCTCGCGCAGGATGGAGGGATCCTCGCGCAGCGCACGGCGCAGGATCTCGACGATCTCGGCGCGCTGCGCCGCGCTGAACTCCTGCGCCGCAACGGGCAGGGCGGCAGGCGGCAGCAGGACGAGGGCAACAAGCAGCAGGCGAAGCGTTCGGCGCAAGATCGTATCCTCCTCAGCGGCGTGGCGGCGTGGTCTGGTTCTCGGAAACATCGGCGATGTCCGGGGCAGGCGGCCGGCGCGGACCGCGCGGCGACGTCTGCCGCGCCGGATCCGGGCAGGCATCCCGCCGGGCCGGCGGCGGCCCGGCGGCTTGCTGGATCAGCCCGGTGTGCAGGAACATGCGGTTGCCCGTGCTGAGGAAGGCGTTTATGGCGCGGTCCTGGATCATTGTGACGCGCACCAGGGCCGGGTCCAGTCCGGCCGCGGCGAACAGGGGGCGGGGCAGGCGGCGGATGAGGGTCTCCGCCGCCGCGTCCCGGATGGCGAAGAAGCGCCGCGGGGCAGTCTGCGCGCGGCGCCGGCCGCCATCCCCGGCGCGGCGCCCAGCACGGCGAGGACGAGCAGGATGGGGAGCAGCGCGGTGGGGGATGGCCAGGGGCGGGCCGGTCGGCGGCGCATGGCCGCCAAGCTAGGGAATTCCGGCCGCCCGGCGAACCCCGCTTCGACGGGCTTCGCCGCGCGGCCGGTGATGGCCGCGCTCGCCGTGCTGCTGGCGCTGCCGGGCTGCAGCTCGCTCAGCTCGGTCGGCAACGCCGTCGTCGGTGCCGTCTCCGGCCAGCCGAGCGGTCCGCAGGCCGGCGAGCCCGGCTTCGTCCGCGGCTTCCTGGGGCATGTCGCGGCGGAGGAGCCGCGCGCCGCGCTGGTGGCCCGCAACGTGCTCTCGGCCGGCGGCACGGCGGCCGATGCGGCAGTGGCGGCCGGCTTCACCATGGGGGTCACGCTGCCCTCCCGCGCCGGGCTGGGCGGCGGCGGCGCCTGCCTGGTGTTCAACCCCCGCCGCAACGAGACCGAGGCGCTGCTGTTCCCGCCCGGACCGCGGGAGAGCGTGCCGCCGGGCGCCGACCGGCCGGCCGCCGTGCCGATGCTGGCCCGCGGGCTGTTCGCGCTGCATGCCCGGGCCGGACGCCGGCCCTTCGAGGAACTGATCGTGCCTGCCGAGCAGGCGGCCCGGTTCGGCGTGGATGTCAGCCGTGCCCTCGCCAACGACATCGCGGCCGTGTCGGGTCCGCTCTTCGCCGATCCCTGGGCGGCGGCGACCTTCGGCGGTCCCGGCGGCCGGCCGCTCTCCACGGGCGACCGTATGACGCAGCCCGATCTGGGCTCGACCCTCGCGGCGCTGCGCACCGCCGGCGTCGGCGACCTCTACCAGGGCGCCCTGGCGCGCCGGCTGGAGGAAGCCTCCGTGCCGGCGGGCGGCGGGCTGACCGTGGCGGAGATGCGCATCAGCGTGCCCCGGGTGCTGCCGCCCGCGCAGCAGCGCCTGGGCAACGACATCCTGTCGTTCCTGCCGGCCCAGATCGATGGCGGCGAGGCGACCGTGGCGGCCTTCGCGGCGATCGCGGCGGGCGGCGCGCCCCCCTCACCGGCATCGGGGGCCATGCTGCCGGCCTCTGCCGGCCTGGTCGTGGTGGACCGGGAAGGCATGGCGGTGTCCTGCGTCTTCACCATGAACAACCTGTTCGGCACCGGCCGCATCGCGCCAGGCACCGGCGTGCTGCTCGGCGCGGCGCCGGGGATCGGCCGGGTGACGCCGCCGCTGTTCGCCGCCGCCATCGCGCATGGCCCGAGCATCCGCGCCTTCCGCGCCGCCACCGCGGGCAGCGGGCAGGAGGGCGCGCCG
>NZ_JAPSMD010000334.1 GCF_027856955.1 Falsiroseomonas oryzae | reverse complement strand
GGCAGGCAGCCCGGCGCCGTGACCACGGCCGCCGCCACCCCCGGCCGCGACGCGCCCCCCGTGGCCGGCACGGAGACCTGGCGCACGCCCGCGCGGCTGTGCGAGTGCCGGAGCTGCGGCCAGTTCCAGACCATCCCATCGCTGGTCCACGGCGAATCGGCGCGGTGCCTGCGCTGCGGCGCGCTGCTGCGCCGCGCGCAGCGCGACCCGCTCGGGCGCGCGCTGGCGTTGAACCTTGCCGCACTCTCGCTGTTCGGCGTCGCCTGCACGATGTCGCTGATGACGGTCAGCACGGCCGGCATGACACGTCATGCCAGCATCTTCTCCGGCCCGGTGGACATGGGGCGCAGCGGGCTGTGGGAACTGACCGTGGTGGTGCTGTTCGCCACCGTGGTCGCGCCGATCCTGAAGCTGGCGGCGATGGTCTATGTGCTCGGCGGCCTGCGTCTGGCGCGCCCGCCCCGTCACGTCCGGCGGGTCTATGCCATGGTGGAACATCTCCGCCCCTGGTCGATGGTGGAGGTGTTCCTGCTCGGCGTGGCCGTCGCCTACACCAAGCTGGTGGACCTCGTGCACATCGAGCTCGGCCTGGCGCTCTATGCCCTGGCGCTGCTGATGCTGACGATGATCGCCGCGGAGGCGGTGCTGGACCGCCAGGCGGTGTGGGAGGAGATGGAGCGGCGTGGCGTGCCGCCCGCCGGGATCGACCACGCGGCCATCGCCGCCAGCACGCCGGAGGCAGGCGCGGTGGGATGCCACACCTGCGGCCTGGTCAGCCTGCCGCACCACCACGACGACCACTGCCCGCGCTGCGGCAGCGCGCTGCATGCGCGGAAACCCGACGCCGTGGCGCGCGCCGTGGCGCTGCTGATCGCCGCCGCCATTCTCTACGTCCCGGCCAATGTCTATCCGGTGCTGAGCTTCATCCAGCTCGGCGCCGGTGCGCCCAGCACCATCCTGGGCGGCGTCGTGGAACTGCTGGAGGCCGGCCTCTATCCGCTCGCCGCGCTGGTCTTCTTCGCCTCCGTCGCGGTGCCAATGCTGAAGGTGGTCGGGCTGGCCATGCTGCTGCTGTCCTGCCGGCAGGGATGGACCTCGCGGCTGCGCGACCGCACGCGGCTGTATGCGGCGGTGAACGCCATCGGGCGCTGGTCGATGATCGACATCTTCATGACGACGATCCTGGTGGCGCTGGTGCGGTTCGGCGCGGTGGTCAGCATCGAGCCGGGCGTCGGCGCCATCGCCTTCTGCGCCGTGGTGATCCTGACCATGCTGGCGGCGGAGGGCTTCGACCCGCGGCTGATATGGGACGCCGCGGGGCACAATGCCCACCGCAGCGCGCAGCGGGCGGAGGCGTGATGGACAGCGTGCATCCGGAAGCGGTGGTGAAGGCGAAGGTCGGGCGCAGCCGGCGCGTCTCCGCGATCTGGGCGATCCCGATCGTGACGGTGCTGATCTCCGCCTACCTGGTCTGGCACAGCTACGCGCAGCGCGGCCCGACTATCACCATCACCTTCCGCGCCGCGGACGGGCTGACCGCGGGCCAGTCGCAGCTGCGCTACCGCGACGTGACCATCGGCACGGTGGAGGCGATCGCGCTGGCGGACGACCTGCAGCGCGTGACGCTGACGGTGCGCACGACGCGCGCGGCGGAGCCGCTGCTGACCGAGCATGCGCGCTTCTGGGTGGTCAAGCCGCGGCTCTTCGCCGGCAGCATCTCCGGGCTCGATACGCTGCTCTCGGGGTCCTATATCCAGGTCTCGCCCAGCGCACCGGGCGGCGCGGCGCGGCGCGACTTCGTCGGGCTCGAGGTTCCGCCGCTGCTCACCTCGGAGGATCCGGGCCGCACCTTCCGCCTGCGGGCGGAGCGGATCGGCTCGATCAACGTCGGCTCGCCGATCTTCTACCGCGACCTCGAGGTCGGGCAGGTGCTGGGCTGGGACCTCGCCGACATGGCGGAATACGTCACCATCCACGGCTTCATCCGTGCTCCCTTCGACCGCTACGTGCGGGAGAACACGCGGTTCTGGAACGCCTCGGGCGTGTCCGTGAAGCTGGGCGCGGAAGGCGTGCAACTGCAGTTCGAATCGCTGCGCGCCCTGCTGCTCGGCGGCATCGCCTTCGAGACGCCGGAAGGCCGCCTGACCGGCCCCGCGGTCGCCTCGAATGCGGTCTTCGACCTGTTCGACACGAAGCAGGCCGCCGACGACGCTTCCTTCACCCACCGGGTCCCCGTGGTCTCCTACTTCACGGACTCCATCGGCGGCCTGGCGCGCGGCGCGCCGGTGGTCTTCCAGGGTCTGCGCATCGGCCAGGTGGTGGATTTCGAACTGCGCTACGACGCCGCAACCAACCGGCTGCGCATCCCGGTGCGCTACGAGATCGAGCCGCAGCGCATCGCGACCGTCGAGGAGGCAGCCGATCGCGGCCCGGTCGAGAATGCCCGCCTGCTGGTCCGCCAAGGGCTGCGCGCGCGGCTGGCCAGCGCGAACCTGCTGACCGGGCAGCAGCAGATCTCCCTCGACTTCGTCCCCGATGCCGCGGCGGCAGACATCACGATGGAGGGGGAGGCGATCGTCTTCCCGACGGTGCCCGGCCAGATCGCCTCCCTGATCGACCAGGTGAACGCGGTCATGGCGCGGATCGACGCGCTGCCGCTGCAGCAGATCGGCGAGAACCTGAACAGCACCATCGCCGGGGTGGATGCGCTGGTGCGCGGGCCGGAACTCGCCGCCTCGCTCGCCTCGCTGCAGGCGACGCTGGCCGCCGCCGAGGACACGGTGCGCCGGATCGACGCCGCAGCGGCGCCGACGCTGCGCGCCCTGCCGCCGCTGGTGAACAACCTGAACAGCGCGGTGACGCAGGCCGGCCGGCTGATCGCCTCGGCCAACCGCGGCTATGGCGACGAATCGCAGTTCCGCCGGGATCTGGACCGCATGCTTGAACAGATCACCGTCGCCGCACGATCGCTGCGCAGCCTGGCGGACACGCTGAACCGCAACCCGGAAGCGCTGGTGCGCGGCCGCGCGACGCAGGGACCCTGAGCCGATGGTGCCCCGCCGCGAGGTCCTGGCCCTGTCCGGCGCGCTGGCCGCCCTGGCCGGCTGCCGTTCGCCGGAGCCGAACCTCTACACGATCCTGCCGGTGCCGGGCGCGCCGCGCCGCGGCGGGCCGCGGACCGTGTCCGTGCGCGAGGTCTCGCTGGCGCGCTATCTCGACCGCGTGCAGATCGTGCGCTCGGCGGCCGAGTACCGGCTCGACGTCGCGGGCAACGACTGGTGGGGGGAGGCGCTGGACGCGATGCTGACGCGCGTGCTGGTGGAGAACCTGGCGCAGCGCCTGCCGGGATCGAGCGTCGTCGCCTCGGGGGGCGCGATCACCGTGCAGCCCGACGCGGTGGTGGAGGTGAACCTCCAGCGCCTCGGCCTCGCCGCGCCCGGCACGCTGGTGCTGACCGCCCAGGTCGCCATCGGCCACCGGGAAGCTCGGCGGCGCGACGTGGCGCGGACGGAGAGCCTCACCGCCCCGGTCTCCGGCCCCGACACCGCGGCCTTCGTCGCGGCCGCCAGCGCCGCGCTCGGGCAGCTGGCCGATGCGGTCGCGGGGCTGCTGGCTGCCTGACCCGCGCTGCCCGGCGCTCCTGCCGAGGCAAGCCTCACAGCGGCATGGCGGGCCAGACGCGGCGGACCAGGGCTGCGAGGAAGGCCACCGTCATGCCGAAGGTCAGCATCCCGTTCAGCGCCTGGATGGCGCCGAGCAGCTGCCACTCGGACGCCAGGAAGACCGGCGCATGGCCGTAGGTGGTCATCGCGCTGAAGGAGTAGAGCACTGCGCCGCGAAAGGTCTCCAGCGCGCCCACCACCACATAGGCGCTGGCCCATTTCATCGCTTCCAGCGCGTGCAGCAGGAAGGCGGCGGCGACCAGCGGGGCCAGCACGACGGCGATCCGCAGGATGCCGCCGCGCGACCCGCGCAGCAGCAGGCGCGCCAGCCATTCGCCGCATCGGTAGATCAGCGACAGGCCGATGACGTGGATCACCACGGTCGAGACGGTCAGCATCAGGCCGAGCGACCAGTCTTGCCGCCACGACAGGTCCGGGAACATGCGCGGCCCCCTGCTTGTCCCGCGGCTGCCGTGCCGCGCGGCGCGGCAGGCTGCGACTCGCGGCGCCTGGCCAGCCATGGTGGAGCCTATCGCATGACGCGGCGGGGCCTAGAGGCCCGTCGCGTCCCGTGCCCGCCGCAGCGCCGCCTGCGCCGCCGCATCCAGCGCGTTCAGGAAGCGCGACCTGTCGGCCTGCGCCATCGGCGGCGGGCCGCCGCCCATGCCCATCTCGCGCAGGTGCCGCGCCACCTCGCGCCCGGCCAGCGCGGCGCCGATGTTGTTCTCCGTCCAGGGATGGCCCTTGAAGGAGAGGCAGAAGGCGCCCTTGGCGATGCAGCGCGCCGCCAGCGGGATGTCGTTGGTCAGGCAGATGTCGGTCGGCGTCGCCTGCTCCGCGATCCAGTCATCGGCCTTGTCGGCGCCGTCGGTGACGATGACGATGCGCGTGTTCCCGCCCGGCGGGCGGATGGGGCGCGAGCCGTTGGAGACGAAGATCGTCTCGAAGCCCATCCGCCCGGCCACGCGCAGGATCTCGTCCCGCACCGGGCAGGCGTCCGCGTCCACCAGGAAGCGGGGCGCGTTCACCGCGGCGCGGCCGGCGGCAGTTCTACCGCGTAGCTCTCCAGCGGCGGGATGCTGCGGATCAGCCTCCGGTCGGCCAGGAAGCGGGCCATGCGCTCGTAGCGGTTCCGGTCCAGCGCCGCGGGGGTGAAGGTGAAGCGGTTGATCGTGCTGGCCCAGGCCCGCCGGTTCAGCTCGTTGTCCAGCTCCCGCCGCGGGCCGGCGATGAACATGCGCCAGGACTCCTCGGGGTTGTTCGCCAGGAAATGCGTTGCGGCCTCCGTCGCGTCGATGAAGCGCCGCAGGATCGGGTCGCGCGCGCGGTCGCGATGGGCGATGTAGATCAGCTCGTCATAGGCTGGCAGGCCGTGCTGCTCGGGGTAGAAGGCGCGGCCGGGGCGCCCCTCGATGTCGAGCTGGTGCAGCTCGAAGTTGCGGTAGCCGCCGACGATCGCATCCACCTGGCCCGACATCAGGGCGGAGGACAGCGCGAAGTTCACGTTGACCAGCCGCACGTCCGCCAGGCGCAGCCCGACGCTTTCCAGCATCGCGCCCATCACCGCTTCCTCGAAGCCGGCGACGGAGAAGCCGACGCGCTTGCCACGCAGGTCCGCGAGCGTGCGGATCGGCCCGTCGCGCAGCACGGTCAGCGTCGCCAGCGGGGTGGCGACCAGCGTGCCGACGCGCACCAGCGGCAGGCCCTGGTCCACCGCCAGGTGCAGGTTCTTCTGGTAGAAGATGCCGATGTCGCCGCGCCGCGCGGCGACCAGCCGCGGCGGATCGTTCGGATCGGCCGGCGCGACGATCCGCACATCCAGCCCGGCGCGCGCGAAATGCCCGCCTTCCTGCGCGACCAGGATCGGCGCGTGGTCGGGGTTGATGAACCAGTCCAGCAGCAGCGTCAGCTGGTCGCGCTGCGCCTGCGTCCCCTGGGCGCGCGACACGGCGGGGATGGCGAGTGCCGGAAGGACAAGGGCGGCGCGGCGGGTGATCATGCGTCTCTCCCGGAAAGCAGGCTGTCGGGTTGCCAGGGGATGGCCCGGCGCAGCAGCCGGTCCACGGTGAACCACAGCGCCAGCGCCATCAGCGCCAGCACGAAGAGCGCGGCGAACATCACGTCGGTCTGGCTGCGCCCGTTGGCGTGCAGCATCAGGTAGCCGAGGCCGGCGCTCGCCCCCACCCATTCGCCGACCACCGCGCCGATCGGCGCGACCGCGGCCGCGACGCGCAGGCCGGAGGCGAGCGCCG
>NZ_JAPSMD010000333.1 GCF_027856955.1 Falsiroseomonas oryzae | reverse complement strand
GCACGCCGAGGTCGCCCTCGCGCCAGCGCCGGGCCGCGGCCAGCAGCGCCTGCGTGGGCGCGGTGATGAAGCGGCGCGCGACCAGCAGGGTCAGCAGCGTGGCGAGCAGCGCGACCGCCAGCAGCAGCGCCGCGCCGCGCACCAGCGCCCGCTGCGGGTCGCCCAGCATCTCGGCCTCGTTGAAGCCCACCGCGGTGGCGAGGTAGAGGTTGGCCGGCGTCGGCGGAGTGTAGCCCACCAGCCGGTCGGTGCCGTCCATGCTGCGCAGCCGCAGCATGCCCGCTTCCGTGGCCGTGAGCATCGGCAGCGCGGCGGGTGGGAAGCGCTGGCCGACGAACTCGGCGTGCCGGACGTCGCGGCCGAGCACCACGCCATCGGCGTCGGCCACCGTGAGCACGCCGCCTTGCATGAAGGGCAGGCCTTCGTGCTTGATCCGTTGCAGGTGCTCGCCGAGCCAGGCGAGGTCGAGCCCTGCCACCAGCGTGCCGGGTTCGCCATCGAGGGCACCGACAGTGCCGTAGAACGGCAGGAAGGGGCCGGGCAGGCTGGCGGAGCGGGCGAAGCGGCCCGCGGAGAAGCCCTGGGCGTCCTGCGCGGCGCGCAGCCAGGGCTCCGCGGGATCGGCCCGGAGCAGCGCCGCCTCGGACGCGCAGCGCATGGAGCCGTCGGGTTCCACCAGCGCGATGAAGGCGAAGCCCTGGGCATGCTCGCGCAGGCGTATCAGGCGGTTGCTGCAGCCTTCGCCGCGGATGCGCACCTGGCGGAACTCCGCGGCGGCGCCCAGCAAGATGCGCGCGCCCTCCGCGATGGTCTCGACGTTCCCCGCCAGGAGATGGGCCTGCTGCGTCGCCAGCGAGCCGAGCCGTGCCTTGCGGTCCGACCACTGCGCCCAGGTGGAGCCGAGTTGCAGCACCACGAGCGGCAGCAGGCAGGTGCCGATCAGCAGCAGCAGGCGCGTGGGCAGCCGCATGCCGTGCAGCGCCGAGCGCAGGCGGCGATGCAGCGGCAGGCGGTGCCGGGATGCGAACGACATGCTGGCGCGCACTCCTGCCCCGCGTTCCTCAAGAGCGTGCCGCAGGATCCGGCACGGCGAAGGCGAGCCCAGCCCGGGGCGACTCACCGTTCGGTGAAGTCACGCGTAGCGGAGCAATGAAGGGTGCGTCACTGCAATCGTATACAACAAATCGTGAGCATAAGCGGGCTGGAGAGGAAACGATCCGTGCTCGTGTCTCAGTCCACCCGCGCACCGGACATCTGCACCAGACGCTGCCAGCGCGGCGTCTCGTCGCGGATCAGCTGCGCGGCCGCGGCGGGGCTGGCGCTGGTCACGGCGTCATAGCCCAGCGGACGCAGCGCCTCCCGGAAGGCTGCCGCCTCGGCCACCTGCCGGATCGCGGCCCCGAGGCGCGCCACCTCGCTCTCCGGCGTCGCGGCGGGCACCAGGATCATGTTCCAGCTGCGGATGTCGATGTCCTGCAGCCCCGGTGTCTCGGCGAAGGCCGGCACCCGGGGCAGCAGCGCGAGCCGCGTGCCGGAGGACGTGCCGAGGATGCGCACCCGCCCGGCCTCGGCCTGCGGGATCAGGGCGGAGGGCAGGTCGGCCGAGCCCTCGATGGTGCCGGCGATCAGGTCGGTCGCGGCTTGCGCGCCGCCGCGATAGGGCACCAGCGTGAACTCGGTGCGCGCGGCCGTGACCAGCGCGGACATCGCCAGGTGGCTGACCGTCGCCGCGCCGGCATGCGCCACGCGGAAGGCGCCGGGATTGGCGCGCGCCCAGGCGAGCACGGCGGCCAGGTCGGTCCAGCCGCGCTGCTGCGCGACCTGCGCGTTGACGGCGAGCAGCACGGCGCTGTCGGTGATCTGCGTCACAGCGCGGAAGTCGCGCGCCACGTCGAAGGGCATGGATTGCTGCAGGAAGGGCGCGGCGCAGAGCGTCGCGGCGCCGATGATGCCGAGCGTGGTGCCGTCCGGCGGTGCCTTGGCGACCGCATCCGCGCCGATCAGCCCGCCGCCGCCGCTGCGGTTGTCCACGATGACCTGCTGGTCCAGCACCGGGGCGAGACGGTCGGCCAGCACCCGGCCCAGGCTGTCCACCGCGCCGCCCGGCGGGAAGGGCACGACGATGCGCAGCGGCCGGCGCGGCTGGGCCAGCGCCGGCGTGGCGAGCGTGGCGAGCAGCAGCGTGCGGCGGAGCAGGCGAGGGGACATGCGGCTTCTCCCGGTTCGTGCCCGGGAGCGTAGGGACACTCGGCTCAGCCCTGCAACGGGAACGCGGCGCGCGCCGAGATGGAGGCGGGTATGGCGCCGCGCCGCGCGGCTTCCCGCCACACGCGCCCGATCGCCGCGCGGCCGCGGCGCGTCACCGCCGCGGCGTCGGCCGTCATCACCTTGCCGTCGCGCAGCAGCACGCGCCCTTCCACCATCGACAGCACCAGGTCGGCCGCGCTGCCGTTGGTGAGCAGCGCCTTCAGCGGATCCCAGACCGGCTGGTAGCGTGAGGACCCGAGGTCGAACATCACGAGGTCCGCGCGCTGCCCCGGCTGGATCAGCCCGAGGTCGTCGCGGCCCAGCGCGAGCGCCGCGTCGCGCGTCGCGGCGCGCAGGATGCGCGGGGCAGCCAGGCCGTGCGGCGTGTTCGACTGCACCTTGGCGAAGATCGAGGCGGTGCGGATCTCCTGCAGCATGTCGAGCGTGACGCCGTCCGTGCCGATGCCGAGCCGCAGCCCCGCCGCTTCCATCCGCGCGAGCGGCACGAAGCGGCCGGAGCGGGCGAAGGCCAGCGGGCAGGAGGCGAGCGCCGCGCCTTCGCGCGCGATGGTCGCGAATTCGTCGTCGGTGGCGAACATGCCATGCGCCAGCACCACGCCCGGGCGCAGCAGGTTCAGGTCGCGCAGGTGGTCGATGGAGCCCTTGCCATGCTGCTCCTTCACCCGCGCGATCTCGATGAGGTTCTGCGCGGCGTGGATGGAGACGACGGTCTGCCGTTCCCGCGCCGCGGCGTCGATGCGGCGCAGCAGGTCGGGCGTGTTGGAATCCGGGCCGTGCGGGCCGAAGCCGACGCGGGTGACGCCCTTCGGTCCCTCGTCGAAGCGGTCGAACAGCGCCAGCGTCGCCTCGAAGCCCGTGTCCTGCGTGGGCGTGTAGGTGGCCTTGCCCTCGGCCGTCATGCCCACCGTCTCGGAGAAGGTGTAGGGGCAGGACCAGCTGCGCAGGCCCAGGCGCTTCGCGCGCTCGATGAAAGGCCATTGGGCGACGCGGTAGACGTCGAGCAGGCCGGTCATGCCGCTGCGCAGCCCTTCCAGCAGCGCCATCTCGGCCGCGTCGCCGATCTCCTCCTCCGTCATCACGGCGGCGGCGACGTCGCCGAGCGGCATGAGCAGGGAGAAGACGATGTGGCCGGGGATGTCGCCCGGCGCGATGTCGTCGGCCAGGCCGCGGAACAGCGGCGCGGAGAGCGCGTGGTTGTGCAGGTTGACCAGGCCGGGCAGCAGCAGCGCGTCCGGCGCCACGATGCGCTCCGCGTCCAGGGTGGGGCGTTCGCGCAGGACGTCGGCGACCATGCCGTCGCGGATGACGACATGGACGCCGCTGCGGAGGCCGTTCTCCGCATCCCAGGCCCAGCCGGGCTCGATCACGATCGTCATGGCAGTGTGTCCCGGAAATGGCCGATCAGCACGGAGAGCGTCAGCACCGACAGCGCCGTGGTCAGCACCACCGCGCTGCCGGACCGGTCGGCGCCCGTCTCGTAGCGGCGCGCGAGGATGAAGGCGTTGGCGCCGGTGGGCAGCGCGGCCATGGTCACTGCGACCGCGCGCTCGGCCGGTGTCAGGGGCAGCAGCAGCGCGACGGCGAAGACCACGGCGGGCAGCAGCAGCAGCTTGATCGCGGCGATCAGCGCCGTCTCCTTCCACAGCGCGGCGGCGGAGAGGCCGAAGAGCGACCCGCCCAGGCAGAACAGCGCGACCGGCGGGGAGGCAGCGCCGAGCAGGTCCAGCGTGCGGCGCAGCACGTCAGGCACCGGCAGGCCGAACAGGTTCCACAGCATCGCCAGCACGACGGAGATCAGCACGGGGTTGCGCCCCACGCCCGCCACCGTCGCGCGCAGCACGCGCCCCCAGGGCGCGGCGGCGGCCAGCCCGATCTCCGCGACGATGGTGGCCAGCCCCAGCAGCACGATCGTCTGCACGCCGACGATGGCGAGCATCGGCGGCACGCCGGCCGGGCCGTAGGCGGCGATGATGACGGGGATGCCCATCATCACGGAGTTGCCGAAGACGCAGGCCAGGGCGAAGAGGCCGGCTTCCGCCAGCGACATGCGCAGCAGGCGCCGGCCGAGCAGCAGCGACGCGGCATAGACCAGCAGCGAGCCGGCCATGATCGCGACGGCGGCACCCGCGCCGCCCTCGCTGGGCCGCGTGCCGCCGGAGAACAGCAGCGCCGGCGCGGCAAGGGCGAAGACGAACAGCGCGAGGGCGCGGAATGCCGCCTCGTCCACGAAGCGCCAGCGCGCCGCACCGTAGCCGAGGGCGATCAGCGCGAAGACCGGCGCAACGACCTCCAGGATCGTGGACATGCGATGTCAGGCGCGGCGGAGGAGGTGGCGCGGCCCCCACCCAACCCTCCCCCGCAGGCGGGGGAGGGCCGCCATCTCCCTCCCCCGCCTGCGGGGGAGGGCCGGTATGGGGGCGGCACGGCGCATCAGGTCTTCAACAACCCCTCCACGAACTCCGCCAGCCAGGGCTGCCGCGCCCGTGTGCTGCGCGCGGCGTGCAGGATGGCGCGGACCTCGGCGACGGTGCGGTCGAAGTCGCGGTTCACCACCACGTGGTCGAAGTCCGACCAGTGCGCGATTTCCGCCCGCGCGACATCCAGGCGGCGCGCGATCTCCGCCTCGCTCTCCTGCGCGCGGCCGCGCAGGCGGCGTTCCAGCTCCGCGATGGAGGGCGGCAGCAGGTGCACGCCGACGACGTCGCCGGGCAGCCTGTCGCGCAGCTGCCGGTGGCCCTGCCACTCGATGTCGAACAGCACGTCCCGGCCCGCTTCCAGCGCCGCCTCCACCGGCCCGCGCGGCGTGCCGTAGGAACGGTCCAGGAAGCGGGCGTATTCCAGCAGCTCGCCGCGCTCCACCATCGCGTCGAACTCGGCCTGGCTGCGGAAGAAGTAGTGCACGCCGTCCAACTCGCCCGGGCGGCGCGCGCGCGTGGTGGCGCTGATCGACAGCGACAGGTCGGGCTCCATCTCCAGCAGCGCGCGGGAGACGCTGGTCTTGCCGACGCCGGGCGCGGAGGCGAGGACGAGGCAGACGCCGCGGCGCGTCATCGCGTCACTCACTCCACATTCGCCGCCTGCTCGCGCAGGCGCTCGATCGCGGCCTTCAGCTCCAGCCCGAGCCGCGTCAGCCCGACGCTGGCGGATTTCGAGCACAGCGTGTTCGCCTCCCGCACGAATTCCTGGGTGAGGAACTCCAGCTTGCGGCCGATGGCGTCGCCGCCGGACACCAGCCGCCGCGCCTCCGCGACATGGGCAGCGAGCCGGTCCAGCTCCTCCCGCACGTCGGACCGCTGCGCCAGCATCGCGACCTCCTGCGCCAGCCGTTCCTCGCTGACGCGGGCGCGCACATCGCCTTCGCCGAGCAGCCGGGACAGGTTCTCCATCAGGCGCTGGCGCTGCGCCTCGGGCTGGTTCGCCGCCTCGCCGGCCGCGGCTTCGCGCAGGGTCGCGATCTCGTCGAGCAGCGCGCCGAGGATCTTCTCCAGTTGCGCCCCCTCCCGCGCGCGGGAGGCGGCGAGGCCGGCCAGCGCGGCGTCGAAGGCGGCGGCGAGCATGGCGCGCTTCGCCTCCTCCGCCGCCTCGTCCGGCTCGGCCTGCTCGGCCCGCAGCACGCCGGGCAGGGCGAGGATCGCCTCGGCCCGCGGC
>NZ_JAPSMD010000332.1 GCF_027856955.1 Falsiroseomonas oryzae | reverse complement strand
CGCCGCGCCGCAGGCCGCCGCCGTCGCCACCACCGCCGAGCGCACGGCCGTGGTCGAGACGGTCAACATGACCGAGCGGTCCGTGCTGCTGCGCGGCGACGCCGGCTCGCAGAGTGGCCGCCTCGCGACGATCAAGGCCGGCCCGCAGGTCCGCAACCTCGCGCAGATCAAGCCGGGCGATCGGGTGGTCATCCGCGTGACGGATGCCGTCGTCGCGGCGATGGCCCCGGCGGATGGCGCTGCGCCGACCGGCAGCGCCGTGGTCGCCACCCGCGCCGCGCCCGGCCAGCGCCCCGCCGCCAGCATCAGCGAAGGAACCCGGACGCGGGTGCGCGTGGACGGCATCGATCTCGGCCGCAACACCGTGACCTTCACCGATCCGGACGGCGCGCAGCGTACCGTGCGCGTGCAGGATCCTGGCATGCGCCAGTTCATCCGCCGGCTGAGCCCGGGCACGATGGTGGACGTCGTGCTGGTGGAGACCGCCGACATTCGCGTGCTGCCGCCGGCCTGAACCCGGATCCGCCCGTGCCGGTCACTCCGGCACGGGCGACAGTTCGCGCTTCAGGCAGCGCAGCGCGAAGCTGGTGCGGGTGTGGCGCACGCCGGGCAGCCGGTAGAGCCGGTCGCGCAGCAGCTTCTCGTAGCCCGCCGTGCCGCCGACCGCGGCCTTGATCATGTAGTCGTATTCGCCCGTCACCAGGTGGCATTCCAGCACCTCCGGGATGGCCATCACCGTCTCCTCGAAGCGGCGCAGGCTGTCCTGGTCGTGGCGCTCCATCATCACCTCGATGAAGACCGTGTCGGGCAGGCCGAGCGCCGCCTGGTCCAGCAGCGCGGCATAGCCCTTGATGACTCCGGCCTGTTCCAGGCGCTTCACCCGCGTCCAGCAGGGGGAGGGGGAGAGGCCGACGGCCTCCGCCAGCTCCGTGTTGCTCAGTCGCCCCTGGCGCGAGAGGGTCCGAAGGATCTTCCTGTCGATCGCGTCCATCCCAGAAGCTCCTTCCGAATCTTCGGCGCTGCACAACAGAATACGGAAGCACCCTCTGGCAAGCCCGGCCTAGCCTTTCCATAGTCCGGGAATGGGTAAGGGAGCCGTCGCGATGGGCAGTCTGCAGCGCCCCGAAGCGAGCCTCGAAGACAAGTGGAATGCCGCGGCCGAGCCCGTGGTGCTCACCGGCATCCAGGCGCTGGTGCGCCTGCCGCTGCTGCGGCGGGAGATCGACGCCGCGCTGGGCTGGAACACCGCCGGCTTCATCAGCGGCTACCGCGGCTCGCCGCTCGGCGGCTACGACAAGGAACTGGAGAAGCAGGCGGCGCGCCTTGCCGCCGCCAACGTCGTGTTCACCCCCGGCCTGAACGAGGATTTGGCCGCCACCGCGGTCTGGGGCAGCCAGCAGGTCCAGCTTTCGCCGGGCGCGCGGCACGAGGGCGTGTTCGGCATCTGGTATGGCAAGGGCCCGGGCACCGATCGCGCGGGCGATGCGCTGCGCCACGGCAACTTCGCCGGCACCGCGCCGAGGGGCGGCGTGCTGGCCCTGTCGGGCGACGACCCGGCGGCCAAGTCCTCCACCGTCACCTCCGGCTGCGAGGTCACGTTCCAGGACCTGGAGATCCCCGTCCTCGACCCCGCCGAGGTGGCGGAGGTGCTGGAGTTCGGCGTGAAGGGCCTGGCGCTGTCGCGCTTCTCCGGCGCCTGGGTCGGGCTGAAATGCGTCGCCGAGACGATGGACGCCGCGCAGACCCTGCGCGTGGACCCGGCCGCCTATGCCACCGTCGAGCCCACCGGCCTGGACCTGCCGCCGGACGGGCTCAACATCCGCATCCCCGACACGGCGCTGGCGCAGGAGCGGCGGGTGCGGCTGCACCGCCTGCCCGCCGCAGTCGCCTTCGCGCGTGCCAACGGCTTCGACCGCATCGTGGTGGACAGCCCGAACGCCCGCTTCGGCATCGTGGTGCGCGGCAAGGCCTTCGCCACGCTGCGCCAGGTGCTGGCCGATGCCGGCATCTCGCCCGACTTCGCGCGGCAGAACGGCCTGCGCGTCTGGAAGGTGGGGCTCGCCTGGCCGCTGGACGCCGAGGCGGCGCGAAGCTTCGCCCGCGGGCTGGAGGAGGTGCTGGTCATCGAGGACCGTCGCGCCTTCCTCGAGCCACAGCTGAAGGAGGCGCTCTACCCGCTTGCCGAGCGGCCGCGCATCGTCGGCAAGCGCGACGAGCGCGGCGCGCCGCTGCTGTCCGAGCTGGCCGAGCTGGATTCGGCCCAGGTGCTGCGCGCGCTGGCGATGCGCCTGCCCCAGGCGCTGCGCACCGAGGCGCTGTCCGCCCGCCTGCGCGAGCTGGAGGAGCTGGAGCGCGGCGCGGCGGAGCCGCTGGCCAGCCGCGACCCCTTCTTCTGCCCGGGCTGCCCGCACAACACGTCCACGCGCGTGCCGGAGGGCTCGCGCGGCCTGGCCGGCATCGGCTGCCACTGGCTCGTCACCAAGATGCCGGAGCGCGAGACGGCGTCCTACACCCAGATGGGCGGCGAGGGCGTGCCCTGGATCGGCATCGCGCCCTTCACGGAGGAGGCGCATGTCTTCGCCAATATCGGCGACGGCACCTGGTCGCATTCCGGCAGCCTGGCGTTGCGCGCCGCGGTCGCGGCGAAGGCGAGCATCACCTACAAGGTGCTGGTGAATTCCGCCGTCGCCATGACCGGCGGCCAGGCGGTGGAAGGCGATCCCGGCGTGCCGCGCATCGCCGCCCAGATCCGCGCGGAAGGCGTGCAGCGCATCGCCGTCGTCGCCGACGACCCGGACCGCCACCAGGGCGACCCGGAGATGCCGGCGGGCGTCACCTTCCACCCGCGCGCGGAGCTCGACGCGGTGCAGCGCATGCTGCGCGAGGTCCCCGGCGTCACCGCGCTGATCTACGACCAGGAATGCGCGACGGAACGTCGCCGCAAGCGCAAGCGCGGCAAGGCCGCGCAGGCCGAGCGGCGCGCGGTGATCAACCCCCGCGTCTGCGAGGATTGCGGCGAGTGCTCCCGCGTCTCCAACTGCATCGCGGTGGAGCCGCTGGAGACGCCCTGGGGCCGCAAGCGCCATATCGACCAGAGCGCCTGCAACCAGGACCTCTCCTGCGTGCAGGGCTTCTGCCCGTCCTTCGTGACGCTGGTCGGCGCGGAGCCGGCGAAGCCGAAGCCAGTCGCCGCGGTGGAGGGCACGTTGCCCGAGCCGGCGCTGCCGGAGCCGGTGGATGGCCGCGCCTGGAACCTGCTGCTGGCCGGCGTCGGCGGGCAGGGCGTCACGGCGCTCGGGCAGATCCTGGCGATGGCGGCGCATGTCGATGGCCGTCCCTCGCGCAGCGTGGACACGCTGGGCTTCGCGCAGAAGGGCGGCGGCGTCTATGTGCAGCTGCGCATCGGCCGGCCCGGCGCGACCGAGGACAGCATCCCCGCGCCGCGCATCGGCGCGGGCCAGGCGGACCTGCTGCTCGCCTCCGACATGGTGGTGGCGCATGGGCGCAACGCGCGCCCGCTGCTCGGCCCGCGGCGCACCGCGGCCATCGTCAATGCCGACCTGCAGCCTACCGCGCAATTCGTGCGCGACACCTCCACCCGCTACGACGCGGAAGCAATGCTCGGCAGCCTGCGCGCGGCGGCGAAGGAGGTGCATCCGCTGCACGCCGGCGCCGAGGTGATCGAGGCGCTCGGCGATGCGATCTACGTCAACATCTGGCTGCTGGGCGCGGCCTTCCAGCGCGGGCTGGTGCCCGTCTCCTCCGCCGCGATCGAGCAGGCCATCCGCCTGAACGGCGCGCAGGTGGAGCGCAACCTGGCCGCCTTCGCGCTCGGCCGGCGTGCGGCGCTGACGCAGCCCGATGCGGCGCCGGCCCGCCCGGAAACGCTGGACGAGATCGTGGCGCGCTGCATGCTCGACCTGACCCAGTACCAGAACCGGCGCTATGCGAAGCGCTACGCCGCCTTCGTGGAGAAGGTAAGGGTCGCGGAGCAGCTGGCGGTGCCGGGCGCGGAGCGGCTGTCGCGCGCGGTGGCCGTGCAGATGCACCGGCTGATGGCCTTCAAGGACGAGTACGAGGTGGCCCGGCTGCACAGCCTGCCAGAATGGAAGGCGCAGCTGGCGCACGACTTCGCCGGCAGCCCGCGGATCGAGATGAACCTGGCGCCGCCCATCATCTCGAAGGACGACCCGAACACCGGCCTGCCGAGGAAGCGCCGCTTCGGCCCCTGGATGCTGACGGCGATGGGCCTTCTGCGGCGCGGCAAGGCGCTGCGCTTCACCCCGCTCGACCCCTTCGGCCGCACCGAGGAGCGGCGGATGGAGCGCGCGCTGATCGAGGAGTATCGCGCGACGATCGAGGCGATGCTGCCGAAGCTCTCGCCCGCGACGCACGCCACGGTTTGCGAGTGGGCGGAGGCGGCCTCGGGCATCAAGGGCTTCGGCCCGATCAAGGCGCGCAACGTCGAGAGGACGCGCGCCCGCTGGCAGGAGATCGCGGCGCGGCTATAGTCGGCGGCCGGGAGAACGCCATGCCGCTCGACGATGTCGTCTTCGACCTGCCCGAGGCCACGCGCGAGTTGCGCGAGACGGCGCTGGCCTTCGCCCGCGACCGCCTGGCGCCGCATGCGCAGGAATGGGACGAGACGAAGCACTTCCCCGTCGAGGCGATGCGCGAAGCCGCCGCGCTCGGCATGGCCGCACTCTATGTGCGGGAGGAGAGCGGCGGCGCGGGTCTGACGCGGCTCGACGCCGCGGTGGTGTTCGAGGCGCTGGCGACCGGCTGCCCCACCACCTCCGCTTTCCTCTCCATCCACAACATGGTCGCCTGGATGATCGACCGCTTCGGCAGCAACGCGCAGCGCGCGGAATGGCTGCCGCAACTGGTCGGCATGGACAGGATCGCCAGCTACTGCCTGACCGAGCCCGGCGCCGGCAGCGACGCCGCGGCGCTGTCCACCCGTGCCACTCGCGACAACCAGGGCTACGTGCTGAACGGCGTGAAGCAGTTCATCAGCGGCGCCGGCGCCTCCGACCTCTACCTGACCATGGTGCGCACCGGCGGGCCGGGGGCGAACGGCATCTCCGCGCTGCTGGTGCCGAAAGATACGCCCGGCCTCTCCTTCGGCGCGAACGAGAAGAAGATGGGCTGGAACGCCCAGCCGACGCGCCAGGTGATCTTCGAGGATGCGCGCGTGCCGGCGGAGGCGCTGCTGGGCGAGGAAGGGCAGGGCTTCCGCTTCGCCATGCAGGGGCTGGATGGCGGGCGGCTCAACATCGGCGCCTGCAGCCTCGGCGGCGCTCAGCGCGCGCTGGACATCGCGCTGGGCTACGTGCGTGAGCGCAAGGCCTTCGGGCAGGAGGTGGCGCGGTTCCAGGCCACGCAGTTCCGCCTGGCCGACATGCAGACCGAGCTGGAAGCGGCGCGCACCCTGCTCTGGCGCGCCTGCGCCAAGCTGGACGCGAAGGCGCCCGACGCCACCGCCTTCTGCGCGATGGCCAAGCGCTTCGCGACCGACACCGGCTTCCGCGTGGCGGACGAGGCGCTGCAGCTGCTGGGCGGCTACGGCTACCTGGCCGACTACGGCATCGAGAAGATCGTGCGCGACCTGCGCGTGCACCGCATCCTCGAAGGCACCAACGAGATCATGCGGCTGATCGTCGCGCGGAGCATGCTGGGCCGCTGACATCATTTCGCTGGCTTGGTCGTATCGCCTTGCAGTAGCATTTCGTCATGCGTCTTCGCGCCCGGATTGCCGCGCTGCTGATCCTGCTGCCGACCGGCGCGGGAGTGGCGCAGCCCCTGCGCAGCACGGTGGTGCCGGCGGATGCGGCGGTGGTGATCGCGCCGCGCGGGCAGTCCGCCCCGGTCGCCATGCCCCGCGCGCCGCTGCCGCCGGTGCCGCGGGCGGCGTCGCA
>NZ_JAPSMD010000331.1 GCF_027856955.1 Falsiroseomonas oryzae | reverse complement strand
CCTTCGCGGCTGCGGCATGGCTGGCCACGTCATCGTGTCCCTCGGCCTCGGCCGCGCGCGCCCAGCGATCGACGCGGCGGCTCAGGACGCGCCGCAGGCCGGCCTCGGTCGCGGCGAAGCGGGCGAGATGCGCCAGTGCGACCTCGGCCAGCCGCGCCTCGTCGGGGGGTGGGCCGGCGGGGCGGGGTCCCGGCGGGCGCCTGTCTCTTGGCATGGCGCCCTTCTGCCACGCCGTGCCCGCCTTGCAAGGCGAGGCCGACCCCACCCGCTTCGCTGGCGCAACCGCATCGGGCCGGCGGGCGTTCAGGCGGCATCCGGAATCGTCAGGAGAGGACACGTCATGGCTGGCACGAAGCACGTTCTGTTGATGACCACCGCCGCGGCTCTCTGCGTGGCACCCATGCTGGCCTTCGGCCAGGCCAATACAGGCGGTAGCAGCCAGATGCAGGGCACCAACCAGACCACGCCGCAGCAGGGCGCGGCCGGTGGCGGCCGTGCCGCGGCACCCGGCGCCCCGGGCGCGAGCGCGGGCAATCCCAGCACCGGCAATGATGCGCGCGGCGGCGTGACCGCCCAGGCCAACCCGCGCGACGGCACGCCAGGCAACCCGCCCTCCACCGCGACCCAGCGCGGGGCGGATGCAGTGACGGGCAATCGCACCGATCCGGACGGCACCGGCAACAACCCGCCCGGCACCGCCGCCGAGCGGGCATTGGACCGCGCGACGGGCACGAACACCTCCGGCACCAATGACGGGCGCCCAGGCGCCGCGACCGGTAGGACCACGACCGGCACGACCGCAACCGGTACGACGGCGCCCGGCACGGCAGCGACCGGCGCGACCACCGGTTCGATGGCAGTGGACAGCGCGCGGATGCAGGGCGGGCGCCGCGCCAGCAAGGTGATCGGGTCCACCGTCTACAACGAGAACAACGAGAGCATCGGCGAGGTGGACGACATCATCGTCCCGCCGGGCGGGGGCCAGCCGGTGGCCATCCTGTCGGTTGGCGGCTTCCTCGGCATCGGGGCGCGCCTCGTCGCGGTGCCGTACGAGCGGCTGCAGCATGCGGGCGACCGCGATCGCTGGACGCTGCAGGGCGCGACCAAGGACAGCCTGCAGAGTCTGCCGGAGTATCGCTACGAGGACGGCGGACGGCGCGGCTGACGGCCCAGGACCCTCGGCGCCCCGGGTCTCTCCGACCAGGGGCGCCCCATCATTCAAGAACGCAAGGAACCCTACATGAACCGCCTGATCCTGGCGGCGCTGTTCGCGCTGCCCGTCGTTGCCTGCGCCAACCCGAATGACGGGCGCGCGGGCAACCCGCCCTCCACCGCGACGCAGCGCGCCTATGACCGCGCCACGGACAGCCCGCGCACCAGCGCCGACGGCACCGGCAACAACCCCTCGGGCACGGCGGCCAGCCGGACGCTGGACCGGGCGGCCGGTACCAACACCTCCGGCGCGTATCCCGGGCAGTCCGACGGCACGCGTGCCAACCCGCCCGGCACGGCGGCGGAACGCGCCTGGGACCGGACCACGGGCTCCAACACCTCCGGTGCGTATCCCTCGAACAGCGGGGGCGTGCCGCAGCGCTGAACGGCATCCCTCCCTCGCCAGCGCGGGGGAGGGTTCCGCCTGCGGCATGGCAGGCGACGGCCAACCGTTTTGACCCCTCGCGCCTTCTCGGGCATTTTCATCGGCTTCTGCGCCCGCCGGGGCATCCCGTCCACCGGCCGCGCGGAGCTGGAGGAAGCGAGGACGCCGTGATCCCCGCCCTGATGCCGAACTACGCCCGCGCCGACCTCGCCTTCGAACGGGGCGAGGGTGCGCGTCTCTGGGCATCGGATGGGCGACGATTCCTCGACTTCGGCGCGGGCATCGCGACCAGCAGCCTCGGCCATGGCCATCCCCACCTGGTCAAGGCGATCGCCGAGCAGGCGGCGCGGGTGATGCACGTCTCCAACCTGTATCGGGTGCCGCAGGCCGAGGAGTTGGCGCGGCGGCACGTCGCAAATTGCTTCGCGGACAGCGTCTTCTTCTGCAACTCGGGCGCCGAGGCGAACGAGGGCATGGTGAAGGCCGTCCGCAAGTACCACGCCGAGAACGGCCACCCCGAGCGCTTCCGCATGATCTGCTTCGAGGGCGCCTTCCACGGCCGGACCCTGGCGATGATCGCCGCGACCGGGAACGCGAAATACTTGGCCGGCTTCGGCCCGCCGGTGGAGGGCTTCGACCACGTGCCGTTCGGCAACATGAACGCGGTGCGCGACGCGATCACGCCGCAGACCGCCGGCATCATGATCGAGCCGATCCAGGGCGAGGGCGGCGTTCGCCCGGCGGAGCTGCAATTCCTGCGCGACCTGCGCGCCGCCTGCGACGAGTTCGGCCTGCTGCTCGCGCTCGACGAGGTGCAGACCGGCATGGGGCGCTCCGGCAAGCTCTGGGCCCACCAGTGGGCGGGGATCGAGCCCGATGTGATGTCCTCCGCCAAGGGGATCGGCGGCGGGTTCCCGCTCGGCGCCGTCTTCGCGAAGGAGCATGTCGCGAAGCACCTCAAGCCCGGCACGCACGGCACGACCTATGGCGGCAACCCGCTGGCCTGCGCCGCGGGCAACGCAGTGCTCGACGTGATCCTGGCGCCCGGCTTCCTGGACGGTGTGGACCGCGTGGCGCGCCATCTCTGGCGCGGGCTGGAAGGCCTGGCGCGGCGCCACCCCGACGTGATCGAGGGCGTGCGCGGCGCGGGTCTGCTGCTGGGCATCAGGCTGCGCGACGCCGTGACCAACAGCGCGCTGCAGGACGCCGCGGCTGCGGAAGGGCTGCTGACGGTCGCGGCAGGCATGAACGTGCTGCGCCTGGCCCCGCCGCTGATCATCACCGATGCGGAGGCCGACGAGGCGGTGTCGCTGCTCGACCGCGCCTGCCTGCGCGTGTCGCCGGACAGCGCGAAGGCCGCGGCGCAATGAGCGCTGCCTTGAAGGTGGCGGGCGGGGGGAGCGCATCCCCCCGCCACTTCCTCGAGATCATGGATCACGATGCGGCGACGCTGCGCCGGATGCTGGATCTCGGCCTGCAGGCCAAGCGCGGCGCCCTGCCCGGCAAGCCGCTGGCCGGCAAGTCGGTGGCGCTGATCTTCGAAAAGCCCTCCACCCGGACCCGGGTCTCCTTCGAGGTCGGCATCCGCCAGCTGGGCGGTGATGTCGTCGTGCTGTCGTCGCGGGACATGCAGCTCGGCCGCGGGGAGACGCCGGCCGACACCGCGCGCGTGCTCTCGCGTTATGTGGATGCGATCATGCTGCGCACCGACAACGTGGCGAAGATCCGCGAGCTGGCGGAGCACGCAACGGTGCCGGTGATCAACGGCCTGACCGACGTGTCGCATCCCTGCCAGATCATGGCCGACGTGATGACCTTCGAGGAGCATCGCGGCGCCATCGCGGGCCAGGTTGTCGCCTGGACCGGCGACGGCAACAACGTCGCGCAGAGCTTCATCCAGGCCGCGGCGCGCTTCGGCTTCACGCTGCGCGTCGCCACCCCGCCCGAGCTCGCCCCACCCGCCGAGCTGATCGCCTGGGCGCGCAAGGAAGGCGCGCGCATCGAGCTGACCAACGACCCCGTCGCGGCTGTGAAGGATGCGCGCTGCGTCGTCACTGACACCTGGGTCAGCATGTCCGACGAGAAGCCGGACGCGGCCACGGTGAACCGCCACAACCTGCTGGCGCCCTACCAGCTGAACGCCGCGCTGCTGCGGCAGGCCGCTGCGGACGCGATCGTGATGCACTGCCTGCCGGCGCATCGCGGCGAGGAGATCACCGACGAGGTGATGGACGGCCCGCAGAGCGTTGTCTTCGACGAGGCGGAGAACCGCCTGCACGCCCAGAAGGGCGTGCTGCTCTGGGCCCTGGGGGCTGGCTGAGCTTCCCCCTCCACCGGTTTCGCCGGAGGCGCGGGCACCGGCGGAACGGCGCCGACGCAAGCTGACGTGACGAGCGCCGCCGCACTGCGTGCTTCCGTGTGGCGCCGTCCGCCGGCATAGCTGCATGCCTCCGATGTGCACGGACGAGGCGGCGCATGCAGGTCACCACCAGGCCAGCGACGGAAGAGGACCTCGGACCGGCGACACGCATCGTCCAGGACGCCTACAACGACGTGCGCGTCCGGCATGGCTTGCCGGCCAGCATCGCGCTGGGTCCGCCGCTGTTCCAGGCCTTCTCGCTCACCGAGCCCACCTCGAGCCTCTGGGTCGCGGAGGCGGAGGGCGCGTTGCGGGGCTTCGCGTTCTCCTGGATGCGGCAGCGCTTCTGGTTTCTCGCGCAGCTCTTCGTGCGGCCCGGCGAGCAGTCGCAGGGCATCGGCCAGGGGCTGATGGCCCGGACCCTGCACCATGCCCGGGAGAACGGCGCGGAGAACCTTGCGCTGATCACCATGGCCTACAACACGACATCCACGGCGCTCTACATCCGCAACGGGCTCTACCCGCGCGAGCCGCTCCTGCGCCTGGTCGCGCCGGCCCGGGTCGTGGCTGAGCGCCTGGGCGCCGCGGGGCTGGAGGTGGCGCCGATCGAGCCCTGGCCGGCATCGCGCGACTGGCTGAGCGGGATCGACGAGGAGGTGCTGGGCTTCCATCGCGGGTCGCACCACGCCTTCCTGCTGGGCGGGATCGCGGCGCGGGCGTTCCGCATCGAGCAGGCAGGGCGACCCGTGGGCTACGCCTATGTGTCGCCGACAGGTCACATCGGCCCGCTCGCCGTCGCGCCGGGCACCGATACGGCGGAAGCCCTCAAGGCCGTCCTGCGCGGCGCACTGGAGATCGGGTCGGAGCAGATCTCCATGATCGTCGCGGGCCGGGCGGATGGGACGCTTGCCGCCGCGTTTGCGCTCGGCTTCCGGATCGACGAGCCCTTCGTGCTGCTCTCCAGCCGGCCATTCGGGACCTGGTCGTGCTACCAGCCGAGCAATCCCGGCTTCATGTGAGCGGTGCAGCCGGCTGAGCCGGCCGGGGACGCGTCGCTTCGCCGGCTCGTTCCGCGAGCGGCCCTGTCGCGGGGGCGGACTTCACGAACCCTTCATGCCGGTCAGGGCAAGTGCCGTCCTCCAGGCAGGAAGAGGAAGACCCGTCATGTTCGCCAGGATCGGCTTGCCCGGCGCTGCGTCGTCGCGGCTCGGGGTGCGCGGACGCATCCTCGGGATCTGCCTGCTCGCCCTGGCCGGCGGCCTCGCCGCGCTCGTCACCATGAAGGTCGCCGACACCAGCGAACGCGCCCGCGCGATGGCGGCGCAGCAGCTGGAGAGCAACCTGCGCCTGATGCGCCTGATGCTCGGCGACCTCGGCAGCGGGTGGCGGCTTGAGGGCGATCAGCTGCTGGTCGGCGGGCGACCGCTGAACGGCAACAACGCCATCCCCGACCGCGTTACGGCGGTGGGCGGCGGCGTCGCCACCATCTTCGCGGGCGAGACCCGGATCGCCACCAACATCCCTGGACCCAATGGCGGGCGTGCGGTCGGCACCAATCTGGCGGCCGGGCCAGTGCGGGATGCGATCCGCCGCGGCGAGGCCTTCCGTGGCGAGGCGGCGATCCTGGGCCGTCCCTACCTGACGATCTACGAGCCCATCCTCGGTGAGAACGGCCGGACGCTCGGCATCCTCTTCGTCGGGCTGCCGCTGGACGAGGTCGCCGCCATGCAGGCGCAGGCGATCCGCACGGCGTCGATCGCCGGCGTGGCGGTGCTGCTGGTTGCCGGCGTGCTGCTGTGGTGGCTGCTGCGCCGGACGCTGCGCCCGCTGGGCGGGCTGGCGGCCAGCCTCAACGAGCTGGCCGCGGGCCGGCTCGACACCGACGTGCCCTGCACGACGCGCCGCGACGAGTTGGGCGCCATCGGCCGCGCCGTTGCCGCGCTGCGCGACGCCACGCGGCAGGCCAACGCC
>NZ_JAPSMD010000330.1 GCF_027856955.1 Falsiroseomonas oryzae | reverse complement strand
TCCTCGCCGAATGCGAATGGCGCTTCAACTACGCCCCACCCCGCCGTCTGCTCTCCACCCTCGCCAACTGGACTGGCCTAGGACAAGCTTCAGAACCCCAGTCCTAGCCTTAGCTAGGTCAGCCCCTCGGCCTATTGCCTCACCCATTCCGTCGGAAGCGGATTCATCAGCGCCGGCAGCGTCATCCCCTCCGGCTGCCTCCCATCGAGGATGGCCTCGACGATGTCCGGCGCCAGCAGCGTCAGCCGCAGCACGCGCGAGACATAGGACAAATTGATATTCTCGGCCGCAGCCAAGTCCTTGATCGTGGCGAACTGGCCGGTCTCCAGCATCCTGCGCCACCGGAACGCGCGCGCGACCGCCTTGATGAGCGTGATGTCCTGCTGGCGCTCCAGTACCAGCATGCCGGGCGTGACCATCGCCTTCCGCCCGCCGCGCGGCTTCACCCGGAGCGGGATGACGACCGTCAGCGTCTGCGCCTGCTCACTCATGCCGCAGCCCTTGCGGCCTCGGGGGCCCGGGCGGCGAGGTCGCGCACAAGGCCGCCGAGCCCATCCAGCCGCAACCGCACGGCAACGCCCTCGGCTCGGACGTCGACCCGGTCCACCAGCAGCCGCACGATGCGCGCCCGTTCGGCGGGGAAGAGCTCGTCCCAGAGGGGCTCAATCCGCTCCAGCGCCAGCAGCACCTCCTGCTCGGTCACGTCCTGCGTGGTCGCACGCGTCGCGCGCCAGGTGCCGACCACTACCTCGGGCTGGCGCAGCAGCGCGCGAACCTGGGCACCCTCAACGTCTTCGGATCAGCGAGCAGCACCATCACCGTGCCAGCCGGCGTGGCCTCCGCACGCATCTGGGCGCGCGTCATGCAGGACGGGCTCGGCGGATCACCCGCGGGCACGATCTATGCCCGCCTCGAGCGGAGCACGAACGCCGGCTCGACCTGGACGACCGTCAGTGAAGCCACGGGCTTCCACCCCGGCGACACGGCGGACCAGACGCTCGATGTGCCGGAAGTCACCCTCGCGGTCTCGCCCGGCCACCAGTTCCGTGTCGTCTGCGGCCCGAGCGCGACGTTCGGGCGCATCTCCTACAACAATGATCCGAGCCGCAGCTTTCTGCGGTTTCAGTGGGGGGCGTGAGCAGAGGCGTCGCCTTCGCGCAGATCGGCATCATCGGCTTCGACGGGCAGATCGAGCTCGAGGCGCTGCGGCTCTACGGCCTGCCGGAGGACGCCCCGGCGATCCTCTACGGCTGCCCCCTGAGTGCCGGCCGGGACGCGGACGCTGGCGCTGGAGACCAGCTGGGACCCGCCGAGCCTCGGCCCCGGCGCGACGGCGAACGTCGACGTCACGGTGCCCGGGGCGCGGAGGGGCGACTTCGCCGACGCGTCGCTCGACACCAGCAGCATCGCCTTCGTGCTGGACTGCCAAGCGTGGTCGAACACCAGCGTGCGCGTGACCGCGCGCAACGTCAGCGCTTCGACGGTCGACCTCGTCGCAGCGCCACTGGCGGTGCAGGTGGCGAAGCGGCGGCTGCCGTGACTGGATCCGCTTACCCAGAGCAGCGGAAATTACGGCGCTCTTGCCCCAGGCCATCCCGCAGCCCGACGCCCAGCGCGGTCCGCGAGATTGCACCAGTGCGGCATCATGTCATCAGGCGCTTGCGCCAGTGCGGCTTCAGCACCTCGAGGATGATGATGGCCAGAAGGCCCGCCGCGACCGTCACTGCCAGATCATCGCCATGCAGCGGTCCGAAGCGGAACATCCGCTGCACGAAGGGGACGAGCAGCGTGACCCCGAGCATGCCCGTCACGATCAGCATCACCCAGCGCAGTGCCGCGTTGCGTCGCCGAAACGCCGTGATGATCGAGGCGCTGAAGGACCGGTTCACGAAGATCAAGCTGACGATGCCAAGCACGAGGGCGACGAAGGTCAGCGATCTGGCCTCCTGCTCGGGCATGCCGCGATCAAGTGCGAATACGAAGATGCCCGCCGTCAACGCCAGCACGACCATGCCCTGCACCACACTCCAGCCGAGCAGCGAGGCCGAGAAGAGCGGCGCCACGGGATCGCGCGGCGGACGCTGCATGATGCCCTCTTCCTCCGTCTCGGCCTCGAAGACCAGGGTACAGACAGGGTCGATCACCATCTCCAGGAACGCGATGTGCATCGGCCAGAGCAGGATCGGCAGCCCGAAGATCAGCGGCAGCAGCGCGAGACCCGCGATGGGTACGTGGATCGCGATGATGAACCCCATCGACTTGCGCAGATTGTCGAAGACGCGCCGCCCCAGGCGCACGGCTGCGACGATCGAGCCGAAGTCATCATCCAGCAGCACGAGCGACGACGCCTCGCGCGCCACATCGGTGCCGCGCCCGCCCATGGCGATGCCGATATGCGCGGCCTTGAGCGACGGCGCGTCGTTCACGCCATCACCTGTCATGGCGACGATCTCGCCATCCGCCTTCAGGGCGGCCACGATGCGGAGCTTCTGCTCCGGCATGATGCGCGCGAACACGGTGGTGCTGCGCGCCTGCGCCGCCAGCGTCGTGTCGTCCATGGCGGAGAGCGTCTCGCCGGTCACGATGGTCTCGGCGTCCAGCCCCGCCTGGCGCGCAATGGCGGCGGCGGTGGCTGGGTAGTCGCCGGTGATCATCACGACGCGGATGCCGGCCGTGCGGCATTCGGCCACCGCCTCGACCACGCTGGGCCGAAGCGGGTCCGCCAGCCCCACGAGACCAAGCAGATGAAAATCGAAGTCGTCCTGCGTCTCCGGCCATGTCTCGCCGCGGTGTGCGGCGCGGGCTACGGCGAGCACGCGCATGCCCTTACCCGCCAGGGCGTCGGTCCTTGCGGTCAGATCGGCGCGCGCATCGGCATCGAGGTGACACAACGCGGCGATGGCCTCGGGGGCGCCCTTGGCGGCGACGATCGCCTCACTCCCCTCCGTGCCCGGTCGCCAGACATTGGTCACAGCCAGCAGATCGGGGCGGAGGCCGTAGGCGCGGAGGAGGTCGGACGAGGCAGGCAGGCCGGCGCCAGAGACGCCCTCAGCAACCGCGTGGAAGGCCTTCTCCATCGGGTCGAAGGGCTGCGGCGCGCTCGCCAGCCGGCCGGTCTCGGCCAGTGGGCGAAATGGCTCTGGCACAGCGCCATCCTGCGGCCTGAAGCCTGTTCCGTCCGGCAGGCACAACTCGGCCACGGTCATGCGGTTCTGCGTCAGCGTGCCCGTCTTGTCCGTGCAGAGCACCGTGGCGGAGCCGAGCGTCTCGATCGCTGCTGCACGGCGCGTCAGCACCCGTGCCTTGGAGATGCGCCAGGCGCCCATCGCCATGAAGACGGTGAGCACGACGGGCAGTTCCTCCGGCAGCATGGACATGCCAATCGCTATGCCGGCAAGCAGGGCGTCCAGCCACCCGCCGCGCAGGGTGCCGTAGAGCACCACGGCCAGCACGCTGACGACGCCACCGAAGATCGCGCAGAGCTTCACAACCTGACGCATCTGCGCCTGCAATCGCGGTTGCTCGGCTTCCAGCGTGCTCAGCGACTGGCCGATCCGGCCGATCTCGCTGCGCGGGCCAGTCGCCGTCACCTCCGCAATGCCGCTGCCACGCACTACCAGCGAGCCGGAGAAGACATGCGGCAGATCGTCGCCGCCCGGACGTGCTGGCGGCGATGCCGCGCTTGCCACCTTCCGCACCGGCACCGACTCCCCCGTGAGCAGGGATTCATCGGTCTGGACGTCACTTGCCTCGATCAGCCGGGCATCGGCCGGCACGCGGTCACCCTCCGCCAGCACGACCAAGTCTCCACGCACGACCTCGCGGCCGGCGATACGTCTTAGCTCGCCGCCGCGGATCACCAGTGCGCGCGGGCTGGTCAGGTCGCGCAGCGCCTCAAGTACGCGCTCGGTGCGGCTTTCCTGGACGACAGTGATCACAATGGAGAACAGCGCGAAGGCGAGTAGGATCAGCGCCTCCTCCGGGCTCCCGAGGAGGAGGTAGAGCACGCCACCGCCCAACAGCAACGCCAGCATCGGCTCGCGCAGCACCTCGAGCACGATCCGGAGCGGCGTTCGCCGGCCTGTGCGCGCCAGCTCGTTCGGGCCATCGGCCTTGAGGCGGGCCGCCGCCGCCTGCTCGCTCAGGCCGCTGCCATTCTCCTTGCCCATCGGTGAATCCGGCATTGTCCTCGTCCTTTGGAGCACCTGGCGCGGGATTCCCGCAGACCGAGGATGGCGGGGTCGGATGGTGACTACGGTTGGGCAGCATGGTCGGTCGAGGCGCAACCCGGAAGAAGCGCTTTCCGAGCCGAGCAGCCACCGGGCGAAGTATGTTTCGCCTAGGCTCGCCGGCTGGCCGGTCCCGCGCGTTGATCTGGAGCAAGGACGATGGCCACTCGTGGCGCGCATACGTGAACCCCGATGCTGCCGCTTCGCAAGCGCCTCATAGAAGTACCGACCAGACACTGGCCTATGCGCGCGCTGTGATGCCGCGCTCACCTTGCCAGCGCTCGTCTACGGCCGCACACTCCTGCAGCACACTCGGCAAGACTGTGCTCCCGTATCGCTGTTCGTGAGACCCCAGACACGCAATGGCCGAAGCCGAGCGCCACGACGATGCATCGGCAGAGTGCGGCGCGTGCCAGCACTCCAGGCTCCAGTTGATCCTGCTCGCGCTCGCTTTTGCCTCAGGCGCCTTTCTGGCCTGGCAGACCGCCGGCACGCTCCTGATGATCTTTGGCGGATTGCTCCTCGCGGTCCTCCTTGATGCAGCGACGCGTGGGCTTCAGCATCTCCTTCCCCTCGGTCGCGGCGCCTGCTTCGCGATCGTCTGCACGCTGTCCGCAGGCATGATCCTGATGGGCATCGCGTGGGGCGGTTACACCATCGTCCAGGAATGGGACGCATTGCATCGCGTCCTGACCAGCCAACTGAAGGGTATCGGCGACCGGCTCGCGGAAATGGGGGTTCAGACGCCCGGTCCGCGCGGAGGTCGCATCACCGACGAGCAGATCGCAAGTATCCTCCTGCCAGATCCCGCAGGTCTTTTTGGTCAGGCACGCACCGCTCTCGGCACAGCGGGCGATGTTCTGCTCATGCTCTTCATCGGCTTCTTCGTCGGCCTCAATCCCGCTGCCTACAGGCGCGGCCTTGCGAGCCTCATACCGCGCAGCCGTCGCTGCGTCGTGCTCGGCATCGTCGACGACATGGCGGAGACGCTGCGATGGTGGCTTGTCGGCCAGGTGGTGACGATCGTCGTGGTCGCCCTGTCGATCGCGCTGGCGCTGATGGCGCTGGGCACGCCGGGCGCCCTGGTTCTCGGTCTGCTGGCGGGCCTCCTCAACTTCATTCCATACCTCGGAGCCTTCGTCGGCGCCGTCCCGATCGCACTTGCCGCCTCATCACAGGGGAGCACGATGGTCTTCTGGGTGATCGCGATCTATCTCCTGATCCAGATCATCGAAGGCTATGTGCTCACCCCTCTCGTTCAGCGACGCACTGTCCATATCCAGCCCGCCCACGCGCTCGGCATGCAGATGCTGATGGGCACCCTGTTTGGCGCCGTTGGGATCGCGCTTGCGGCTCCTCTTCAGGCGGTGCTTCGCGTTGCGGTCATCCGAAGCTCGACGGGCGACGCGGACCAGGCCTGAGGACCGCTGCGACAGCGGGCTTACGAGACGCAAGGCCTACTTGCCTGCCCTTCTCCCCGCGAAGAAGCCGCTGATCAGCGAAATGGCGAGAAGTTCCATGGGCGACAGGTCTCGTCCCCCTCGGAGTGCCGCGATCAGCGCCATTGGATCCTGGGTGACCGTGGACCCGAAACTGGCCCGCCCGAGGGGAGAACTTCCAGGCTTCACGAGCAGCCCTTCCGGGCTGCTTTGGCAGCGAATTCCTGAGGCGTCAGGTGCCCCAGGGCACTGTGAGGACGGGGC
>NZ_JAPSMD010000329.1 GCF_027856955.1 Falsiroseomonas oryzae | reverse complement strand
ATGTGCGACCTTCCGCCGGCGGCCGCAACCGTCCTCATGCCGCCTGCGGCCCGCGTTGCGCCGCGCGCCGCTCGCCGGCGAGCAGCGCGGCGCCGGACGCCAGGATCAGCGCCGCGCCCGCGACCGTCGCCCAGCCCGGCACCTGGCCGAACAGCCAGAGCGCCAGCAGCAGCATCAGCGGCAGCCGCGCATATTCGTAGGGCGCCAGCACGGAGTTCGGCGCGATCCGCATCGCGCAGAGCGCCAGCCACAGGAACAGCGCGCCGGACAGGCCCACCCCGGCGAGCGCCGGCAGATCCTCCAGCCGCCATGCCGCGTCCAGCGCGCCGCCCGACCCTGCCACCAGCACCAGCGCCTGCCAGGTGATCACCGTCACCGGCCCGTCGCGCCCCAGCAGGCACTTGCCCACGATGATCGAGACGGCGATGAGCAGGGCACCGGCCACGGCGATGGCGTAGGCCGGGTGCCAGGCCGCGAAGCCCGGCCCGAACACCGCGACGGCGCCGGCGAAGCCGATGCCCATCGCCTGCCAGCGCCGCGCCGGCACCAGTTCGCGCAGCACCAGGGCGGCGAGCAGCGTCACGAAGACCGGGCGGAGATAGGTGAGCGTGCCGGCATCGGCGAAGGGCAGATGGGCGAAGCTGTGGAAGATCGCCCAGAGTGCGGTCAGCATCAGCAGGCCGTGCAGCACATGCAGCCAGGGCCGTTCCGTGCGCAGCACGCCGAGCCCCTGCCGCCGTGCCAGCACCGCGACCAGCAGCAGGATCGCGAGCCCGCGCGACAGCGTCAGCTGCTCCACCTCGATGCCGGCGCCGAGGTGGTGGACGAGCACGTTTTCGGTGACGAAGGCGAGCTGCGCCACGACGAACAGCGCGATGCCGCGCATCACGGGCGTCTCGAGGAAGGTCCGCATGAGGTGCCTCCGGTCGGCGGGACCCGGCGGCGCGCCGATCGCGCCACGCGGGTCCCCACTCATCGGAAGCACGGAGTTGCGCCAGGCCGCTGTGCCCGACCGCACAGCCCGTGCGTCAGGCCGCGGCGATCTCCTTCCAGAAGAAGGCCGAACCCTCCAGCCGCGTGCGGTCGGTGGAGAGGGCGAAGCGCGGCACCACGCCGAGCAGCGTCCAGCCGAGCGATTCATACAGGCGCTGCGCCGCGCTGCCCTCTACCGTATCCAGGATCAGCAGGCTGCGCCCGGCCTCGCGCGCCATCGCCTCCAGCCGCGTCATCAGGGCGCGCCCGATCCCGCGCCGGCGTCCCTCGGGGTGCACCAGCAGCTTCGTCACCTCGGCGCGGTGCGGCTGGTTGGGCTGCGGCGCGAAAGCGAGCTGCACCGCGCCGAGGATGCGGCCCTCCACCCGCGCCACGAGCAGCCGCCGCTCGCCGCTCTCCAGCGCGGGCAGCACGTTGCGCCGCCACCAGGCCTCGCTGTCCGCCTGGCTGAAGGGCAGCACGAAGTTCACGCTCGCGCCGGCCTCGACGCAGAGGCGCATGACCTCGGCCAGGGCCGGCAGTTCCCGCGCCGCGGCGGCGGCGTCCAGTTCCTCGATGATCGTCATCCGACCTCCGGTGCGAGTCCGTGCGGCATCGCGATGCCCCGGACGGGCACCGCGCCAGCGCGTCACCGGCCCTGCAAGTGCCGCGCCACGAAGCGGGAAGCCGCCTCCACGCCGCCGGCCGCGCCGATCTCGTTGTGGCCGGCCTCGGCCGCTTCCCACAGCTCCACCGGCGCGGTCGCCGCGGCGGCCAGGGCGCGGCCCATCGCCGGCGGCACCAGCGTGTCGCGCGCGCCCTGCAGGATCACGATCGGCGCGCGGACCTCCGCGATGCGGGACAGGTTGTCGTAGCGGTCGCGCAGCAGCAGGCCGGATGGCAGCAGCGGATAGTGCAGCCGCGCCAGCGCCAGGAGGCTGGTGTAGGGCGATTCCAGCACCACCGCGCCCACCGCCTCCGGCTGCTCCGCCGCCAGCCGGATGGCCGGACCGGTGCCGAGCGATTCGCCCCAGACCACGATGCGCCGCGCCGGCACGCCCTCCGCCTGCAGCGCCGCGAGGCCGGCGCGGGCATCTTCCGCAAGCCGTGCCTCGCCCGGCGATCCGGGGTTGCCGCCATAGCCGCGCCACTGCACCAGCAGCGCGCCCCAGCCCAGCGCCTGGAAGCGCGCCACGCGCCCGGCGCGGTGCAGCAGGCTGCCGCCATTGCCGTGCAGGTAGAGCACCACCGGCGCATCCGGCCGTGTCGCTGCCACGCGCCAGCCCAGGATCTCCAGCCCGTCGGCGGTCCGCAGCCGCACCGCCTCCACGCCGCGCAGCCCCAGCGCCGCGGGCGCGGGCGGCGGCGCCGGATCGGGGAAGTAGATCAGCCGGTCCTGGAAGGCATAGAGCGCCGTGCCGAAGGCGCCGAGGGCGAGAACCGCAACGATGCCCGCGGAGAGGATCGGCACGTCGCCGTCAGGCAGCCGGGTTGCCGGCCGCCGTCATCAGCGCTTGACCACGACGATACCACGCTCGGCGGCCGCCTTGCGCACCCGCTCGACGCGCAGCAGCGCCTCGCGGTCGCTCGTCACCTCCCGCCCATGGACGTAGAGGTGCTTCGCTTCGGGCCGGCGCTCCGTCGCACGGCGACGCTCGGCGTGGCTTTCCGGCGTGTCGGCGAGACTGTCCTCATTCGTCGAGCCCATCGTAGCGCCTCCATCTGTGCAACCCAGCCAGGAACTGGTTGAGGAAGTGTGCGTCGGTCAGCAAGGCGGCGGCCACCCCCAATGCCGTGCGTTCGTCCGACGGGGGGTGGTCGACGTCGATGTTGATCGTGCCCAGTGGTTCCGGGCGATCGTGCGGCGCCTTGATGGCATAGGCGCCAGGATCGGCGAAGAGCGGAAACGCCCAGGTCGCCTGCCAGGTGGACTCCATGGGCGGGTCGTCCGGGAAGGGGGCCGACCCCTCGGCCGTCACGATCCGCCCGCCATCCCGCCGCAGCCAGCACACTGCGTCCCGTGTGGTGAGACAACGTCCGGCGATCGAGTCCTCGATCCAGAGCGTCAGGTCCTGGCGGCGCCGCTCTCGCGCTCCGTTCAACCGCAGGACGCGCAGCCGCCGCCGCGACACCCGGATGACGATGCTCACGCGCAGGCGTAGGCCGTCGGCCGCGACCCCGCATGCCGCCGCGATCGGCGCCCGCGCCTCGTGACCAAAGGCATCCATCAGCGAACGCTGGTTCCAGGGCAGCAGCATGCGCTGCGCATCCAGCGCGTTCTCCGCGGCACGGAACCCCGCCGCATGCACCTCCAGCGCACGGGCCAGATCCATGTCGAAGTCGAGCATGTCCACTTCATCCACGCGCAGCGGTATCCATAGCACGTGGTCCTGGCTTGCGGCCCAGGTCTCCTGCGCGCCGAACACCGCGGTCCGTGCGACGGCGGCCGCGAAGCCCACCAGCCGCGACAGGTCGGCCGGCGTGTCGGCGATCCGGAAGGCGAGGACGGGCAGATCCGGATCCGCGGCGCGTTCGTCGTCGCACAGCCAGAGGGGAAGGTTGGAAACCATGCCGCCGTCCAGCAGGTGCAGCTGCCGCGCGGCCCGCGCGGAAGCGACGCGGATCTCGACGGGTCGGAACACGCCGGGGACGGCCACGGAAGCGGCGACCGCCGTGGCGACTGCCAGGTCCGGCGTGTTGTCGCGGTCCATGACGAAGGGCATGCCGCGTCCCACATCGGTGGCCACGATCCGCAGCGGCATCGGCATTTCCGCGAAGGTCACGCGCGGCCCCCATCGCGTGCCCGCCGGCGGCGGCAACAGGGCTCCGGCCCGTCGCCGCTGCTGGAGGATTTCCTCCATCGCCGCTTCGACGGTGTTCGGGTCGAACCAGCCGCGCTGGAGGATCCCGCGGACCATCAGCTGAACGACAGCCCCGACCGCATCCGCCGCCCGCCGCACGACCCCGCTTGCCCGCTTGCGGGCGCCGAGCGCGCGCAGCACGGCCCGGAAGCCCTTCCAGTCTCGCCCGAACAGGTCGACCGGCCGACGCCCGGCGACCTCCCGGAGGATGTGCACGGCCGGGTGGCGCGACGGGTCGCGCAGGTGATCCGCGATCCGGGGTTGCCGGGCCGGGTCGAAGATCTCGTTCGCCGTCAGCCCCGTGGCGACGAAGGTCGCGATCACGGCACCCGCCGAGGTCCCGACCACACCCGCGAAGGTCAGGCCCAAGCGCTCCGCCGCGGCAAGCGCCCCGACATGCGCAAGGCCCTTCGCGCCGCCGCCCTCGAACACGCCGAGCACGCGTCCATCGGCGTCTTCCGGCGCCTCCGCGCCCCTGGCGGTCACGGCGCCTATTCCCGCGGCCCCGGCGCCAGCACCTCGCGCTTGCCGACGTGGTTGGCCGGGCCGACCACGCCTTCCTTCTCCATCTGCTCGATCAGCTTGGCCGCGCGGTTGTAGCCGATGCCGAGATGGCGCTGCACGAAGCTGGTGCTCGCCTTGCCCTCGCGCGTGACCAGCTCCACCGCGCGATCGTAGAGCGACGCCTCGCCATCGGTGTTGCCGCCCAGCATCCCCGGCAGCGCGCCGCCGCCTTCGTCCTCGTCCTCGGTCTCCGTGACCTCGTCCACATAGGACGGCTCGCCCTGGCTGCGCAGGAAGGCGACGATCTCCTCCACCTCCGTGTCGGAGACGAAGGGGCCGTGCACGCGGCTGATCCGGCCGCCGCCGGCCATGTGCAGCATGTCCCCCTGGCCCAGCAGCTGCTCCGCGCCCTGCTCGCCCAGGATGGTGCGGCTGTCGATCTTCGATGTCACCTGGAAGCTGATGCGCGTCGGGAAGTTCGCCTTGATCGTGCCGGTGATCACGTCCACCGAAGGCCGCTGCGTCGCCATGATCACATGGATGCCCGCCGCGCGCGCCATCTGCGCCAGGCGCTGCACCGCCGCCTCGATCTCCTTGCCGGCGACGATCATCAGGTCGGCCATCTCGTCGATGACCACCACGATCATCGGCAGGCTCTCCAGCACCAGCGGCTGGTCCTCGAACAGGGGGCGATTGGTCTCCGGGTCGAAGCCCACCTGCACGCGGCGCGTCATCACCTCGCCGCGCTGCCGCGCCGCGGCCACCTTGTCGTTGTAGCCCGCGATGTTGCGCACGCCGAGCTGCGACATGGCGCGGTAGCGCCGCTCCATCTCCCGGACCGTCCACTTCAGCGCGCCGATCGCCTTGCGCGGATCGGTCACGACCGGGGCCAGCAGGTGCGGGATGCGGTCATAGACCGAAAGCTCCAGCATCTTCGGGTCGATCATGATGAAGCGGCACTCGTCGGGGCTGAGGCGGTACAGCAGCGACAGGATCATCGTGTTGATCGCCACCGACTTGCCGCTGCCGGTGGTGCCGGCGATCAGCAGGTGCGGCATGCGCGCCAGGTCCGCGATCACCGGCGCGCCGCCGATGTCCTTGCCCAGCGCCAGGTTCAGGCGGCCGGGATGCCGCACCCAGTCCTCGCTGGCCAGCAGCTCGCTCAGCAGCACCGTCTCCCGCCGGGCGTTCGGCAGCTCGATGCCGATGACGTTGCGACCCGGCACCGTCGCGATGCGCACCGCCGTGACGGACATCGACCGCGCGATGTCGTCGGCCAGGCCGATCACCCGGGCGGATTTCGTGCCGGGCGCCGGCTCCAGCTCGTACAGCGTGACCACGGGGCCCGGGCGGATCTCCGCGATCCGGCCGCGCACGCCGTAATCCTCCAGCACCGTCTCCAGCATGCGGGCATTGCCCTGCAGCGCCTCCTCCGACGGTCCGGCGACGCGCTTCACCGGCGGGCCCGTCAGCAGGTCGAGCGGGGGGAAGGACCAGGCGGCCTCCTGCAGCGGCAGGCTGGCCTGGCGCATCCCGGTGGCCGGCTTCGCGGCGCCGCGCTCGGCGACGCGCGGCGCCGGCAGCTTGCGGCCGGCAGCCGGC
>NZ_JAPSMD010000328.1 GCF_027856955.1 Falsiroseomonas oryzae | reverse complement strand
CGACAACGTCTCGATGGATGTCGAGCTGATCGCGCCGATCGCCATGGACGAGGGGCTGCGCTTCGCCATCCGCGAGGGCGGCCGCACCGTCGGCGCCGGCGTCGTCGCCAAGATCGTCAAGTAGGGCGGGCCTTCCCCGTCATGTGCGGACCGGGGCGGGCGCGCAAGCGTCCGCCCCTTTTCGTCCCGAGGCCGGGACCGGGCGAGGCAGTCGATGTCCGAGGCTGAGAGGCCCTTCGCGGGCGGGCAGGTGGAACTGGCCGGGTTCGGGTCCCGCCTGCTGGCGCAGGTGATCGACCTGTTCTGGCTGATCCCGCTCTCCTACCTGCTCGGCACCCTCGCCGCCCTGGTCAATGGCGGGCAGATGTCCGCCGGTGGCGAACTGATGGCCAACCTGATCGGTGCCCTGGTCGTGCTGCTGTTCTGGGTCGAGCGCCAGGGCACGCCCGGCAAGCTGGTGCTCGGCCTGCGCATCGTGGACGCCGAGACCGGCGGCGTGCCCACCATCGGGCGGCTGGTGCTGCGCTATGTCGGCTACCTCGTCTCCGCGCTGCCGCTCGGCCTCGGCTATCTCTGGGCGCTGTGGGACAAGCGCCGCCAGGGCTGGCACGACAAGATGGCGGGCACGCTGGTGGTGAAGGATCCCCGCGGCTGAGGCGCGCCGCGCCTGCGGGCCGCTTGTCACCCGCCGGTCGCTCCGCTATGCCTCGGCCCTCGCGCGGCCCATGCGCGTGACGCCCGGAGACTGCCCGTTGCGCTGGAACGCGCGCAGGCTGGCCCGGACCGACCGCTAGGGGCGTAGCTCAATTGGCTAGAGCGCCGGTCTCCAAAACCGGAGGTTGGGGGTTCGAGACCCTCCGCCCCTGCCATGCGGCCGCGCGAATGTCGCGGCCCGGTAAGCCCCGGGAGCGCATCGTGTCCGTGTCGTCGTCGTGAAAGGGGCCGTCTTGGCCAAGCTCGATCCCGCAGGGTTCGTCCGCGAGGTGCGGCAGGAGGTGGCCCGGGTCACCTGGCCCACCCGCAAGGAGACGCTGGTGACCACGGGCCTGGTGCTGGCGCTGTCGGCGCTGGCGGCGCTGTTCTTCATGATCGTGGACTGGATCATCGCCGGCGCCATGCGCCTTCTGTTCGGGCTGGGGGTGTAGCCGCGTCATGGCCGACAAGAAGTGGTACGTCGTCCACGTCTATTCGGGCTTCGAGAAGAAGATCTCGCAGCAGATCCGCGAGCAGGCCGCCCAGAAGGGCCTGGCCGACAAGTTCGAGGAGATCCTGGTCCCCGCCGAGGAGGTGGTGGAGGTCCGGCGCGGCCAGAAGACCAACCAGGAGCGCAAGTTCTTCCCGGGCTACGTCCTGGTGAAGATGGAGATGACCGACGACGCCTGGCACCTGGTGAAGAACACGCCGAAGGTCACCGGCTTCCTCGGCGAGAAGAACCGCCCGACCCCGATCCGCGAGCAGGAAGCGCAGCGGATGCTGAAGCAGATGACGGACCAGGCCGACAAGCCGAAGCGCCCCGCCATCGTCTTCGAGATCGGCGAGCAGGTCCGCGTGGCCGACGGCCCCTTCACCAGCTTCAACGGCACGGTGGAGGAAGTGGACGAGGAGCGCGGCCGGGTGAAGGTCAGCGTCTCCATCTTCGGCCGCTCCACCCCGGTGGAGCTGGAATACGGCCAGGTGGAGAAGCTCTGACCGCGCTACTCTGGCATCCCGGCCCGCCGCAGACCCTCGACGAAGACGTCGCGATGCGCGTGCGGGCCCAGATGGCGGTACACGGCCGATAGCGTCTGGGTGCCGCCCAGCGCATCGGCGCGGGCCAGGGCGTCGCGCGCCTCCTCGACGAGGTCGAGATGCCCGCAGCAGGACGCCAGCAGCCGCCAGTTGCCGATGAATTCGGGAAAGGCGGCCGTGGAGCGGCGGATATGGGGCAGCGCCGCCTCGAACCGGCCAGAGCCGAGCAGCGCCAGCCCGTGGATGCTCGCGTAGAAGCCGGCGAAGCCGTCGATCGGGCTCATCCGCAGCGCCTTCCCGGTCTCCTCGACCGCCGCCTCCATCCGCCCGGCGCGTAGCAGCGCCCAGCCATGGATGGTGCGCGCCAGCGCGAAGTTGGGGTTGATGGCCAGCGCGCTCTCCAGTTCGACGAGGGCTGCCGCATGGGCGCCCTCGCCGCTGAGGATGTGGCCCAGCGTGGTGCGCGCCCATGGCTCGCCGGGGTCGAGGACGATGGCCCGTTCCGCCATCTGCCGCGCCTTGCGGTAGGCGGCGGCGCCGTCCGCCGCCCAGTGGCAATGCGCCGACCACATCGTCGCCCAGCCGCCGACCGCATGGGCGCGCGCATAGTCGGGATCGAGCGCCGCCGCCTCCGCCGCCAGGAGCTGCGCCTGCTCGTTCGCGTCCCGGCTGATGCGGAACACCAGGGACAGCGCGCGCACCACCTTGCCCCAGGCGTCGAGGCTGCCTGGCGGACTTGCCCGGGCCCGATGCTCCTCCCGCGCGTGCAGGTGCGGCTCGATGGAGGCCGCGATGCTGCCGGTGATCTCGTCCTGCACCGCGAAGATGTCCTCGAGGTCGCGGTCGATCCGGTCCGCCCAGAGATGCTCGCCGCTGGCCGCGTCGATCAGCTGCGCCGTGACGCGGACGCGCTGCCCGGCCGCCGCGCGCTGCACGCGGACGCTGCCTTCCACGACGTAGCGGACGCCCAGTTCGCGCCCGACCTGGCGCACGTCCACCGCGCGCCCCTTGTAGGTGAAGGCGCTGTTGCGGGCGATCACGAACAGCCATCGGATGCGCGAGAGCGCGGTGGTGACATCCTCCACCAGCCCGTCGGCGAGGTACTCCTGCGACGGGTCGCCGCTCATGTTCTGGAACGGCAGCACGACGAGGGAGGGCCGGTCAGGTAGGGCGAGCGCGGGCGGTCGGCCCGTCGCGGGCGTCTCGCCCGGCGCGCTTCCGCGCAGCCGGAACACGCGGACCCGCTGCGGCACGTTCTTCAGCGCCTGCTCGCCCATGTCCTCGGCTTCGACGGGCAGCCTGCCGGCGAGGTCCTCGCGCACGCGGGCGGATACGGCGATGCCGCCGGGCAGCGCCAGCGCCTCCAGCCGCACCGCGACGTTGACGCCGTCGCCGAGCAGGTCCGACCCGTCCTCGGCCACCGCCACGTCGCCCTGGTGCACGGCGATCCGCAGCGTCAGCCCCACGCGGCCGGCCGCCAGGGCCGCCTGGATCGCCATGGCGCAGCGCACCGCCTCGACCGCGCTCCGGAACTCGGCGAGGAAGCCGTCGCCCAGCGTCTTGAACAGCCGCCCGCCATGGGCCGAGAGGCAGGGCTCCAGCACCTCGCGCCGCAGCCGCGTCATGTCGTCCAGGGTGGCCGCCTCGTCCTCCGCCATGAGACGGGTCGAGCCCACGACGTCGGCGGCGAGGATGGCGGCAAGACGTCGGGGCCTGTCGGTCAAGGCGCGCGCTCCGTGCCGTCCCGGGCGGCCGGCCGGCGCACGGCAGGATAACGGCAAGGTCGGCCAGGACAAAACGCAGAGCGGTGTCCGCACCGGTCGTAACGACCCGGCCGGAGGATGCGCGCGCGGTGCCGCCGCCGCATGGCGCGATGGGTCTGGACAAGGCCGTCGCCGGGGGCTAGATGCGCAGCCCGCCGCGCGGCCCGGGGGCATCCCGGGCCGTTCGGCGTTGCAGGGAACGCGGGAGACGCCCTCGGGGCGTCGCATGGACCGCGGGCCTCTGTGAACCGGCGCCGCGAGGCGCAACAGAGGACTGGACAGTGGCAAAGAAGATCGTCGGCTACATCAAGCTGCAGATCCCGGCCGGCAAGGCGAACCCCTCGCCGCCCGTCGGCCCCGCGCTCGGTCAGCGCGGCCTGAACATCATGCAGTTCGTGAAGGAATTCAACGCGGCGACGCAGCAGATGGAGCCGGGCACCCCCACGCCCGTCGTCATCACCGCCTACTCCGACCGCACCTTCTCCTTCATCACCAAGACGCCGCCCAACACCTACTTCCTGCTGAAGGCCGCCAAGATCGAGAAGGGCAGCCAGACGCCGGGCAAGGGCGGCACCGTCGGCCGGGTCACCAAGACCCAGCTGCGCGAGATCGCCAAGGTGAAGATGAAGGACATGAATTGCACCGACGTCGAGGCGGCGGTGCGCATGCTCGCGGGCTCGGCCCGTTCCATGGGCATGACGGTGGTGGAGGGCTGACGCCATGGCCAAGATCGGCAAGCGCCTGAAGGCCGCCCAGACCGGCTTCGACCGCGACAAGGCCTATGGCCTCGCGGAGGCCATCAAGCTCGTCAAGGCGAACGCCAAGGCGAAGTTCGACGAGACCGTCGAGATCGCGATGAACCTCGGCATCGACCCGCGCCACGCCGACCAGATGGTCCGTGGCGTCGTCGGCCTGCCGGCCGGCACCGGCAAGACCGTACGCGTGGGCGTCTTCGCCCGTGGCGCGAAGGCCGAGGAAGCCAAGGCCGCTGGCGCCGACGTGGTGGGCGCGGACGACCTCGCCGCCCTGGTGCAGGAAGGCAAGATCGAGTTCGAGCGCTGCATCGCGACGCCGGACATGATGGCCCTGGTGGGTCGTCTGGGTAAGGTGCTCGGCCCGCGCGGCCTGATGCCGAACCCGAAGCTCGGCACCGTCACCATGGACGTGAAGGGCGCCGTCACCGCGGCCAAGGCCGGCCAGGTGGAGTTCCGGGCGGAGAAGGCGGGCATCGTCCATGCCGGCATCGGCAAGGCGTCCTTCGGCGAGGACAAGCTGCTGGACAATGCGCGCGCCTTCATCGACGCGATCCAGAAGGCCCGCCCCACGGGCGCGAAGGGCACCTATGTGAAGAAGGTGTCGCTGAGCTCCTCGATGGGCCCGGGCGTGAAGGTGGACCTGGCCTCGCTCTCCGCGGGCGCCTGACGCCACCGACCAGATACGGCGCCCTCTGGGGCGCCGGGCAGGGCGGGGGGAACCCCGCCCGACCTGTCGGAGACCCTCTGTGGCCGCGCCTTCGGGCCGGCCTTGAAGCGGCGGCGACGCCCGCAGGGGATAGATGGGGTGCCGAGAAGTTCCGCCGACCGGAGGGCGACGCCCTTCGATCCGGCTTGGCTTGACGGTCCCTTCCAACAGGCGAGTACGGGATGGCCTCTGCCATCTCGCTTGAACCGGTCGGGGCCCCTCCATCAGGCCCTGGTCAATTCGGAGACGGGACGTGGACCGTACGGAAAAGCGCGCCTTCGTGCAGGCGCTGCAGGCGGTGTTCGCGGATACGTCGTTCGTCCTGGTCAGCCAGAACAAGGGGCTGACGGTGGCCGATGCGACGACGCTGCGGCAGCGCATGCGGGACGCCGGCGCGACCTACAAGGTGGCGAAGAACCGGCTGGCCTCGCTCGCCCTCGATGGCAGCAACTTCAAGGGCATCCAGCCTCTGCTGAAGGGTCCGACCGCACTTGCGTGGTCGAAGGATCCGGTGGCGGTGGCGAAGACGGCCGTGGACTTCGCCCGCACGAACGACAGGTTCGTGATCCTGGGCGGCGCCCTCGGCAGCCAGACGCTGAACGCCGATGGCGTGAAGGCGCTGGCCGAGCTGCCCTCGCTCGAGACGCTGCGTGCGCAGCTGCTCGGCCTGATCCAGACCCCGGCGACTCGCATCGCCGGCGTGCTGCAGGCCCCCGGCAGCCAGCTCGCGCGGGTGTTCTCGGCCTATGCCAAGAAGGACGAGACGGCGGAGGCGGCCTGAGGCCGCCTGCGCCAGCCAGACCCTACCGCCCGGGGGATGGCCCTCGGGTGTTGCAAAGATCAAGCCAAGCCACTAGATCGAAGGATACACGAACATGGCCGACCTTGCGAAGCTGGTTGACGAGCTGTCCAGCCTGACCGTTCTGGAGGCTGCCGAGCTCTCGAAGATGCTCGAGGAGAAGTGGGGCGTGTCCGCCGCGGCGCCGGTTGCCGTGGCCGCCGCGCCGGCCGCCGGCGGTGGTGCCGCCGCCGCGCCC
>NZ_JAPSMD010000327.1 GCF_027856955.1 Falsiroseomonas oryzae | reverse complement strand
GGCCGCCGCCGCCAGCCGCCGGGCGAGCAGCACGGACTGGTTGTAGCGCCGGCCGACCAGGCGGCGCCAATGCAGCGGCACCGGGGCGAGCAGGTCGGCGCGATCCAGCAGCGCGGCGCCGGCGCGCGCCATGCGGGCGGCCAGCGGGGCGGCGAGTTCCGTGCGGTCGGCGTGCTTGAAGGGCAGCAGCAGGCGCTTCGCGCCCTCGTCGTAGCGGAGCGCGGCGCGTGCGAGATCGTAGGGCGGTGGCCGGTCCAGGCAGCCAGGGCAGAGGCCGCCCGCCCCCGCCTGGCCCCCATGCAGGAAGGGCACGCCGCAACGGGCGCAGAAGGGCGGCGTCAGCAGGTGCAGGCCGCGGAAGCAGGTGGCGCAGAGCGTTCCCTGCGCCTCCACCGGGCTGTCGCAGGTCAGGCAGTGCGGCGGCAGCAGCGCGTCCAACACCGCCCCGCCCAGGCGGCGGAAGCCATGCCGCAGGCGGGTGGGCTCACCAGTGGCCAAACTTCGCGTCGCCATCGCGGGCGATCTGCTCGACCAGCTCGACCTCCCAGGTCAGGTACTCGCGCATCGCCGCCTCCACCCCGTGGTTGCGGTCGTAGGGGCGGAGCCAGGCGTCCACGCAGGCCTCGTCGGGCGGGTCGGTGCGGTCGGCCACCAGGCGGAAGCCTGCCGCTTCCCAGGCCGGCGTGCCGCCTTCCAGCGCGGCGACGGGCACCTTCACCAGGCCGTGCAGCTCCGCCACGCCCAGCGCGGCCAGCGCCGGGTCCGGCGCCGTCACCACCACCCGGCGGTCCGTCGGCAGACGCGGCGCCACCGCCGCCAGCCGCGTCCGCACGCCCCAGATGGCGCCCGGGATGTGGCCGGCCCGGAAGGCGACGGAGCGGCCGAGATCCACCACGCTGGCGGCGCCCTCCGCCAGAAGGGCGGCAAGCTCGCCCACGCTGACGCGCGGCGTGCCCGCAGGCAGGGTGGGCGGCAGGGCGGTCTCCAGCCGGCCGTCCAGGCCGCCGTCCAGCACGAAGACCTCCCAGCCGCCCAGCTGGCGCAGCCAGCCGGCAGTCATGTTCGCCCGCGTCCCCGTGTCGTCCACCAGCACGAGGCGGGCGTGGCGCACCGCGACCCAGGCATCGGTCGCCTGCACCAGCTGCCCGCCCGGCGCGCTGCGCGAGCCCGCCAGGTGACCGGCGGCGAATTCGGCGGGGTCGCGCACGTCGAACACATAGGTCGTGCGGGAGGCGTCGGCGCGCAGCGCAGCAAGGCCCGCCGGGTCCAGTCTCTGCGCGCCATGCTCCGCGGCGAAGCGGCGGGCGCGGGCCAGGCTCTCGGCGGCGTCGGGGGGCGTTCCCTCGGCATAGCGGTCCGCGCGGCCGCGGTCGCAGCGGAAGCCGGCCAGCTCCCAGCCCATGGTGCCGTTGCGCAGCGCCACCACCGGGTTCGGCAGCCCGGCCTGGCGCAGGCTCTCGGCGCCCAGGATGGATCGCGTCCGGCCGGCGCAGTTCACCACCACCGTGGTGTCCGGCCGCACCAGCATGGAGGGCACGCGATAGGCCAGCTCGCCGCCCGGCACGTCGATCGCGCCGGGAATGGACATGTTGCGGAACTCGGCCAGCGGGCGGCTGTCCACCACCAGGATGTCGTCGCCGCGGTCCTGCATGGCCTTCAGCTCGGCGGCGTCAACGGAGGGCGTGCCGTAGTGGTGCTCCACCCACTCGCCGAAGGCCTTGGACGGCACGTTGACGCCGGAGAAGACCTCGTAGCCGGCGGCCTTCCACGCCGGGGTGCCGCCATCGAAGACATGCAGGTCGGTGCAGCCGAGGCCGGCCAGTACGCCGGCCAACCGCTCGGCATGGCCTTCCCCGCCATCCGTGCAGACCACCCGCACGCCGCGGCGCGGCAGCAGGTGGGGCGCCCGAAGCTCCGCCTGGGAGAGCGGGCAGGGCACGGCCCAGAACAGGTGGCCGGCGGAGAACTCCCCCTCCTCCCGCGCATCGAGGATGGCGAGCTCCTTGCCATCGCGCAGCCAGGACTTCAGCGTCGCGGCCGTGATGCGCGGGGCGGCCATGGCGTCAGGCCTTCGCGCTGGCGGTCGGCTTCATGAAGTTCTTGTTGTAGGCGCTGACCGTCCCGGTGGCCGGGTCATAGGCCTTGCGGGCGTCCAGCTTCTCCAGCGCCAGGCCGTACATGTGCAGGTGGCGGGTGGGCACGCTGCCGGTGGTGTGGATGGAGTGGATGTCCTCCGGCATCAGGCAGATGCCGCGGCCGGGCTCCACCATCACCTCCTCGCGCACGCGGAGCTGGCACTTCGCGGGGTCGGAGCCGTCGTCCAGGCGCTCATAGACCTTGTTCAGCTCCTGCCCGTCCACCGCGACCACCACCGCCCAGGTGGTGTGGTCGTGCGGCTTGGTCTCGTTCCCCGGGTTCAGCGCGTTGAGGTAGAGCGCGAAGCGGTTCCCCGGATCCTCCTGCAGCAGGTAGCGGTTGGAGCCCTTCTCGCCGTTCGGCGGCGGCGGGAAGTTGGCCGAGGGGAACAGGTGCTCCTGCGCCGCGAGCTTCAGCAGCTCCGCGCGGATCGCCTCCAGGGCCGGGCGGGTCACGCCCTGCTGCGCCTCGATGGCGCGGATGCGGTCCACGGTGGCCGCGACGGCGGCGCTGCGCGCGGCGGAGACATCGGTGGCGTTCATTCGCTTGGTTCCTCTAGCCATCTTCGTGCTCTCCATGGCACGCTTTTTACTCTTGCTTCTAACCGGACAGCGCGCAATCGCGCTGACGGCGCACAGCCTTAGTGCGAAGTGCTAAAGTAGCCGGAAAAGGGTGACCAACGCATGGGAGAATTGGTCGGACAAGCTGCTGCAGCCGCGGCACAGCCAATAATTCGAAAGGCACTTGAACGAGCCACAACCCAACTTATTGCATACGTGGAAAAAACAACAAAAAAGGCTGTCGACAGATCGGCAATTTCGCTTAGACTTGGTGTAGACGATTATTTGCTTTCTAGCTACTTGCAATGCCGATATTTTAAGTCTTTATTGAATCCTCAACACCCTCAAGATGTGACGACACAATATGTCAACATCGATCTTTCTCTCGGCCCGCAAAACGCCCGCATGAGCGATATTGACTTCGGTAAACATTTATTCGAGCGGAAATCTATTGTCGTTACCGGTTTAGCTGGTAGCGGCAAAAGCATGCTGTTGCGACACATCACTGTTAATGCCATAGCTGAGGACAGAGGCGCGATCCCGCTGTTTGTGGAATTGAGGCAGTTGAATTCGATCACAAATAAGGATCTATTGACATTTGTCAGAACAAATTGCACGCGCCCAGATGAGGCGATAAGCGAAGATCGATTCAAATTAGCCCTTGAATCTAATGTATTCTTTCTTATTCTCGATGGATTCGACGAGATAAATTTTGATATCAGAGACGAAGTGCAAAAACAGATTTTTGATCTGCGCCGCAGGTTTCCTAATCTGACTATAGTAGTGTCTAGTAGACCGGATCAACGATTTGGAGCCTGGACTGAATTCTTTGTTTATAGTGTCTGCGATCTCACTAAAGAACAAACGACAGAACTCGTTCGCGGACTCGATTATGATTCAGGCGTAAAGAAGCGATTTTTGGCCAATGTCGTTGATATTCAATATGAAACGCACAGGGGATTCTTGGCATCTCCCCTTCTCACAACGATAATGTTGCTTACGTACGAAGAATTCGCAGACCTTCCTTCAAAGATGCATGCATTCTACAGTCAGGCCTTTGATACAATGCTACAAAAGCATGATGCTCAGAAGCGGCAGTTCCGCCGAAAGACGAGGACCGGACTGTCGCGTGACGACTTTCGCGCCTGCTTCGCGGCCTTCTGTACGTTTAGCTACTCGCGCGAAAAATACTTATTCACAGAAGACAATGCTATTGAAGTGGCAGATACTGCGATCAAATACATGCGAACAATAAGTAAAGAGTCTTTTGTTCGTGTCAACGCATCAGACTTCGTGCTTGATCTGCGAGAATCAGTATGTATGCTTCAGCAAGATGGTCTTTATATTGGCTTTGTTCACAGATCATTCCAAGAATATTTCACAGCTGTGTTTCTTACTTCGATCGGTTCGCAGCAAATACGCAAAGCAATGGACAAATTTATTCTGCGATTCACCGATAACGTAATCTCCATGTCGCACGACATGGCGCGCGATTTGGTTGAGCGCGAGTGGGTCCTCCCAAATTTAGTCGAATTGATAGAGGCGCTTGATCGTGAGCGCGATGAGCAGACCCCGGCCGCCTGTCAAACGAAGGCGCTGATGCCGGACATGCTGCTCGGTGCATATGGACCAAACCGCAGCCTTATTCTGACCCCCGTCATTAACCCCCGCCAACCAAGACTCTATTTTGTGATTACTTTACTTAATATATATAGAACTGAGTTTGGTGGCCTGTTCGACTTATTTAGCAGCAATGTCGAAAATACACTTAGGTTGAGCGTAAATAAGAAGATGAACGCCAATAAACATCGGCAGCGCCAATTAAAGCGTTTCCTTAAAGATTTCGCTTATCGTGAGGCTAAGGATGAACAAGTGGAGCTTCGCCAAGCTAGTTCGCTATCAGTTCAAGTTACAGAACTAGACGAATGGTGGCTGAGCGAAGTTGGTATGCTTGATTTTTTTCGTAATCTGCGCCTAAAGCTAACAAACCTTAGAGCGGATATCGCACGCAGAGTTGAGGAGAAGATCGATATTGTAGGTTCCTTCATATGAAGGGATTCCGGTCCTGAAGGACGTTTTTGACCGCCGCCTGGTGCGGCGCCGCCGCGAAAGGGCGGTGGCGACGGTGGACACCGTCGCACCGGTGCTGGAGGCCTGCGCGGAGCGGCTGCTGGACCGGCTGGACGACACCACGCGGCGCTTCACACGCGCGCTCGACCTGGGCGGGCGCGGCGTGGTGGCGCCGCGCCTGGCGGCGCGGGGCATCCCTTTCGTGGTCTCGGCCGACCTCTCCCCCGCCATGGCGCGCCACGCCGGGGGGCTGCCGGTGGCCGCGGACGAGGAGTTCCTGCCCTTCGCACCGGAGAGCTTCGACCTGGTCGTGGCCAGCGTCTCGCTGCACTGGGTCAACGACCTGCCGGGGGCGCTGCTGCAGATCCGGCGGGCGCTGGCGCCGGACGGGCTGTTCCTGGCCTCGCTGCCCGGCCTCGGCACGTTGCAGCCGCTGCGCACCGCGCTCGCCGAGGCGGAGACGACCCTGCGGGGGGGCCTCTCGCCCCGCGTCTCGCCCTTCCCCGAACTGCGCGACGCGGCGGGGCTGCTGCAGCGCGCCGGCTTCGCCCTGCCGGTGGCCGATGCGGAGGAGGTGCCGCTGGCCTATCGCAGCGCGCTCGGCCTGTTCCGCGACCTGCGCGCCGCCGGGGAGGCCAATGCGGTGCTGGCGGCCGACCGCAGGCCGCCGCCACGGGCCCTGTTCGCCATGGCCGCCGCGACGCTGCCGCAGGGGCCGGACGGTATCGCGCCTGGGCTGCGGCTGCTCGTGCTGACCGGCTGGGCGCCGCATGAGAGCCAGCAGAAGCCCGCCCGCCCGGGCAGCGCGACGCACCGGCTGGCGGATGCGCTCGGCACCGTGGAGCGCAAGGCGGGCGAGCGGCCGGACGGGCGCTGAGACCCTCAGCCGCGCATGCGGCGCCGCAGCAGAACCAAGCCGGCAATCGCCAGCAGCAGCCAGGCCAGCGGCGGTGGCTCGCTGACCGCGACGGGCGGCGGGATCTCCGGGCTGCGGAAACCGGACGGCGGCAGGCCGGGCAGCGTGTCGAGGAGCGGCAGCGGGCCAGCCGACGGGCCGCCCGGCGCATCGGGCAGGCCGAGCCGACCGGCAGTGAAGACCAGGCCCTCCCCAACGGGGAAGCCCGGGTTGCCGGGTGGCGCACCGGATCCCGACGCGCCCGGCGCCCGGACCAGGCCGCCTGCCAGGCCCGGCAGCCCGGCAAGACCGCCGGGGATGTCCGACAGGCCGGGAACCGGCACCGGCGCGGTCGCGACCGCCGGCGTGGCATCGGGGACCGGCGGCCTGGTGCCGATCCCGGCCGGCGTGG
>NZ_JAPSMD010000326.1 GCF_027856955.1 Falsiroseomonas oryzae | reverse complement strand
CAGCGCGGGCAGCGCAAGCGCGGCGCGGCGGGTGATGCGGTTCATTGTCTCGTTCCCTCCCGATCCAGTGGCGCTACTCGGCCGCGAGGCGGCGCGGCGGCGCCCCGCGCCGCGCCGCGACGGCGGCCAGCGTGCGGTCCAGCGAGTCGCCCTCAGGGTCCTTCTGCGCCGCCAGCCGCGCCTGCAGCAACGCATCGGCGGCGATGTCCCGCGGCAGTTCCCCGGCGAGCGCCGGCTGCACGATCTCCGCGACGATGCGCCGCCAGTTGGCGCGGCCGCGCGCATCGGTGGCGGCGTACCCCTTCACCAGCCGCGCCGTCTCCGCCACCTCGCGCGCCACGTCGGCGCCCAGCGCAAGGCTGCGTTCCACCAGGCCGAGCCATTCGGCGATCCAGGCCTGTTCCTCGTGATGCTTCAGCGTGCGCGGCCGCCACCAGCGCAGGCCCGCCAGCAGCCGCAGCCGCAGGAAGCCGATCGGCCGCGTGGGCGAGACGTTCAGCGCGACGGACTTTCCCATCCAGCCGCGGCGCTCGCACAGCCGCAGCGCCGGCCGCGCCAGGGCGGGCGGCAGCAGCGAGAGGACTTCGGCCGGCCCGGGCTTCATGAACTCGACCACGTGCACGATGTCGCCCGGACGCGCCTTCGATTCCGCCGCCAGGCGCGGGCGCCGCGCGTCGCGCAGCTTGAGCTGCGCCACGCGGATCACGTCTTCCGCGCTCATCCGCAGCGCCAGGTGGCGCGCCAGCGACGCCAGCAACGGGCCGTCGGCGCCGGGCATGGCAGCGAAGCGGCGCAGCGTGCCGAGATACGCATCGGCCAGCGCGGCATCCTGGAAGTCGGCCAGCCGCTTCCCGCCTTCCGCCGCCAGAGCGCGCGCCTCCTCCGGCAGGAAGCCGAGGGCATCGGGCGCGGCGGGCGGCGCCTCCGGTGCGGCGGGCTGCGGGGCGGTACCGGAGAGCCCCGCCTCGAAGCCGCGCAGGTTACTCTCGGCGGCCTTGCCGGCGCGGATCGCGGCGCGGAACGCGTCAGGCGGGATCGGCAGCGCGCCGCTTGCCGCCAGCGCGCCGAGCATCACCGCGTTCAGCGGAGCCCCGGTCTGCCGCGCCAGCGCGTCGTAGTCGGCGATCACCGCCTGCCGCGCCGTGGCGCGCACCGCCTCTGCCAGGCGCTGCTCGTCCAGCCGCCCGTCGCCGCCTTCCGACTTCTCCGTCACGGTATAGGCGCGGCGATGCGCGACCAGCGCCAGGGTGCGGTCCCTGGTGAGGAAGCCGGCCTCGGCACGGCGCGCGGCTTCCAGCAGCTCCGTGCCGATGAAGACGTCCACCCGTCCCGGCGCGGCGTTCAGGCCGAGCACGGGCGGCGGATCGCCGCGCTCGGCGGGCATCGCCTCCAGATAGTACGTGGTCGCGCCGGTGCGCTGCGCGACGCCGGGGATGGAGGTTCGGCTGGCATGCAGCCCGGCGTCCAGCGCGGCGCGCGTGATCCAGTCCACCAGCACGCCGCCGCCCTCGCCGCCCAGGGCCGCGATCAGGATGCGGACGGGTTCGCGCGGCGCATTCATTCGGCGGGCACCGGCACGGCGGCGGGCGGGCGCAGCGGCGGCAGGTCGCTGATCGGCGTGCCGCCGAGCAGCCGCAGGAACCAGTTGCCGGCGCGGTGCTTCAGCAGGTCGGCGCGCGACGGGTTGCGGATCACGTCGAGCCGGTAGAAGGACGGGCAGAGCTGCGCCGCATGCGCCACCTCCCCGCACAGGCCGCAGCCCACGCAGTCGTTGTTCACATGCGCCACCGGGTCGTCCTTCAGCAGGTCGCCCGAGGGCTTCAAGGTCAGCGACGGGCAGCCGTTCAGCCGGATGCAGGAATGGTCGCCGGTGCAGACCTCCGGGTCGATGCCGAAGCGGGACTGCACCACGCGCTCGCCGGCGGCGATCGCCTTCGCCTGGGCGGGCCGCAGCCGCTTCTGGCGCGCCAGCATGCACTCGCCCCGCGCGACGATGACCTTCAGCCCCTTCACCGGGTCGCTCAGCGCGTCCTTCAGCGTGCGCATCACGCCGCGCACGTCGTAGGTATGCACCGTCTTCACCCAGGTCGCGCCGACGCCGCGGATGGCCTGCTCCACGGGCACCGCCTTGCCGCGCCCCTCGCCCGAGCCCGCCTTCGAGGACGGGATGTCCTGCAGCCCCGTCGCGCTGGAATAGCCGTTGTCCATCACCACCAGCACGGCGTCGTCGCGGTTGAACACGGCGCCGGCGACGCCGGTGTTCAGCCCGTTGTGCCAGAAGCCGCCATCACCCATCACGGCGACGGGCCGCTTCTGGTTGGTGCCGGCGACGGCAGCGGCGGAAGCCAGCGACATGCCGTAGCCCAGGATGGTGTTGCCCTGGTTGAACGGCGCGAAGGTCGCCAGCGCATGGCAGCCGATGTCGGCGGCGACGTGGACCGGCCCGGTTTCCTGCCGCAGCAGCTTCATCGCGCTGAACACCGGGCGTTCCGGGCAGCCGGTGCAGAAGGTGGGCGGGCGCGCCGGCAGCGGCGTGCCGATCGCGGCCTTCGCCGCCTGCACGCCCGCCGGCGCCAGGGATGGCAGGGCGGTCCAGCGCCGGCCGTGGCGCTCCAGGAACTGCGCCAGCCCCGCCGCGATCACCGGCGGCGTGTACTCCCCGGCCATCGGCAGCACGTCCTTGCCGTGCAGCGCCGTGTTGAGCTCCGCCTTGCGCAGGATCTGGCCGATCGCCTGCTCCAGGTAGTCGGGCGCGCCCTCCTCCACCACCAGCACGCCGCGCTTGCCCGCACAGAAGCCGGCGATCTGCTCCGGCACCAGGGGATGCGTCACGTTTAGCACCAGCACCGGCAGCTGCACGCGGCCGAAGGCGTCGGACAGACCGGCCGCGGCGAGTTCCGCGTTCAACGCGTTGAACAGCCCGCCCTGCACGATGATGCCGAGCTCGCCATCCGGCGGGCCCAGCAGGTCGTTCAGCCCGTGCTCCAGGATGTAGCGCCGCGCCGCGGGCAGGCGGCGCGCCATCTTGTCGGCCTCGTGCGGGAAGGTGACGGGCGGATGGGCCAGCCGGCCGTAGTCGAAGCGCGCCGGCATGGCCGGGTTGTTGAAGCTGATCGGCGCCTTGCGGTTGTCCTTCGCGACGAAGCTGCCGAAGACGTGGCAGGCGCGGATGCGCAGCTCCAGCATCGCCGGCGTGTTCGACGCCTCGGACAGCTCGAAGCCGTGCTCCACCATGCGCACGATGGTCGGCAGGTCGGGCCGGGGATCGAGCAGGATCAGCGAGGATTTCAGCGCGAAGGCGTGGCTGCGTTCCTGCGCCACGCTCGCACCCTCCCCATAGTCCTCCCCCACCACGATCAGCGCGCCGCCGATCACGCCGGGCGAGGAGAGATTGCTCAGCGCATCCGCCGCGACGTTGGTGCCGACGATCGCCTTCCAGGTCACCGCGCCGCGCATGGGATACGCGACGGAGGCGCCGAGCATCGCCGCCGCCGCGGCCTCCCCCGTGCAGGTCTGCAGATGCACGCCGAGGTCCTGCAGCAGTTCCTCGGACTGCAGCAGCACGTCCATCAGGTGGCTCACGGGCGCGCCCTGGTAGCCGCCGACATAGCTCACGCCCGATTGCAGCAGCGCCTTGGTGACGGCGAGGATGCCCTCGCCGCGGAACGTCTCCCCCGCGCCGAGGCGCAGCGAGGCGATCTCCTCCCGGAACGAGACCTCCATCGGACCGATCCTCCTGGCCGGGCACGGCCTGCCGGGACATGGACAAGCCGGCCGCGAATGCCTTACTGCGCATATCGGACAAGGAAAGGTGGGGTGTCAAACGGTCTGCCCGATCCGGCGGCCGCGCAGCGCGAGGACGTGTCCTACGGCCCGCTGCCCGGCTATCTCGGCCACCTGCTGCGGCGGGCGCAGGCCCGCGTCTTCGCCGATTTCGCCGATGCGCTGGGCGAGGCCGTGAGCCCCGCGGAATTCGGCCTGCTGACGCTGGTCGCGGCGAATCCCGGCATCACGCAGGTCCGCCTGGCCGCCGCGCTCAGCCTGGACAAGTCCACCCTGAGTCCTGCCCTCGCCCGCCTGACGCGCCGCGGCCTGCTGAAGCGGGAGCGTCTGGCGAGCGACGGCCGCCTGCAGGCGCTGCGTCTGGCACCCGGCGCCGAGGCCACCTACGCCACGCTGCGCGCCCGCGTCGAGGCGCATGAGGCGCGCATCGCCGCCGCACTGTCGCCCGCCGAGCACGCGGAGCTGCTCCGCCTGCTGCGGCTGCTGCTCGGCTGGGACTTGCCCGGTCCTTCCGCCCCCGCGCGTTGACGCCGGCGCGCCGCCCCCTTACCCGATGGGCGGACGCCATCACCGGGGAGGCACCACATGCGTTCGTTCGAGGGCCAGTTCTCCGACAACCGCCCGATCCGCCGCTCTCCGCAGGAGAAGAAGAAGCTGATCGCGGAGCTGAAGGAAACGCTGGCCAACCTGAAGCCGAGCGCGGCCCCGTCGCTGCGCACCACGCTGCTCGCCCGCATCAAGGAGCTGGAGGCCGAGCTGGCCAGCGCACCGCCGCCGCGGCGCTGACGCTTTTCCTCCGGCGCCGGCGGCCCTAGCCTGCCGGCAATGGAGAGAGACGCCCCCGCGCCGGGACGCGACGCGAAGAACGCGCTGCTCGGCATGGGGCTCATGCTGCTGTGCTGCCTGCTCTTCGCCGGCATGGGCGCGGCGTTCCGCGGCGCCATGCAGGAAGGGCTGCCGGTGCCGCTGCTGCCCTTCGCGCGTGGACTGTTCACCGTGCTCGTCCTGCTGCCCTGGCTGCTGCGCGGCGGCCTGGGGCAGCTGCGCACGCGCCGCCCCGGCGCGCACGCGCTGCGCGGCGCGGCAGGGCTCACCGGCTTCTTCCTGCACATGCTCGCCATCCTGTGGCTGCCGCTGGCGGATGCGGTCGCGATCATGCATGCGCGCCCGCTCTGGGCGCTGCCGCTGGCCTTCCTGATCCTGGGCGAGCGGATCGGCTGGGACCGCGCCATCGCGGCCGCCATCGGCTTCGCCGGCGTGCTGATCATCGCCGGCCCACAGGGCGAGCTCTCGGCCGGCACGCTCGCCGCGGTGGGCGGCGGCGTCACCGGCGCGCTGGTGCTGATCGCCGTGAAAATGCTGTCCAGCACGGAGCCGCCGGCGCGCGTCGTCGCCTGGTACGCGATCGCCACCGTGGTGGTCTGGGGTCCCGTCTCCGCCTTCGTCTGGGTGACGCCGAACGCGACCGCGCTGTGGCTGCTGCTGCTCGGCTCCACCCTGGCGATCCTCGGCGATTTCTGCGCGTCCTGGGCGGTGCGGCGGGCGCCGGTGGGGCTGCTCGCGCCGATCGAGTATGCGCAGATCCCGGCCTCCGCGCTGTTCGGCGCGCTGTTCTTCGCCGAGACGCCGGGCTGGGCCTTGCTGTGGGGCACGCTGGTGATGGTGGGTGCCACGCTCTACCTGGCGCGGAGCGCCGGGCGATGACCGACGCAGCGATCTTCACCGCGGACTTCGCCACCACCCCCTTCTGGTGGGAGGACGCTCCCCCGCCCGCCTCCGCCGGCGTCACGCTGCCCGAGAACGCCGAGGCGGTTGTCATCGGCGGCGGCATCGCGGGCCTGTCCTGCGCGCTGGAACTCGGCCGCACCGGGCTCCGCGCGCTGGTGCTCGACCGCCAGGCCATCGGCTGGGGCGCCTCCTCCCGCAACGGCGGCGCGCTGTCCGGCGCGGCGAGCCTGGGCCGGGCGAAGTCCGACGTGACGAAGGGCCTCGACCCGCGGCTGCTGGCCGAGATGGTCGAGGAAGCCGAGGCCAGCTTCGAGGCGCTGGAGGCGCTGATCGCGCGCGAGGGGATCGACTGCGCCTATCGCCGCTGCGGACGCTTCGTCGCCGCGCATAGCGAGGCCGCCATGGACACCCTGGCGAAGCGCGCCGAGCTGCTGAACCGCGCCGCCCCCGGCGCCGCCGAGCTGATCCCCCGCGCGCGCCTGGCCGAGGAGCTGGACACGCCGCGCTACCATGGCGGCCTGGCGATCCGGCGCGCCGCGGGGCTGCATCCGGCGCGCTACACGC
>NZ_JAPSMD010000325.1 GCF_027856955.1 Falsiroseomonas oryzae | reverse complement strand
GGGCATGGTGCCCTCTCTCGCCGCGCGGCCACCCGGCTGCGCCTTTGCCGCGCGCTGCGCCGTGGCCGAGCCGGGCTGCGCCGCCGCGCCGCCACCGCTGGCCGCGGAGGCCGGGCATTCGGTCGCCTGCTACGTCGCCGCGCGCATGCGGGCGGGCGCGCCGGCATGACCGCGCCCTTGCTCGAGCTGCAGGATGTCGCTGTCACCTACGGCAACGGCGTGCGCGCAGTGGACGGCGTCTCGCTCCGCCTGGCGCGCGGGGAGACGCTGGCGGTGGTGGGCGAGAGCGGCTGCGGCAAGTCGTCTCTCGGCAAGCTCGCGATGCGGCTGGTCGATCCGGGCGCGGGCCGCATCCTGTTCGACGGCCGCGACATCACGGGCCTCGGCCGCGCCGCCCTGCGGCCGCTGCGCCGGCGGTTCCAGATGATCTTCCAGGATCCCTTCGCGTCGCTGAACCCGCGGATGACGGTGCGCACCACGCTGGAGACGCAGCTCGCGGCACAAGGCATCGGCACGCGCGGCGAGCGCGCCGTGAAGGTGGCGGCCGCCGCCGCGCGCGTCGGGCTGGATGCCGCCGCGCTGGAACGCTACCCGCACGAATTCTCGGGCGGCCAGCGCCAGCGCATCGGCATTGCGCGCGCGCTGATCCTGGAGCCGGAGCTGGTCGTCTGCGACGAGCCGGTCTCCGCGCTCGACGTCTCGATCCGCGCGCAGATCCTGAACCTGCTGATGGACCTGCAGGCTGAACGCGGGCTCGCCTATCTCTTCATCTCGCACGACATGGGCGTGGTGGAGCACATCGCGGACCGCGTCGCGGTGATGTATCTCGGCCGCCTGGTGGAGGAAGCCCCGGCCGCGCGCCTCTTCGCCGCCCCGGCGCATCCCTACACGCGCGCGCTGCTGGCTGCCGTGCCGCAGCCCGACCCGCGGCGCCGTCTGGCGGTGGAGGAACTCGCCAGCGGCGACGTGCCAAGCCCGCTCGCGCCGCCCCCGGGCTGCCACTACCACCCGCGATGCCGCTTCGCGACGGCACTTTGCGCGGCCAGCCGGCCCGCGCTCGCGCCGGCGCCCGGCGGCGGCATCGTCGCCTGCCACCATGCCGACGCGATCGCGGCAATCCCTTCGCATCCCGTCGCACCGCCCGTTCACGCCGGCTGATCCGCCGGCCACGCCATATCTCTGTTCGCATGCAACGCCCCGAGGGGCATGACGAAGGAGGCCGTGACCATGAGGCACAACCGGTTCGACCGCGCCCTGTCGCGACGGGGCGCGTTGGGACTCGCGGGCGGCGCGGCGCTCGCCTGGCCCGCGCTGGCGCAGACGCTGGAACGTGCAACGCGGGAGGGCGCGATCCGCGTCGGCTTCCCGAACCAGGTGCCCTACGCCTACGCCACGCCCGAAGGCCGGCTGACAGGCACCGATGCCGAGGTGGCGCGGAAGATCGTCGCCGCCATGGGCATCCCCGCGATGGATGGCGTGCTGACCGAGTTTGCCTCGCTGATCCCGGGGCTGCAGGCCGGGCGCTTCGACATCGTGCTCGCCATGTTCGTCAACCCGCAGCGCTGCGCCCAGGTGCTGTTCAGCGAGCCGATCTACGGCATCGGCCAGTCCCTGATCGTGCCTGCCGGCAACCCGAAGAACATCCGCAGCTACGACGACGTCGTCACCCGGCAGGACATCCGCTTCGCCGTCATGGCAGGAGCCGTGCAGCGCAGCTACGCGCGCGACCTCGGCATCGCCGATGCGCGCGTGCAGCAGTTCCCGGACGGCATGGCGGCGGTCGCCGCGCTGCGGGCCGGGCGCGCGGATGTCTTCGGCATATCGAGCCTCGCGGCCGCGCAGCTGATCGAGGCGGCGGGCCCGCAAGGCGGGGTGGAGCGCATCGCCCTTTCGCCCGACCCGGTGATCGGCGGCCGCCCGGCGCGGGGGCACGGCGCCTTCGCCTTCCGACGGGCCGATGCCGCGCTGCGCGATCGCTTCAATGAGGCCCTGCGCGGCTTCCTCGCCTCGCCCGACCACCTGGCGACGCTGCGCCCCTTCGGCCTGACCGAGGAGAACATGCCGACGCTGACCACCGCGGAGCTCTGCGCGCCGACGCCGTCGCGATGACCTCCGCCCAGCTCGTGGCCGCCATTGCCGAGGGCATGGCGGTCACGGCTGCGTTGACGCTGGCGAGCGGCCTGCTCGCGGCGGCGATCGCTTTGCCGGTCGGGTTCGCGCGCGCCTTCGGGTCGCGGGCCACGGCTTGGCCGGCGACCGTCTATGTCGAGTTCTTCCGCGGCACATCCCTGCTGGTGCAGCTGTTCTGGCTGTTCTTCGTGCTGCCGCTGTTCGGCGTGTCGCTGCCGCCCTTCGCCACGGCGGTCGTGGCGCTGGGGCTGAACTACGGGGCCTACGGGGCAGAGATCGTCCGCGGCGCGCTGCTGGCGGTGCCGCGCGCCATGCACGAGGCCGCCGGCGCGCTGGCGCTGCGCCGCGCGCAGGCCTTCCGGCTGGTGGTGCTGCCCCTGGCGTTGGTGCTGCTGGTGCGGCCATGGGGCACGCTGATGGTGCAGCTGCTCAAGGCGACCTCGCTGGTCTCGCTGGTCACCGTCGCGGAGACGACCTTCCGCGCCAACCAGCTGGCGCAGCTCACGCTGGACGCGCCGAAGGTCTTCGGCGCCGTGCTGCTGGCCTACCTTGCCATGTCCGGCGTCATCGCCGGCGCGACCGCCCTGGCGGCCGCGGCGGTGCAGCGGCGCTACGCGCTGCGGGTCTGAACGTGCTGCCCGCGGCCGACCCCGACCTGCTGTTCGACCCGGCCTTCGCGGCCGCCATCCTGCCGCTGCTGCTGGATGCGGCGCTGGTGACGGTGGGCGCGACCTTCGCAGCCTTCGCGCTTGCGGCCGTGCTGGCCCTGCCGCTGGCGCTGGCCGCCGGCGCCGCACCAGCGGCGCTGTTCCTGCCGGCGCGCGCGCTGGGCCTCGCCATCCGCGGAACGCCCATCCTGGTGCAGCTCTACTTCGTCTACTTCAGCCTGCCCTTGCTGGGGGTCGTGCTGCCGGCGCTGCTGGCCGGCGTGCTGGTGCTCGGCGTGCACTACGCGGCCTATCTGGCGGAGGTCTACCGCGCGGGGCTGGCCAGCGTCGGCAAGGGCGTGCGGGAAGCGGCGCTCGCGCTCGGCCTGCGGCCGATGCAGGCCTTCCGCCTCGTCGTCGTGCCGCTGGCCCTGCGCGCCGCCCTGCCGGCCGCCGGCAACCTGCTGATCGCGCTGTTCAAGGAGACGCCGGTGCTCTCCGCGGTCGCGATCCTGGAACTGATGCAGACCGCGAAGCTCCTGGGCTCCGAGACCTTCCGCTACACCGAGCCGCTGACCCTGGTGGGCGTCATCTTCCTGGCGCTCAGCCTCGGCTCCTCCGCGCTGCTGCGGCGGCTGGAGGCGCGTCTGGCGCGCGGCTGACCGAGGCCGGCCATGGTGTGCGCCACCACGCCGCGCAGCCAGGCATGGGCGCGGCTGCCCTCGTGCCGGCGATGCCAGTAGAGCGACCAGTCGAAGCGTGCGGAGGCGAAGGGCAGGTCCCGCAGCACCAGGCCGGAGCCCGCGCCCGCGAAGGCGCGCGCCAGCCGTTCCGACATCACCGCGACCAGGTCGCCGGCGCGCAGCACCTCGGGCACCACCAGCCAATGCGGCACGGTCAGCGCGACCTGGCGCCGCAGGCCTTGCGCAGCCAGCACGTCGTCCACGAAGCGCGTGTCGGTCGGGCTCATCGCGACGCGGAGGTGACGCAGCGCGAGGAAGCCATCCAGCGTGAGCGGCCGGCGCGACGCAGGATGGCCGGCGCGCAGCACGCAGACCATCCGGTCGGCCAGCACCGGCATGGCGCGGACCTCGCCGCCATGCTCCAGCCCCATGCTGACGGCCAGGTCCAACTCGTCGCGCTGCAGCGCTTCCAGCGTCGCCGCGGGCGCAAGGTGCCGCACCTCCAGCGTCACGCCCGGCGCGTCGCGCTGCAGGCGCGCGGCGAGGCCAGGCAGCAGCAGCAGGCCGAGCAGGTCCGACATGCGCAGCGCGAAGGATTGCGTGGCCACCGCCGGATCGAAGCCCGCTTCGCTGTCCATCATGCGCGCGACCTGGCGCAGGACGTGGCGCGTGGCCTCCGCCAGCTCCAGCCCGCGCGGCGTAGGCTCCATGCCCGATCGCGTGCGTACCAGCAGCTCGTCGCCGAACAGTGCGCGCAGGCGGCCGAGCGCGCTGCTCATCGCCGGCTGGCTGAGACCGATCCGGGCGGCGGCGCGCGTGACGTGGCGCTCCGCAAGCAGGGCGTCCAGCGCGACGAGCAGGTTGAGGTCGATGGCGCGCAGCGTGGCGAGGGACGGCATGCCCCATTATCCATCATGTGGATGCCGCCAGACAAACAATCGATTTGGCGGATGACGTGGCAGCCACCATCCTGGCACCTCCTGCCCCCGGACGGAGCTGCCATGTCCATCGTCGAGGAACTGAAGCGCACCATCAAGGTCTGCATGTTCGACCAGTACGGCACCGTGGTGGACATGCAGACCGGTCTCTGGGAGGTCTCGGTCGACTACCTCAAGTCCAAGGGCTGGAAGGGAAACCCGTACGAGTTCGTCACCTGGTGGCGGCGGACGCATTTCGAGAACTCGATGATCGACGCGCTGCTGCACCGGCAGCACACGCCCTATCGGGAGATCGGCCATCTCTCGCTGCGCCATGTGCTGACCCGCGCCGGCATCCCGCACACGGAAGACGAGGTGCGCTGGCTGGTCTCCTGCATCGAGCGCCTGAAGCCATTCCCGGAGGTGCCGGAGGCGATGGCGCGCCTGGGCGCGCGCTACAAGATGGTCGTGCTGTCGAACGGCGATCCCGACATGCTGGAGGAGGCGAAGAAGCACCACGGCATCGCCTTCGACGTGGTGATCAGCGTTGCGGAGGCCAATGCCTTCAAGCCGCATGTCGCCACCTACACCAAGGCGGCGGAGATCCTGGGCGTGCGGATGGAGGAGGTGCTGTTCGTCGCCAACCACGAATTCGACTGCGTCGGCGCCAAGGCCGCCGGCATGCGCACCGCCTTCATCGACCGCCGCCGCCGCCCCTTCGCGCGCTGGCCGCACCAGCCCGACCTGATCGTGAAGAACATGACGGAGCTGGCGGATGTCATGGCCTGAGGCGGAGGGGCCCGCCCCGCTTGCCGGCATCCGCGTGCTGGACCTCACCCGCGTCGTCTCCGGCCCCTTCGCCACCATGCTGCTCGCCGATCTCGGCGCCGATGTCGCCAAGGTCGAGGAACCCGGGCGCGGCGACGAAAGCCGCAGCTACGGGCCACCCTTCCAGGGCGGCGAGTCGGCCTATTTCCTGTCGATCAACCGCAACAAGCGGAGCCTGGCGCTGGACCTGAAGAGCGAGGCCGGGCGCGCGGCCGCGCTGGCGCTGGCGGCGCAGGCCGACGTGGTGGTGGAGAACTTCCGTCCCGGCGCGCTGGACCGGCTGGGCCTGGGGTGGGAGGCGCTGCAGGCGGTCAACCCGCGCCTGATCCTCTGCTCCATCACCGGTTTCGGGCGGGAGGGGCCGGATGCCGGCCGGCCGGGCTACGACCTGATCATCCAGGGCGAGGCGGGGGTGATGGACATCACCGGCGTGCCCGACGGCCCGCCGACCAAGGTCGGCACCTCCATCGCCGACCTCGTCACCGGGCTGTTCGCCAGCCAGGCCGTGCTGGCGGCGCTGCGCCGGCGCGACCTGCAGGGCGGCCGCGGCAGCCGGGTGGAGGTGGCGATGCTGGACGCCCTCGCCTCCCTGCTCACCTTCAACGCCGGGATCTACTTCGCCACCGGCCGCAGCCCCGCCCGGCGCGGCAACGCGCATGCGACCATCGTGCCCTACGAGACCTTCGAGGCGGCCGATGGCTGGGTGAACATCGGCGTGGCCAACGACAAGTTCTGGGCGCTGTTCTGCGGCGTCGCCGGCTGCGAGGGCCTGCGCGACGATCCGCGCTTCGCCCGCGCGCCCGACCGCGTCGCGCATCGCGCGGAGCTGCTGCCCCTCCTCGCGCCGCTGATCCGGGCTGAGCCGCGGCGCCACTGGGTTGCGGCGCTCGGCGCGGCCGGCGTGCCCTGCGGCGAGATCCGCCGCGTCGGCGAGG
>NZ_JAPSMD010000324.1 GCF_027856955.1 Falsiroseomonas oryzae | reverse complement strand
GGCGCGGCGCGGCCGCGCTCCGTCCGGGCGCGGGGCGGGGGGGCGCGGGGCGGGCAGGGGCGGCGCGGGGCATCCGATTCGCATGTAGCACGCGCGCGCCGATCCCGCGGCAGTTCGCAAGCGATGCCCCATGCGACCGCTTGCGTTCGGATGGAGAAACGTTCATCTGCGTCCGGGGCCGTCCGGAGAAGGCGGTCGCCCAGGCGCGGCACGGCAGGCTTCAACGACCCGGACGAACGACATGATGCTCCTCACGCGCCGCGCCGCGCTGCGCGCGGCCACCGCCGGCGGGATCGCCGCCGCCCTGCCCCTCGGGGGCGCCCAGGCCCAGGAGTGGACGCCGCCCGGTCCGGTGCGGCTGATCAACCCCTTCGCGCCCGGCGGCTCTCCCGACATCCTGGCGCGCGCCATGGCGCCGCACATGCAGGCTTTCCTCGGCCAACCCATGGTGGTGGAGAATCGTCCGGGCGCCGGCGCGGCCGTCGGCACGCGCAGCGTCGCCCGTGCGGCGGCGGATGGCACCACCGTGCTGCTCGCGCCGATCTCCTCGGTGATCGCGCCCTTCATGATGCGCGACCCCGGCTACGACCTGGCGGAGTTCCGCCCGCTGAGCTGGCTGGCGACGACGCCCTTCGTGCTGGTGGTCCGCCCCGGCCGCTTCGCCAACGTGCAGGAATGGGACCGCCAGATGAAGGCAAATCCCGGCCGCATGACGGGCGCGACCGGCGGTTCCGGCACGCCGCACCAGCTGGCCGCGGAACTCTACCGCGGCGCCTCCGGCGCCGACTTCCAGCTGGTGGGCTATCGCGGCACGGCGCTGGCGCTGACCGACCTGCGCGCCGGCACGGTGGACTTCATGTTCGCCGACATGCCGGCGGCCCTCGGCCAGATCCGCCAGGGCGGGCTGCAGGCGCTGGCGGTCTGCACGCCGCAGCGCGTGCCAGCCCTGCCCGAGGTGCCGACCATGTCCGAGAGCGTGGCGCCGGGCTTCGAGGCGAATTCCTGGGTGATGTGGTGGGCGCCCGCCGCGACGCCGGAGGCCGCCGCCCGGCGCCTTGCCGCGGCCGCCCAGCACGGCCTGGCGCAGCCCGATGTCCGCACCCGCGCCGGCGAGGTCGGCTTCATCCTCGTCGGCTCCGACATGGCCGGGGCAGAGGCGCATATGCGCAGCGAGGTGCAGAAATGGAGCACCCTGATCCGCGCCCGCGGCCTGGTCTTCGAGGAAAGCTGAGGCGCCGAGCGCCCTCCCCCCAACGGGGGAGGGCCGCGAAGGCTCAGTCCGGCTCGCCCGCCACCGGCTTGCCGCCCACCGCGCGCAGCAGCACGGAGATGGCATGTGCCGCGGCCTCCACCGCCTTGGCGTCGACGCCCTTCGCCACCAGCGCCACGCCGCCGCCACCCATGCGGTAATAGGGATAGCTGCCGATATCGAGCGCCGGCCAGCGCTTCTGGATGTCGGCCAGCCCCTCCGCGATCCGGCCTTCCATCACGCCATGCGCGTGCACGGTGCGGGACGCGACGGGCGGCCCGCCCTGCAGCTGCGGCGCGAGCCAGTCGAACATCGCCTGCATGATGCGCGGCACGCCGGCGAGGACATGCACGTTGCCGATGGTGAAGCCCGGCGCGACGGAGATGGCGTTGTCGATCAGGGTCGCGCCGCGTGGCAGGGTCGCCATGCGCTGGCGCGCCGGGTTGAACTCGCCCGGCGCGTAGTGGCGCTCCAGCCGCGCCCAGGCCTCCGGGTGCGGCTCCCAGGGCACGCCGAAGGCGGCGGCGACGCATTCGCTGGTGATGTCGTCATGCGTCGGCCCGATGCCGCCGGTGGTGAAGACGTGGTCGAATTTCGCCCGGACCTCGTTCACGGTGGCGACGATGGTCTCCCGCACGTCGGGGATGACTCGCACCTCGCGCAGCGGGATGCCGATGGCGCCGAGCCGCGTCGCCAGGAACTGCACGTTCGCGTCGCGCGTGCGGCCCGACAGTACCTCGTTGCCGATCACGAGCAGGCAGGCGGTGGGGTTGGTCATGTCGGATCGTCCGCGGCCCAGAGGGGGATGGAGAGGCTGCGCGCGAGTTGGCGCATGCCGCCGTCATAGGTCACGACACGGAGACCGCGATCGTGCGCGACGACGAGATAGAGGCAGTCGAGCACCCCGAGACGATGCCGGGTCGAGAGATCCGTGGCGCGCCGCAGAAGCGGCCCATGCGCGACAAACTCGCAGCCCACCATGTCGAGATCCAGCAGCGCCGCGCTGGCCGTGCCGGGATTGAGCTCGCCGCGCCGCTCCTTCCTCAGCAGCACGGCCGCAACCTCCAGCGCCAGGACATCGGGCGCGACGAAGTCGTTGCCCTCCTGCAGCAGGCGCAACGCGTCCTCCGACCCCTCCTCGGCAGCGTACCACTTGAGTGCGGCGGAGGCGTCGAGAACGAGCCTCATCCAAGATCGCCCTCGCCGTCTCCGTCTCGGAATGCGCGCAGCAGGCGCGTGCTGTCGGATGTCTGCTGCGGCTGCCCGGCCATGCGCGCGCGCAGCCGAGCGACAAGTTCGGCACGCGTCTCCTGCGCGTCGCGCGTCATGATCTCGCGTACATAGGCTTCGAGCGAGGTGCCACGGGCCGCGGCCTTGCGCTTGAGCGACTCGACCACCGCCTCGTCAACCTGCCGGACCAGCACCTGCGCCATGCCAGCCTCCTGCTATCACGCCATGATAGCAAACGGACAGGCTTGCGGCTACAGGAAATCCCTGAGCAGCGCGACCAGCGGCTTGTCCGCCGGCGGCATCGGGTACTCCGCCAGCTTCTGCGGCCGCACCCAAGCCAGCGCCTGGCCCTCCACCGGCGTCACCTGGCCGGACCAGCGCCGGCACAGATAGAGCGGCATCAGCAGGTGGAAGGCCTCGTAGCCGTGGCTGGCGAAGGCGAAGGGGGCGAGGCAGCTCTCCGCCACGTCGATCGCCAGCTCCTCCTTCAGCTCGCGGATCAGGGCGGCTTCCGGCGTCTCGCCGGGATGCACCTTGCCGCCGGGGAATTCCCACAGCCCCGCCAGCGGCTTGCCCTCTGGCCGGCGGGCCAGCAGCACGCGGCCGTCCGGATCGATCAGCGCGCAGGCCGCGACCAGCAGCATGCGCTTGCCGCCGGGTTCGGGCAGGGGCTCTGCGGCGGGCGGCGCGGGCGCCGTCGCCGGCAGGTCGGCGCGCGTCATCTCGAACAGCAGCACCGGCATGGCGGCGCCGCGCGACAGGAAGTCCTGCGCGCCTTCGCCCACCTGCCGGAAGCCGATCCGCCGCAGCACCGCCTGGCTGCGCGCATTGTCCACCAGCGCCGAGGCCACCAGCTTCTCGATGCCGAGATGGGCCAGCGCCCAGCGTGCCAGCCGCCCCGCGGCCTCCGGTCCGACGCCGTGGCCCCAGAAGCGGCGGCCGACCCAGTAGCCGAGCTCCGCCTCCCGGCGGGCGGCGTCCATGGTCAGGCCGATGCAGCCGACCAGCACCTCGCGCTCCTCCGGCGTGCCGGCCTGCTCGACACCGACGATCGCCAGGTGCCAGGCGCGACCTTCCGCCAGCTCGACGCGCGTGGAGGCGATCCACTCGTCGGCGAGCTCGCGCGGATAGGGGAAGGGCACGCGCGCCAGCGTCTTCGCCACTTCCCAGTCGTTCACCAGGCGGTGCAGGTCGGCCGCATCCTCGGCGCGCAGCGGGCGGAGCGTCAGGCGTTCCGTGCGCAGCGGCTGGAAGGGCGGCGGCGCGAGCGGATCGTGCGCGGCATCGTCGCCGGCGGGCAGGTCTGGCGCGGTCAGGACCGGTAGGCCCCGTTGATGTCGATGTAGCCATGCGTCAGGTCGCAGGTCCACACCGTCGCCTTGCCGCGGCCGAGGCCGAGATCGACGGAGATCACGACCTCCCGCCCCTTCATGTGCGCCACCACCGGCGCCTCGTCGTAGCCCGGCACGATCTCGCCCTCGCGCGCCATCCAGGTGCCCCCTACTCCGACCGAGAGGCGGTCGCGGTCGGCCGGCTCGCCGGACTTACCGACCGCCATGACGATGCGGCCCCAGTTCGCGTCCTCGCCGGCGATCGCGGTCTTCACCAGGGGGGAGTTGGCGATCGACATGCCGATGCGGTGCGCCGACTTCGCGGAGACCGCGCCGGTCACGTCGATGCGGATCAGCTTCTGCGCGCCCTCCCCGTCGCGCGCGACCATCAGCGCCAGCTCCATCAGCACCTCGTCCACGGCGCGGGCGAAGTCCTTCAGCATGGCGCCGCCTTCCGCCGGCACGCGCGGATGCTTCGCGCTGCCGGTGGCGAAGAGCAGCACGGTGTCGGAGGTGGAGGTGTCGGAATCCACCGTGACGCAGTTGAACGACCGGTCGCTGCCCTTCCGCAGAATGGCCTGAAGCGCGCCGGCCGGCACCTTCGCGTCGGTGGCCAGGAAGCACAGCATCGTCGCCATGTCCGGCGCGATCATGCCGCTGCCCTTGGCGATGCCGCTGACCGTGACCGTCGCCTCGCCGATCCGCGCCGTGCGCGTCGAGCCCTTCGGGAAGGTATCGGTGGTCATGATGGCGCGCGCGGCGTGCTGCCAGAGGTCGTCGCGGAGCGCCGCGTGCACGCCGGGCAGCGCGGCCGTCAGCTTCGCGGTCGGCAGCTTCTCCCCGATGACTCCGGTGGAGGCAAGGAACACCTCGTTGGGCTTGCAGCCCGCCAACCCCGCCATGGCCTGCGCGGTCTGCTTGCAGGTCTCCCGCCCGGCCTTGCCGGTGAAGACGTTGGAGTTGCCGGCGGTGACCACCAGCGCGCGCGCCTTGCCCCCCTTCAGCGCCGCGCGGCACCAGTCCACCGGCGCGCCAGGGCACTTGTTCTTCGTGAAGACGCCCGCGACGGTGGTGCCCGCCGGGAACACCATCATCGTCACGTCCTCGCGCGCCGTGTAGCGGATGCCGGCCTGCCCGGTGCCGATCCGCACGCCCGGCACGGGCGGCATCTCTGGCAGCGGCAGCATCAGGGGCGAGACGGGCAGGTCCTTGCCGGAAGCCATGGGCGCGGGTCCAGAGTCGGCGGTTGCGGTGCGGGAGTCTGTGCCCCCACCCAACCCTCCCCCGCAAGCCGGGGAGGGTCAGTTCAACCTAGCGGCGCGGCTGCCCAGCGGCAGGCGCCGGAGGGGCGGCGCCGTCGAGCAGGGATGGCGGCCGCGGCGCCTCGCCACCGGCCAGGCGCTCGATGTTGGCGGCGGCGCGGATGCGCTCGACCGCCTGGTTCACGCCGTCCTCGAAGACCTGCTGGCGCAGCTGCTCGCGGCTCTCCTCGAAGCTCGGCGGCGGCACGGCGCGCCGCTCCTCCACCTTGATGACGTGCCAGCCGAACTGGGTGCGCACGGGGTTCGCGCTGATCTCGCCGGGGCGCAGCGTGAAGGCCACCTGCTCGAATTCCGGGATCATGTCGCCCCGCTTGAAGAAGCCGAGGTCGCCGCCCTCGCGCGAGCCGGGGCCGGAGGAGCGGCGGCGCGCCACTTCGGCAAAGTCGGCACCGGGGCGGCGAACCTCTGCCAGCGCGGCGCGGGCCTCCTGCTCGGTGGGCACCAGGATATGGCGGGCGCGCACCTCCTCCTCGGCGGCGCGGCCGGCGACCTCGCGCTGGTAGCGGGCCCGCAGCGCCTCCTCGGTCAGCAGGGGCTGGACCTCGCGCAGCAGCAGCGCCTGCTGCAGCGTCTCTTCCTCCGCCCGGCGGATCCGCGCCTGCACCTCGGAGTCGCGGTCGAGGCCCCGCGCGCGGGCGGCGGCGACGATCGCCTTCTGGGTGATGATCTGGTCCAGCAGCAGGGGCTGCAGCATCTGCGGCGGCACGCTGCGCAGCTCGTCCGGCAGGCGGCGGATCTCCGCCTCCAGGTCGGACTGGCGGATCTCGATGCCGTCCACCCGCGCCAGGACCGGGTCGGCCGCCGGCGCCTGCGCCAACGCGAGACCGGCGGGCAGCAGCAGGGCAGCAAGGACGAGAGCCGGTCGGCGCATGAAGGGAACTCCGCGAAGGCGGCGGAACATGGCCGATGCGGCGGGCCGCCACAAGGCAGGGCCGGCCCTGCAGCCGGGCCGGCGCGCCCCCCGGCCCGGGGCCCGGCTCGCGTTGACGCGCCCCCCCGGCGCGCCTATCTCT
>NZ_JAPSMD010000323.1 GCF_027856955.1 Falsiroseomonas oryzae | reverse complement strand
ACCAGCGGCGCGGCATCCCCCGCCACTGCGACGGGGCCGTCCGGCCGCGGCAGCTCGGCCTCTGCCAGCACCGCCGGCGGTCCCTCCGGCACCCAGGCGCCGGGCGCCAGGCGTTCCAGCGTGATGCGGCCGCGCTTCGTGTCCACCGCCGCCCAGACCGCGCGCTCCGCCCGCAGCGCATCGGGCAGCGCCGCCGCCAGCGCTTCCCCGGTGGTCACGCCGATGACCGGCACGCCAAGGCCCAGCGCGATCCCCTCGGCCAGCGCGATGGCGGTGCGCAGCCCGGTGAAGCCGCCCGGACCCACCACCACTGCCACGGCGTCCACCCGGCGATCGGCCTCGGCCAGCAGGTCGTTCGCCATCACCGGCAGGACGGTGGGCTGGATGCGATCGCCCGCCATCGCGCGTTGCGCCACCACGCCGCCCTCCACCCAGAGGGCGGCGGAGGCACGGGCAAGGGATCCATCGAGGGCGAGCAGACGCATGCCCTTCCTTACGCCCTCCGCCCGCATCGGCGGGAGGGGGCCGGCGGGCGGATGCGCCGGTCAGCCGGGCGGCGCGCGATCCTCGCGCGCGGGGGCGCGGTCCATGCGGCGGGCATCGTCCTCGCAGGTCTCGGCGATGGAGAGCAGGGCCCCGCGATCGGCGGGGCGGCCCAGCAGCCGGGCGACCCGGCGCGCACGCTGGGCCATATCGCGCAGCTCGGCTGCGTCGTCGGGGCCTGGGGGGAAGTCGGGAGTCGGCATGGGCACTCCGGGAAGCACGGCTCGTCTTGTCCCGCGGCCTCCCCAGACCGGGCGGGCGCGATTTGGTTCCAGTTGCGCAACGCGTCAAGGGGGGTGGCGCACATGACGTCCGCCCGGCCTTGCCCCCGCTGGCCAAACGCGTTGTTCTTGCCCGTGACCCTCGCGCAGGACCTGCCACGATGAACGAGATCCGGCTGCCGCGTCCGAACAACCTCGACGCCTTCTGGATGCCCTACACCGACAACAAGTATTTCAAGGGCACGCCGCGCCTGCTCGCCCGCGCCGAGGGCATGCACTACTGGACCGCCGACGGGAAGGAGATCCTGGACGGCACGGCCGGCCTCTGGTGCTGCAACGCCGGCCATGGCCGCAAGGAGATCACCGAGGCCATCCAGAAGCAGGCCGCGGTGATGGATTTCGCGCCGACCTTCCAGCTCGGCCACCCCATCGCCTTCGAGGCGGCGGCGCGCGTGGCGGAGATGACGCCGGAAGGCCTCGACCGCGTGTTCTTCGTGAACAGCGGGTCGGAGGCCGCCGACACCGCGCTGAAGATCGCGCTGGCCTATCACCGCGCCCGCGGCCATGCCCAGCGCGTCCGCCTGGTGGGGCGGGAGCGCGGCTACCACGGCGTCGGCTTCGGCGGCATGTCGGTCGGCGGCATCGGCCCGAACCGCAAGCAGTTCGGCGCGCAGCTGCCCTATGTGGACCACCTGCCCCACACGCATCTTCCCGCCGAGAACCGCTTCGCCAAGGGCCAGCCCGAGCACGGCGCGCACCTGGCCGATGCGCTGGAGAACCTGGTCGCGCTGCATGGCGACACCATCGCCGCGGTGATCGTGGAGCCGGTGGCCGGCTCCACCGGCGTGCTGGTGCCGCCGAAGGACTACCTGCAGAAGCTGCGCAGCATCTGCACGAAGCACGGCATCCTGCTGATCTTCGACGAGGTGATCACCGGCTTCGGCCGCATCGGCACGAATTTCGGCGCGGAGCGGCTGGGCGTCACGCCGGACATCATGACGATGGCCAAGGGCCTGACCAACGCCGCCGTGCCGATGGGCGCCGTGGCCTGCTCGCAGGACGTGTACGAGACCATCGTGCATGGCGTGCCGGCGGGGATCGAGCTGTTCCACGGCTACACCTATTCCGGCCACCCGCTGGCCAGCGCCGCGGCGATCGCCACGCTGGAACTGCACCGCAGCGAGGACCTGCCCGGCCGTGCCCGCGCGATGGAGCCCTACTGGCAGCAGGCCGCACACAGCATGCGCGACGTCGCCGGCGTGATCGACGTGCGCGAGATCGGCCTGATCGCCGGCATCGAGCTGGAACCCCGCCCCGGCGCGCCCACCGCGCGCGCGATGGAGGTGTTCCGCTGGTGCTTCGACCACGGCGTGCTGGTGCGCGTCACCGGCGACATCGTCGCGCTCTCCCCGCCGCTGATCGTCGAGAAGCCGCATGTGGACCGCATCTTCGGCACGCTGGCCGATGCGATCCGGGCGGTGCCGGCGTGATGGCCGCCCGCCTCACCTGAGGACCACCTGCCGCAGCGTCCGGATGCCCGCCTCGAAGGCATCCGGCGCGATCACCTGGCCGCCGGAGAAGGGCAGGTCGAGCAGCGCGACCAGCACCAGCACCGCCGCCATGCTGCCCGACAGCGCCGCCGTCAGCGCAGCCTGCACGGTGACGCTGTCCATGCCGAAGGTCAGCGCGAGACCGACCGTCACCACCGCCGTCGCGACCAGCAGCACCCAGATCACCGCCGGCACCGGCTGCCGCGCATGGAACAGACGCAGGCGACGCTGCTCGGACGCCTTGAGCAGCGCGTCCAGCATGGCAGCGTGCAGCGTCGCCTCGCGCCCGGGCCGCGGCTCGAACGCGATCACGGCGGCCCAGAGCTGCGCCAGCGCGGCCGTCGCCTGCGTGCCGCTGCGCCCCCGCCGCAGGGCGGGCCATTCCTCCTCCACCACCGTCTCCGCGTAATCGAGCACAAGGCGGCCGATGGTGCCCGGCCGTTCCTCCTGCACGCCGCGCGACAGGCTGGCAATGACCAGGAGCGCCGCCGCCTCCTCGTCGACGTGGCGGGCGGTCAGGTCGTACTGGCCCCAGACCAGCGTGACCGCGAAGGCAAGCAGCACGGCGCAGGCCACGCCCACCTGCAGGAAGACGGGCACCGCGATCTCGTTCTGCCGCCGCAGCACGGGCAGCGGCACGACGCGCCGCACCGCGACGACGCCTGCCGCCGCCAGGATCATGCTGGCGAGGACCGCCAGCCCGGCGAGGGTGTAGCTCATGCGGGTGGCGTCCGGTCCTCGGGTCGACGGACGCCATCACGGCCCGACGCCAGGGCGCGCGCATTGATGCTGCGCAACAGCGCCCGGGGCGAGGCCGGCGAGGCTACCTGCGCATCGCCGTGCCCGGGCGCCGCCCGCGCGTCAGCCAGGCCAGCGGCGCGATGGCACCGGCCAGCAGAAGCAGCGCGGAGGGTTCCGGCACGTTGACCCCGGGATCGCCGCCCCCGCCCGGCACGCCGGTGGAGGTGATGTTGTCCACGCCCAGCACCGCGGCAACGGGCTCCGCCGGGGACAGCCCGGCCGTGCCCGGCGCGTGCAGGATGCGCAGGAAGGCCACGTCGCCCAGCACCCCGTTCGCGGTGCCGGCCCGCATCGTCAGGTCGGCCGCCGCGACCGAGAAGCTCGCCGCCGTCCAGCCGCCGCCGGCCGGCAGCAGCACCGCCGCCGTCAGCGCGTCCTGCGCGGCCAGGGGCGACCACAGCTGCAGCCGGATCGCCAGGTCCGACGTCCCGAAATTGCGCAGGTCCATCGTGATGGCCGTGATGCCAGCAGCCAGGTAGTTGCCCGCCCATTGCACGGCGTTCGCCACCGCCAGCCGGCTTCCCGGCCCGGCGCCGCCGCTGGCGGTCAGCTGGAGATAGGCATCCGCCACGCCGCCGGGCCCGCCGCCCGGGATCGCCTGCGGCGGCACCGGCGGCTGCTGCTGGATCGGTCCGCCGCCGGCGAGCCAGTTCTCCGTCGTCAGGGAGGTGAAGTCGTCCAGCTCCCCGATCGTCGCCGCCCGGGCCTCCGGCAGCCCCGCAGCAGCCAGGGCGCAGACCGTCGCCACCAGACGAAGGGATTTGTGCATGCCGGCGCCTCCCCGCTCCTATGCGGAATATCCTGCGCTCCGAAGCGGCGATGCACGCAACTCAAATCATTCCGGAGGTATGGAAAGCGGCTGTTCAATTCGTGCGTAGCGTTCACCCTTGCCCCCGCCCGGGCCCGAACAGCAGCAGCACGCGGTCCTGCAGCCCCATCGCGTCCCACCGTTCGGCGAAACCCTCGGTCACGCCGCGCCGGCGGAAGGCGCGCTGGGCGCGCGCCTGCTCCGCGCCGGCCAGCTCCGCCCAGAACCGGCTGATCCACGGAAACTCCCGCATCAGCGCGCGGGTGCGCAGCATCGGGTCGGGCGCCGGCTGTGCCAGTACCGGCGCCGCCGCGTCGCGCGCCGGCGTCGCACCCCCCGCCCCCGGCAGCGCCGCCAGCAGCAGCGCCGCCATCCCGATCATCCCCCGCATGCCGCGGAAACGGACCGCGGCGGTTCGGGATGCCTCGGGCCGGGTGGAATCAATCCGCGAACTGCCCCGCCCCCTGGATGAGCGGCCGCCAGCGCGCGATCTCGCCCATCCAGTGGGCGCGCGCCGCCTCCGGCGTGGTGCGCTCGCCGGTCACCGGCGGCGCGCCAAGCTCCGTCATGCGGCGGATCACCGTCTCGTCGCGCATCGCCGCCAGCAGCGCGCGGTTCAGCCGCTCCACCACCGGCCGCGGCGTGCCGCCGGGGGCGAAGAGCATGTTCCAGCCGGACATGCGCATCTCCGCCAGCCCGCCTTCCTCGGTGGTCGGCACGCCCGGCAGCGCCTCCACGCGCGCCGGCGTGCTGACGCCCAGGGCGCGGATCGTGCCGGCGCGGATCTGCTCGGCGGTGTTGGTGGACTGGTCGCAGCCGATGTCCACGTTGCCCGCCACCAGGTCGTTCAGCACCAGCGCACTGCCGCGATAGGGCACCTCGGTCAGCGGTGCGCCCAGCGCTGACATCAGCAACAGGCCGCAGAGATGGCTGGTGGAGCCGACGCCGGCGGTGCCGAGGTTCAGCCGTGTGTTCTCCCGCCGCGCGATGGCCACGAACTCCGCCAGCGTCGCCGCCGGGAAGCCGCGCCGCACCACCACGGTCATCGGCACCTCGTTCACCAGCCCCACCGCCTCCATCGCCAGCGGGTCGAAGGCCAGGCGGCGGTACAGCGTCGGCACCGTCGCTTGGCCGATGCTGCCCTTGAACAGGGTGTGTCCGTCCGGCCGGGATTCGATGAAGCGGCGCTGGCCGATGGTGCCGCCGGCGCCGGGCACGTTCTCGATCACCACGGGCTGGCCGAGCTCGGCGGACATGCCGGGTGCGACCAGTCGCGCGATCACGTCGCTCGGCCCGCCCGGGGCGAAGCCGACGATCATGGTGATCGGGCGCGTCGGGAAGGTCTGCGCGGCGGCACCGGCCGCGAGGCCGAGGCCGAGGGCCAGTCCGAGCAGGATGCGGGCGGGGAAGGGGTGCAAGGCGTCCTCCGGCAGGAAAACTCGTGGGTCGATCGGCGGCCGTCCAAGCAAGTCCGGGGCCATCATCGCGCGCCGGGATGGCCGAGGCGGCAGCCCCGTCCCTGCCCGCGCCGCAGGCGCCCTGCCGCCGCGCTGGGCGGTCGCCGGGCGCTACCAGCCCCGAAGCCGCGCCAGGTCGCGCCAGGCGACGGCGACCTGCGGCGCCGGATAGACATGCCCGCCCTCGAACAGGCAGAGCGACAGCTCGTAGCGCGCCGGGTTCTCCGCCTGGGTGCAGGCCAGCCCGCCGATCCGCGTCTGGCGCGGCATGCCGAACTCGCCGCTGCGCGCCATCACCACCATGGCGTCCGGCGTGCTGCCCAGCGGGAATTGCGGCCGCGCCAGGCCGTTCAGCGGCACGACCGGATCGGCCGTGCCGTGGATGTGGCGCAGCATCACGGGCGCGCCGGCGCAGCCCTGCGGCAGCGGCGCCCAGAGCGTGCCGGAGAAGGCCAGGTAGCCCGCGAACATCTCGGGCCGCTCGCAGGCCACCGACCACACCAGCATCGCCCCGGCCGAGAAGCCGGCAGCCATGATGCGCCCGCGGTCGATCGGGAAGCGCCGCGTTGCGTCGGCCAGCACCGCCTCCAGATAGGGATACTCGCCCCGCCCGCCGCCCTCCGCCGCATTGCGGGACCGCGGCGTCGCCCAGCTGCGGCCCGCCGATTGCGGCGCGATCAGCGCCAGGCCCAGCCCGCGCATCGCCTGCGCCAGCGGCGCGTCGCCCATGGTGTCGGTGGCGCGGCCGCCCGCGCCATGCGCGAACAGCACTGCCCCCACGCGCGTCCCG
>NZ_JAPSMD010000322.1 GCF_027856955.1 Falsiroseomonas oryzae | reverse complement strand
GCGGGCGACCGCGCGGCGGCGCCGCGCACCCAGGCCTCGCTGGCCGTCAGCGCGGATGGCGAGCGCTGGGTGCTGCTGAACGCCGCCCCGGAGCTCCGATTGCAGATCGAGGCGACGCCGGCCCTGCACCCGCGCCCCGCGCCGGGCCGCATCCGTCACTCGCCGATCGCCGCCGTGGCGCTGACCGGCGGCGAGGTGGACACCATCGCCGGCCTGCTCTCGCTGCGGGAACGCCAGGCCTTCGCCCTCTACGCCGCGGCCCCGGTGCTCGCCGTGCTGGCGGAGAACCCGATCTTCAACGTGCTGAACCCGGCGGTCGTGCCCCGGCGCGAGCTGCCGCCCGGCTGGCCGATGCAGCTGCGCGACGCCGAAGGCGCGCCGCTCGGGATCACGCTGGAAGCCTTCGTCGTGCCGGGCAAGGTGCCGCTGTTCAACGAGGATCCCGCCGGCGCCGATCCCGGCCGGTCCGATGCCGGCGACACGGTGGGGCTGGCGGTCTGCGCCGATGGCGGGGCGGAGCTGCTGTTCATTCCCGGCTGCGCCGCGCTGACGCCCGCGCTGCAGGCGCACATCGCCCGCGCGCACACGCTGTTCTTCGACGGCACGCTCTTCCGCGACGACGAGATGATCCGCGCCGGCGCCGGCAGCAAGACCGGCGCGCGCATGGGCCATATGAGCCTGGACGGGCCGCAGGGCACGCTGGCCGCGCTGCGCGAGGTCCCGGCGCGCCGCATCCTCATCCACCTCAACAACACCAACCCCGTGCTGCTGTCCGACAGCCCCGAGCGCGCCACCGTTACGGCGGCGGGCTGGGAGGTCGCGGAGGACGGGATGGAGGTCACCGTGCCATGAGCGACGCGCTTCTGCCGCCGGACGAGCTGGAACGCCGCCTGCGCGCCGTGGGCGCCGAGCGCTACCACGTGCTGCATCCCTTCCACCGCCTGCTGCATGACGGGAAGCTGTCCAAGGGTCAGGTCCAGGCCTGGGCGCTGAACCGCTACTACTACCAGGCATCCATCCCCCGGAAGGACGCGACGCTGCTGGCGCGCCTGCCCACCACCGCGCTGCGCCGCGAATGGCGCCGCCGTCTGGAGGATCACGACGGCGACGGCAGCAAGCCCGGCGGCGTGGAGCGCTGGCTGAAGCTGACCGACGGGCTCGGGCTGGACCGGGACTACGTCACCTCCCTGGCCGGCCTGCTGCCCGGCACGCGCTTCGCGGTGGATGCCTATGTCGCCTTCGTCCGCGACCGCAGCATCCTGGAAGCCATCGCCTCCTCCCTGACGGAGATGTTCAGCCCGAACATCATCGCGGAGCGCGTCTCCGGCATGCTGCGCAACTACGACTTCGTGTCGGAGGACACGCTGGCCTATTTCACCCCGCGCCTCACGCAGGCGCCGCGCGATGTGGAGTTCGCCCTGGGCTACGTGAAGGAGCACGCGACAACGCGGGCGCAGCAGGAAGCCGCGATCGCCGCGCTGCGCTTCAAGTGCGACCTGCTCTGGGCGCAGCTGGATGCGCTGCACTTCGCCTATGTGGCGCCGGCGCTGCCGCCGCCGGGCGCCTTCCGGCCATGAGCCTTCCCGGCGCCGCCGTCCCGCGCCTGGCGCGCGGCGTGAAGCTGCGCGAGGACACCGCGCGCGGCCAATGGGTGCTGCTGGCGCCGGAACGCATGCTGGTGCCCGACGAGACCGCGCTGGAGGTGCTGAAGCTGGTGGACGGCCAGCGCAGCCTGGACGCCATACTGGACACGCTGGCCGCCCGCTTCGCCGCCCCCCGCGAGGAGATCGCCGGCGACGTCGCGGCGCTGCTGGAGGACCTGGCGGAGCGCGGCGTGGTGGACCTGCCCGGCGCTTGAGGTCGGCCCCCCCGCCGAAGCCGGTTCCCCCTCGGCGCGATCCGTCGTAGCTATCGGGTCAGGCCCCCGTGGCGGAACGGTAGACGCAGGCGACTCAAAATCGCTCGCCCGGAAGGGTGTGGGAGTTCGAATCTCCCCGGGGGCACCATCCCGTGCTGACGAGGCTGGAACGCCCGGAAGCGACAGGGCTCATGCGGGGCACATGAAGGGGTGGTTGTGCGGTCGAGCAGACGAGCATCGGCCGGTTCAATCACCGGACACGCTCGGCAGGCTGACGGCTACCAGTAGCCCTGCATGATCTGCCGCGCCCAGTCGGGCTCGCGCACCTCGCCGCGCGGGTCGAAGCCGGTCATGTGCGGCTTGATGTCCAGGACCGGCGTGCCGTCGATCGCATCCAGACCGCGCACCCGGATGCGCAGGCCGTGCACGCCCAGCACGCTGCAGGTGGTCACGCCGATCCGGTTCGGCCGGGGCGAGCCGCGCTGCGCCAGGATGCCGACGCGCGGCCAGTCCGTGCGGCCCCGCGGATGTCGCGCGCCGCGTTCCAGCTTCGTGGGATCCAGGCGGTCGAAGACGAAGACAACGACCGCGTGGCTGAACGCGTCGAGCCCGAGCGCCGCATCGGGAGCGACCTGCGCGGGGTCCAGCACGATCTCCGCCTCCACCGCGTCCCAGGCATCGTCCACCGGCTCCGCGCGGCCGCCGCGGACATGGCCGATGGGGTGCAGGGTCAGGCTCATTGGAAGATCGGCACGCTCTGCGTATCCGGGATGACCGGCGGCGGCAGGTCGATGATGACGGTGCTCGGGTCCACCTTCGGGCCGCGGTCGAGGAAGTAGGTTACGCTCTCCGGCCAGAAGATCACGATCGCCACCAGGATCAGCTGAAGGCCGAGCCAGGGGATGGCGCCGAGGTAGATGTCCTTCGTCAATACCTCCTTTGGCGCGATGCCGCGCAGGTAGAACAGCGCGAAGCCGAAGGGCGGATGCATGAAGCTGGTCTGCAGGTTGATGCAGATCAGCACACCGAACCATACAAGGTCGATGCCGAGGTTCTTGGCGACGGGCGCCAGCAGCGGGATGACGATGAAGGCGATCTCGAAGAAGTCGAGGAAGAACGCCAGGAAGAAGATGAAGATGTTGACGAAGATCAGGAAGCCTGTGGCGCCGCCGGGCAGGTAGCTCAGCAGGTGCTCGATCCAGATGCCGCCGTCCACGCCCTGGAAGACCAGGCTGAACACCGTCGCGCCGATCAGGATGTAGATCACCATCGCCGTGATGCGCATGGTGTTGCCCATCGCCTCGCGCACCAGCGGCCAAGTCAGGCGGCGGTTCAGCGCGGCCAGGACGATGGCGCCCACGACGCCCATCGCGCCGGCCTCGGTCGGTGTGGCCAGCCCCATGAAGATGGTGCCGAGCACCATGAAGATCAGCACGACGGAGGGCACCATGCCCTTCAGCACGCGCCACCACAGCCGCCAGTCGCGCGGCGCCAGCGCCTCCGGCGGCAGCGGCGGCACCTTCTGCGGCGAGACGATGCTCACCACCGCGATGAAGGCCAGGAACAGCGCGACCTGCAGCAGGGACGGGCCGATGGCGCCGGCATACATGTCGCCCACGCTCTGGCCGAGCTGGTCGCCCAGCACGATCAGCACGAGGGAGGGCGGGATCACCTGCGTGATCGTGCCGGACGCCGCGATGACCCCCGTCGCGATGCGCATGTCGTAGCCGTAGCGCATCATGATCGGCAGGCTGATCATGCCCATCGCGATCACGGAGGCGGCGACGGTGCCGGTGATGGCGCCGAGGATCGCACCGACCAGGATCACCGCATAGGCCAGCCCGCCCGGCACCTTGCCGAAGAGCTGCCCCGTGCCTTCCAGCAGGTCCTCCGCCAGGCCGCAGCGTTCCAGGATGGCGCCCATCAGCGTGAAGAAGGGGATCGCCAGCAGCAGGTCGTTGGACAGGATGTTGAAGACGCGCAGCGGCAGGTTGAACAGCCAGGCTTCCGGGAAGAGACCGAGCTCGATCGAGACGAAGCCGAAGAACAGCCCGACCGCCGCCAATGAAAAGGCGGCGGGGAAGCCGATCAGCAGGAAGAGGATGAGGCCGCCGAACATCAGCGGCGGCATCAGGTCCTCCGAGGGGATGCCGAGGAGGGTCATTGCTCGGGCCGATGGTAGGAGGCGTGCAGCCGGTCGGCCGCGAGCGGGATGCCGCGCAGCAGCGCGACGCGCTTGATCAGTTCCGACAGGCCCTGTGCGGTGATCAGCGCGAAGCCGACCGGCATGAGCAGTTTGGCCGGCCAGCGGATCAGCCCTCCGGGGGAGGAAGAGGTCTCGCCGCGCATCCACGAGTCCAGGAAGAACGGCCAGGTCATCCAGGCCAGCAGCGCCATGGCCGGCAGCAGGAACAGCGCGATGCCGACCACATCCACCCAGAGCCGCGCCCTTTCCCGCAGGGAGCCGTACACCAGGTCCACGCGCACATGCTCGTTGCGGAACAGCGTGTAGCTGGCGCCGAGCATCACCACGCCGGCGAAGAGGTACCATTGCAGCTCGAGCCAGGCGTTCGACCCCTGGGAGAAGCCGTAGCGCAGGAAGGCATTGCCCGCCGCGACGGCGCAGGCCAGCAGCACCAGCCAGTCCGCGACGCGGCCGAGCCGGGCGTTCAGCGCATCGACGGCGCGGCTGAAGGCGAGCAGGGGGCCCATGGGCCTTGGCGTGACTCCCGGAAGACCGTGCGCCTCTGGGGGCGGCCGGCCCCCGCCACTTAACGCTCGCCCCCGGGATTGGGAAGCGTGGGCCTGGGCGGTGGCGGCCCGGTCGCATGACGGCTCTTTCAGGCACCCGCCCCTTCTGCCGTGCCGCAGCGCCCCGTAAGGTCACCCACCGTGGCTATGCTCCGTCCCGGGCCGTGCTGACGGTCCTCCTCCTCGCGCTGCTCGGCCTGCTGGCGCTCGCGCTGGCCGCGGTGCCACTGGCGGGGCGGGGCTTCGGGGCCGCCATGGTGCATGGCGGGTCCCTTGCCGCGTCGGTCGTGTTCGCCGCGGTGGCTCTGGCCGCGCTGGCCATGGGCGGGGAGGCGCCGCGGCCGCTGCCGCTGGCCACGCCCGCCGGGCCGCTGCTCGTCGCGCTGGACGGGCTCTCCGCCTGGTTCCTGCTGCTGCTGGGCTTGGCCGGCGCCTGCTCCGCGCTGTTCGCCCTGGGGCACGAGCGTGCGGCGCCGGCCCGCGTGCTGGCGGCCTATCCGCTGTTCCTGGCCGGCATGGCGCTGACCCTGCTGGCCGCCGACGGCCTGACCCTGCTGCTGGGGTTCGAGGCGATGTCGCTGGCCAGTTGGGCGCTGGTGGCGGCCGACCACGCGAAGGAGGAGAACCGGCGCGCCGCGCGGCTCTACCTCGTCTTCGCCGCGCTGGCCGCGGTGTGCCTGGTGCCGGCGCTGGGCCTGCTCGCCGGGCCGGGCGGCGACCTGGCCTTCGCCGCCATGCGGGAGAACCCGCCGGAGGGCTGGCGCGCCGCGCTGGTCCTGGCGCTGGTCGTCGCCGGCGCCGGGGCCAAGGCGGGGCTCGTGCCGCTGCATGCCTGGCTGCCTCTCGCCCATCCGGCGGCGCCGAGCCATGTCTCGGCGCTGATGTCGGCGGCGATGACCAAGGTCGCGCTCTATGTCGCGGCGCGGCTGCTGCTCGATCTCGGCGGGCCGGCGCAGCCGCTGTGGTGGGGCATCCCGCTGGTCGTGCTGGGCGCCGCCTCCGCCGTGCTCGGCGCGCTGCGCGCCAATGTGGAGGAGGAGGGCAAGACGCTGCTCGCCTGTTCCACCATCGAGAATGTCGGCCTGGTGGCGATCGGGCTCGGGCTTGCCGCCTGCTTCCGGGCCGCCGATCTCGGCGCGCTGGCCGGGCTGGCCGCGGGGGCCGCGCTGCTGCACGCGCTGAACCACGCGGTGTTCAAGACGCTGCTGTTCCTCGGCATGGGGGAGGTGGCGCATGGCGCGGGCTCGCGCAGCCTGGACCGGCTGGGCGGGCTGATCCACGCCATGCCGTGGACGGCGGGCTGCATGCTGGTGGGGGCCGCGGCCGCGGCCAGCCTGCCGCCGCTTTCGGGCTTTGCATCAGAATGGCTGCTGCTGCAGGCGCTGCTGGCCGCCTGGCGGGTGGGCGACCTGGCCTTCCAACTGCTGGTCGTGGTGGCCGCCGCGATGGCCGCGCTGGCCGCGGCGCTGGCGGCGGCGGCGATGGTGCGGCTGTTCGGGTTGGTCTTCCTCGGCCGGCCCCGTGCGCCGCGTGCGCTGGGCGCGGAGGAGCATGGCGGCGCCGCGCGCCTGGCGC
>NZ_JAPSMD010000321.1 GCF_027856955.1 Falsiroseomonas oryzae | reverse complement strand
AGGTCGGCGCGCTGCCGCGCTGAGGCCCGGCCCGCGCCGGTGGCGCGGGCATCCGTCGTCACGGGCCGGCGCGTCGCCGGCCCGCCTCCCCCACGCCCAGGGATCGCCGCCATGTTCCGCCGCCTGCTCGCCGCCGCAGGGTTCGTCCTAGCGCTGTCCGCCCCGCCCGCCGCGGCGCAGGGCAGCCTCAACATGCTCTGTGCGCCGGCCGCCGACTGGTGCGAGGCGATCGCGGCGGCCTTCCAGCGCGACACCGGCATCCGCGTGAACATGACGCGCAAGTCGGCCGGCGAGATCCTGGCTCAGGTCACCGCGGAGGCGCAGAACCCGCGCACCGACGTGTGGTTCGGCGGCAGCGCCGAGACCCACATCACCGCGGCGCAGCGCAACCTGCTGCAGACCTACACCTCGCCCAACATGGCGCAGCTGCACGACTGGGCGGTGGCGGCGCACCGCGCGGCGCAGCAGAACTGCGTCGGCGTGTCCTCGGGCGCGATCGGCATCGCCTGGAACACCGAGCTGATGCGGCGGAAGAACCTGCCCATCCCGCGCAGCTGGGAGGACCTGCTGAACCCCGCCTATCGCGGCGAGGTCCAGCTGCCCAACCCGAACAGCTCCGGCACCGCCTATACGATCATCGCCGGGCTGGTGCAGCTGTGGGACGAGGATCGCGCCTTCGACTACCTGCGCCGCCTGAACGCCAACGTGAACGCCTATACCCGCAGCGGCGCGGCGCCGATGCAGGCGGTGGCGCGCGGCGAGACGGCGCTGGCGGTCAGCTTCAACATGGAAGTCGCCTCCATGCAGCAGGCCGGCTTCCCCATCGACATCACCTATCCCACGGAAGGCACCAGCTACGAGGTCGCCTGCCTGTCCATCATCCGCGGCGCGCGCAACCTGGCGCAGGCGCGGCGCTTCGTGGACTGGTACCTGACCGCCGCCGCGATGGACATCGGCCCCCGCGTGAACCAGTGGCACGTGCCCGCGCATCGCGGCGCCGCGACGGATCCGCGCATCCCGGATCTCTCGCGCATCCGGCTCGTCGACTACGACTTCGCCCGGTTCGGCGACGCCGAGGTGCGCCGCCGTATCCTGGCGCGCTGGGACCGCGAGATCGGGTCGCTGCCGCGATGAGGCGCGCGCTCGCGCTCGGCGCGTTGCTGCTGCCGCTGCCGGTGGCGGCGCAAGGGCAGGCGGGAGGGCAGCTGAACCTCTACTGCTCCGCCACCATCGAGTGGTGCAACCCGATCGCGCGCGGCTTCGAGCGCGAGACGGGGATCCGCGTGATCCTCAACCAGCGCTCCACCGGGGAGATGCTGGCGGCGATCCGCGCGGAGGCGCGCAACCCGCGCGGCGACGTGTGGTGGGGCGGCACCGGCGATCCGCATGTGGCGGCGGGCGAGGAAGGGCTGACCCAGCCTTACGACAGCCCGCGCATCGCGGAGCTGCACGACTGGGCGCAGGCGCAGTGGCGCCAGACGCAGGGGCGGACGGTCGGCGTCTATGCCTCCGTCCTCGGCTTCGGCTTCAACACGGAGCTGATCGCGCGCCGCAACCTGCCCGCGCCGCGCTGCTGGGCCGACCTGCTGAACCCCGCCTACCGCGGCGAGATCCAGATGGCGAACCCGAACAGCTCGGGCACCGCCTACATCGTCATCGCGACGCTGGTGCAGATGATGGGCGAGGACCCGGCCTTCGACTACCTGAAGCGCCTGCATGGTTCGATCAACGCCTATCCGCGCAGCGGCACCGCGCCGATCACCGCGGTGGCGCGCGGCGAGACGGCGCTCTCCATCTCCTTCGTGCACAACGCGGCAGAGGAGGCGGCAGCGGGCTTCCCGGTGGGCCATGCGGTCCCCTGCGAAGGCACGGGCTACGAGATCGGCTCCATGTCGATCATCCGTGGCGCGCGCAACCTGGCCAATGCGCAGCGCTTCTACCACTGGGCGCTGAGCGCCGAGGCGCAGCTGGCCGCCAGCCAGGAAGCGAAGAAGCTGCAGACCATGGCGAACCGCAACGTGCCGCTGACGGACGGCGCGCCCAACATGGCGACCGCGCGCATCATCGACTACGACAACGCTCGCTTCGGTTCCAGCGCGGAGCGGCGCCGCCTGCTGGCGCGCTGGGACCGCGAGGTCGGCGCGCTTCCCCGATGAGGAGGGCGCGATGATGTTCGCGGGCTCCTCGCTGTTCTTCTGGCTGATGGCCGCTATCGGGGCGGTGGTCGTGCCCTGGCACATGCAGCAGGACGGGCTGACGCTGACCGGCCTCGTCGCCTTCGGGCTGGAGGATCCGGAAGCCGCTTCCGCGCTGTGGCAGGCGCTGGCGCATGGGCGGTTCTGGTTCTGGCCGGTGATCGGCGCCATCGCGCTGGCGCTGCCCGGTGCGCTCCCGGCGGGCCCGGCGGCGCGGCGCGCCGCCTTCCTGCTGGCCGGCGGCGGTCTCGGGCTGGCCGCCATCGTCGCGCAGGGCATGGCCATCGGCGTGCAGGGCTGGTCCTGGCCGTGGCTGGAGGCGAGCTTCGGGGAGCTGGGCGACCGGCAGTTCGGCATCGGCCTCGGCGGCTGCATGGCGTTCCTGGGCTGCCTGGTGCTGTTCACCGACGGGCTGGCGCTGCGCGGCCTGTTCAAGGGGGACCGCTTCGTCTCCGGCGCGGTCGGGCTGCTGGTGGCATCCATCCTCGTCTTTACCGCCTGGCCGGTGCTGACGATGCTGAGCCAGATGTTCACGCCGCGCGGCGATCTCGGCGTGGCGGCCGCCATGGCGGACCGGCTGTTCGACGGGAAGATCTGGGGTCTCGCCTGCCTCGGCGGCCCGGTGAATTGCGGGGTGTTCTGGAACACCCTGGCGCTGGCGACCAGCACCGCGACGGCCGCCACCATCCTCGGCCTGTGCTTCGCGCTGATCGTCACGCGCACGGCGTTCCCGGCCAAGCGCGCGATGCGGCTGCTGACGGTGCTGCCGATCATCACGCCGCCCTTCGTCATCGGGCTCGGCCTGATCCTGATCTTCGGCCGGTCCGGCGTGGTGAACCAGATCGTCGAGGCGACCACGGGCGTGCAGCTCGGCCGCTGGATCTACGGCTTCGACGGCGTGTTCCTGGCGCAGGTCTTCTCCTTCACGCCCACCGCCTTCCTGGTGCTGATCGGCGTGGTGGAGGGCATCTCGCCGAGCATGGAGGAGGCGTCGCAGACGCTGCGCGCTTCCAAGATGCGCACGTTCCGCGCGGTGACGCTGCCGCTGATGATCCCGGGGCTGGCGAATGCCTGGCTCGTGGTCTTCGTCGAATCGCTGGCCGATTTCGGCAACCCGATCGTGCTGGGCGGGTCCTATGGCGTGCTGTCCACCGAGATCTTCTTCGCCGTCGTCGGCGCGCAGCAGGATTTCGGCCGCGCCGCGGTGCTGGCGGGCATCATGCTGGTGGTCGGGCTCTGCGCCTTCCTGCTGCAGCGCGCGGTGGTGGGGCGGCGGTCCTACGTCTCGGTGACGGGCAAGGGCGATGCGGGGCTGCAGCAGACGCTGCCGAAGCCGGTGAAGGTCGTCGCCTTCGCCGTCGCCATTCCATGGGCGATCCTGACGATGACCGTCTACTGCATGGCGCTGGCCGGCGCCTTCGTGCGGGTGTGGGGGCGCGACTGGACGCCGACGCTCTCCCACTTCCGGCGCGCCTTCGCGATCGAATGGGCGGCGGACGGCCGCATCCTGTTCTCGGGCGGGGCGTGGCATTCGCTGTCCACCACCATCGAGCTGGCCGCCATCGCGGCGCCGATCACCGCCGGCATCGGGCTGCTGGCGGCCTGGGTGCTGACGCGGCAGCGCTTCGCCGGCCGCACCGCGCTGGAGTTCAGCCTGATGCTGACCTTCGCCGTGCCCGGCACGGTGATCGGCGTGGCCTACATTCTGACCTACAACATCCCGCCGCTGGAGATCACCGGCACGGCGATGATCCTGATCGCCTGCTTCGTGTTCCGGAACCTGCCGGTCGGCGTGCGCAGCGGCGTCGCGGCGATGAGCCAGCTGGACAAGAGCCTGGACGAGGCCGCGATCACGCTGCGCGCCTCCACCTTCCGCGCGCTGACCACGGTGGTGCTGCCGCTGCTGAAGCCGGCCATCGTCACGGCGCTGGTCTATTCCTTCGTGCGCGCCATGACGACCGTCTCGGCGGTGATCTTCCTGGTCTCGGCGGAGTACGAGATGGCGACGGTGTTCATCATCAACCGCGTGATCAACGGCGACTACGGCCTGGCGATCGCCTACTGCGCGGTGCTGATCGTGCTGATGATGTCGGCGATCGGCCTGATCAACCTGGCCGTCGGCCGCCGCAAGCTGGGGCGCCGCGCCGCGGCGGCGCCCGCCGTCCTGCCCGTCGGAGGCCGCGCCTGATGATTCCCGCCAAGCTCAGCGGCGCCGAGGTCCGGCTGGAAGCCGTCGGCAAGCGCTACGGCCAGGTGCAGGCGCTGAAGCCGATCGACCTCGTCATCAAGGGCGGCACGCTGGTGACCCTGCTCGGCCCCTCGGGCTGCGGCAAGACCACGCTGCTGCGCCTGATCGCGGGGCTGGAGCAGGCGACGGAGGGCCGCCTCTTCATCGGCGGCCGGGACGTCACGCTGCTGCCGGCGGGCGAGCGCAACGTCTCCATGGTGTTCCAGTCCTATGCGCTGTTCCCGCATATGAGCGTGCTGGACAACGTGGCCTATGGCCTCGTCTCCTCCGGCCAGCGCAAGCGCGACGCGCACGCCAGGGCGGAAGCCGCGCTGGAGACGGTGGGGCTGAAGGGGCTGGGCGGGCGCCTGCCCTCGGAACTCTCGGGCGGGCAACAGCAGCGCGTGGCGGTGGCGCGCGCGCTGGTGCTGGAGCCGGAGGTGCTGCTGTTCGATGAGCCGCTCTCCAACCTCGATGCGCGGCTGCGGCGCTCGATGCGGGAGGAAATCCGCGCGCTGCAGCAGCGGCTCGGCCTGACGGTCGTCTATGTCACGCACGACCAGTCGGAGGCGCTGGCGGTCTCCGACACCATCGTGGTGATGCGCAATGCGGAGATCGCGCAGGCCGGCACGCCGGCGGAGCTCTACACCCAGCCGAACTCGGTCTTCGTCGCGACCTTCATGGGCGAGGCGAACCACATCCGCGGCGTGATCGAGGGCATCGCCGATGGCGCGGCGCAGGTGGCGCTGGACGCGCTGCGAATCGTGCTGCCGCATCGCGGCCTGGCCGCCGGCCCGGCCGACGTGGTGGTGCGGCCGGAGGCGATCCGCATCGTTGCGGCGGGCGAGGCGGGCGTGCTGCCCGCCACGGTCTCGCGGGCGACCTACATGGGATCCCACAGCGAATACTACCTGGCGACGCCGGTGGGCGAGCTGTTCGCGATGGCGCCGGACCGCCTGGTGCGTCGCGCGCCCGGAGAGCCGGTGGGCGTGCGGCTGGACCCGGAGGGCGTCGTCCTCGTCCGTCCTTGACGGCAGGCGACGCGTTCCGGCCGCGCTGAACTTCCCGGGCGGCACGCAGGCGTCATTGGCCGCCGGCTGCCGGCTCTGCCACGCAGCGGCGATGAGGACGCCGATCGCCACGCCCCTGCTGGTAGCGGTCACGCTCGCCGCGGCGATCGGGCCGCTCTGGGTGTCGGGCCTGCCGGAAAGCTTCGCGAGCAGCGGGCAGGATGCGGACGTGGCGCTGCTGTGGCTGAACGGCTTCGGCGCCGAGATGGCGCAGGGAAGCTGGTGGCCGCGCTGGCTGTTCGAGGGCAACCGTGGCTTCGGCAGCCCCGCCTTCCTGTTCTACCCGCCGCTGGCCTACTGGGTCGCAGCCGGGCTGCAGCGCGCGCTGCGGCTGGAGGCGGCGGATGCGCTGGTGCTGGCCGCGATGCTGTGGCGCGTCGGCGCCGCGGCGCTGGCCTATGTCTGGCTGCGGCGCCATGTCGGGCGGCTGGCAGCGCTGGCGGGCACGGCGCTGTTCTCGCTGCACGTGCACGACATGCTGGTCGAGCCGCTGGTCGGCTTCCCCTATGCGGAGCTTGCCGGGACCTGCTTCCTGCTTCTGACGCTCATCGCGGCGGAGACGCGAAGGCCGGCACCCTGGGTCGCGGCTGCCTTCGCGTTGCTGGTGCTGACGCACCTGCCTTCCGCCGTGCTGGCCGGCGGCGTGGTGCCGGCCTGGGCCTGGGTGGCGGCGGGCGCGGGGCGCGCCGGGCTGCTGCGCGCGGCGACGGTGCTGGCCGGCTGCCTGCTG
>NZ_JAPSMD010000320.1 GCF_027856955.1 Falsiroseomonas oryzae | reverse complement strand
CCGGCCCGGGGTTCACCCAGCGCACCGCCCGGTTCGGCCAGTCGCCGGTGCCCTGGGCCAGCGCCGGGCGCGCCAGCGCGGCGGCCGCGACGGCAAGAGCCGCGCGGCGCGGCAGGGCCGTGAAGGTCATGGCAGGTCTCTCCGGTCGATCGGCTGCACACTGGTTCTGGCGCGTGGAGGATGCAAGGCCGCCGCCCGTCTTCGCGCCCGGCCCCGCCCTGTGGCAGGCTGCCACCCGCGGTCCGAGGAAAGGAAGGCGGCCATGCGCGACGTGCTGGGCTGGCGGTGCAAGTTCGGGGTGATGGGCCCGTCCACCAACACGGTGGTGCAGCCGGATTTCGACATGATGCGGCCGGCCGGCGTCACCAACCACTACAGCCGCATCTTCACCCCCAACGCCAACGCGATCTCCAACGAGACCTTCCGCGCCGGCGCAGAGCTGATCGGCCGCAACACGCTGGACGCCGTGAAGTCCGTGATGACCTGCGCGCCGGACCACCTGGTGATGGGCATGTCGGCGGTGACCTTCTTCGACGGCGCGCGCGGCGCCGACCGCTTCGTGAAGGAGGTGGAGGAGCTGTCCGGCCTGCGCATCAGCGTCGGCAGCCACGCCTGCACCGCGGCGCTGAACGCGCATGGCGGGGTGAAGCGCATCGCCGTGCTGTCGCCCTACTGGCCGGCGATGAACACCGAGGTCGCGCGCTACTTCGGCGACATGGGCTTCAGCGTGGTGCGCGACATCGCGCTGCAGCGGCCGAGCTGGATTGCCATCGCGGAGACGACGCCGGCCGAATGCGTCGCCGCGCTGAAGAAGCTGGACGGCGACGACGTGGACGCCATCGTGCAGGTCGGCACCAACCTCTCCATGGTGAAGCTGGCCGCGATGGCGGAGATGTGGCTCGGCAAGCCGGTGATCGCGATCAACACCGCGACCTACTGGCACGCGCTGCGCGCGCGGGGGATCATGGACAAGGTCGAGGGCTGCGGGACGCTGCTGGAGCGGTTCTAGGCGCGACGGCTTCACGCCGATGACCTGGCTGCTCGCCCTGCTCGGCGCGCTGGTCGGTGCGGCGGCCGGCTATGCCGGCGCGCTCGCCCTGTCGCTCGGCCTGATGGCGATGGGCTCCGGCTATGGCCCGAATGGCGGCGGCGCGATGGCGGCGGCCTTCATCTTCGGCCCGGCCGGCGCGCTGGTCGGCCTGGTGCTGGGCGCCTGGATCGTGCTGCGCTGGCGCCGCCGCCGCGGCAAGGCGGGCGGCGCCTCCTTCCTCAAGGCGCTCGCGGTCGCGGGCGGCGTGCTTGCGTTCGGCTATGCCGCCGTCTCGCTCGCGCCGGTCTTCCAGGCGCAGTTCGGGTCCTCGCTGGCGCCGACCGGCATCGGCCCGCGGCTCTTCATGGACATCCGCCTGGATCCGCGCAGCACCATCCCGGAACGGCAGCGCGACCTGCGCATCGACCTGTCCTCGGACATGGACCACCGGCCGGCCCGGATCGACGAGATCGGCCCGCCCGACGCGGAAGGCCGGCGCGTGGTGGCGGCGCAGGTCGAGCTGTTCCACCGCACCGCCCGTCGCCTCGTCGTGGTCAGGATCCCCGGCGAGCCCGTCCGCATCTTCCGCGTGCCACTGCCCGGCCGCCCACCGCAGATGGACGAGATGTCAGCCTGGCAGCGCGTGGACCTCGTCGATGCCGGCGCGCCTGGCGGGCAGCCGGTCGCGGCACCCGCCGACGACCGCACGGAGATCCGCTACCGCGTCTCCTGGCCCGGCCAGCGGTGAGGGGCTGGACCCGGCGATTCACGGCCTGACGCGCCCACCTGCGGTGTGCAGACCCAGGCCGGTCGCGGGCTCACGCCCCCAGCACGCGCCGCGCCTCCGCCGCATCCGCCGCGATCGCCGCCTTCAGCTCCTCGAGACCGGCGAACGTCGCATCCGGCCGCAGGAAGGCGTGCAGCCGCACGCGGATCTCCTGGCCGTAGAGGTCGCCCGACCAGTCGAACAGGTGCACCTCCAGCCGCGTCACCGGGTCGCCGCCCAGCGTCGGCCGGCGTCCGACATTGGCCACGCCGGGCACCACCGCACCGTCCGCCAGCACCACCGTGACCGCATAGACGCCGCGCGCCGGCTCCAGCTGCCGGCCGAGCAGGATGTTCGCGGTCGGCCAGCCGAGCTCCCGGCCCAGCCGGTCGCCGTGGAACACCTCGCCGCGCAGCTCCCAGTCGCGGCCCAGCTCGCGCGCCGCGCGCTCGGGGTAGCCGTCCTGCAGCAGCCGCCGGATGCGGGAGGAGGAGACGGGGCCGGCCTCGTCCGCCACCGCGGGCACCACGGTCAGCCCGATGCCGCGCTGCTCCGCCTCCCGCGTCAGGAAGGCGATGTCGCCCCCACGGCGATGGCCGAAGGCGAAGTCGTGGCCGCAGGCCAGGTGCTTCGCGCCGATGCCGCGGTGCAGCACCTCCTCCACAAAGCCCTCGGCCGGCATCGCGGCCAGCGCGGCGTCGAAGGCCAGCGCATAGACCACGCGCACGCCCAGCGCGCCCAGCGCCTCCGCCTTGGCGGGCAGCAGGGTCAGGCGGAAGGGCGGGTCGTCGGGGCGGAAATGCTCCCGCGGATGCGGCTCGAAGGTCAGCGCGGCCAGCTGCAGATCGGGCCGCGCCGCATGCGCCGCGCGGATCACCGCGGCGTGGCCCAGATGCACGCCGTCGAAATTGCCCAGCGCCACCGTCGCGCCGCACAGCGCCTCCGGCACGGCGTGCCAGTCCCGGACGATCGCGGGCATCCCGCTCACATCTGCTCCGGCCGCATCCAGACCTGCGTGCCCGGCGGCGGCTCCCAGCCGGCCAGCGCGTCCAGCGCCTCGCCCACCGTGGCCGCGCGCATCGCCATCGGGCGATGCGTCGGGCGGATGAAGCCCTGCCCGGCCATGTGGTCCAGCGCGCCGAGGAACGGCCCCCAGAAGCCGTCCACGTCCAGGAACACCACGCCCTTGCGCTGGATGCCGAGCTGCGCCCAGGTCAGCGCCTCAACCGCCTCCTCCAGCGTGCCGTAGCCGCCGGGCAGCACGACGAAGCCGTCCGACAGCTCCGCCATCTTCGCCTTGCGCTCATGCATGGTGTCCACGACGTGCATCTCCACGCCGCCGCCATGCCCGACCTCGCGCTTCAGCAGGCCATAGGGGATCACGCCGATCACCTCGGCGCCGGCCGCCAGCGCGGCGTCGGCGGCGATGCCCATCAGCCCCACCGCGCCGCCGCCATAGACCAGCCCGATGCCGCGCCGCGCCACCTCCCGCCCCAGTTCGCGCGCTGCCTCCGCATAGGCCGGGTCGTTGCCGACGGCGGAGCCGCAGAACACGCAGACCCGCTTCAGTGCCGCCATCCGCCCGGTCCTTTCCTGGTGCAGCCCCGCGGGCCCAACGTGCATCCGCCGCCGCAGGCGCCGGTCACTCCGCCGCGTCCCTGGCAGCCCGGTGCGCCGCCAGCGCGGCGCGCGAGGGTACGGTGACCAGCGCATCGCCCTCCAGCACCGCCTCCCCGCGCACGGCGCAGACCGTGCGCAGCGAGACGCGGTGCTTCTCGGCATTCAGCGCGGTGATCTCCACCGTCGCGGTGACGGTGTCGCCGATGCGCACCGGGCGGCGGAAGCGCAGCGACTGCGAGAGGTAGATGGTGCCCGGGCCAGGCAGCTGCGTGCCCATCACCTTCGTGATCAGCCCCGCCGCCAGCATGCCATGCGCGATGCGTTCGCCGAAGAAGGACTGCTTCGCGTATTCCTCGTTCAGGTGCATCGGGTTGGTGTCGCCGGTGACGGCGGCGAACAGCACGATGTCGGCCTCCGTGATGGTCTTGCCGAAGCTCGCCTTCTGTCCGACCGCGAGATCCTCGAAGAAACAGCCTTCGCTCATGCGCCGATCCGCTCCGCTGCACCGCAACAACCCTGGTTAGCGGCGGGGGCCCGGCCGGGCAAGGGCGGGCCGGGGCCCTCGACAGGCGCCGGGCGCCGGGGCACCTCTGCCGGACGACGCGCTGCCAAGGACCCCCATGCCCCAGACCGAAATCGGCTCCTCCGACCGCCTGCTCGCCGAGCTGCGCGGCTGGGTGGAGGCCGAGACGCCCACCACCGATCCCGTCGCCGTGAACCGCCTGCTGGACCGCTGCGCCGCCGACCTGGCCGAGGCGGGCGGCGCGCTGACCCGCCTGCAGGGCCGCGACGGCTACGGCGACACGCTGCTCTGCCGCACGCCGGGCGATGGCGCCCCGATCGTCGTCGCCGGCCACCTCGACACGGTGTGGGACCACGGCACCCTGGCCGCCTCCATGCCCTGGCGGGTGGACGGAGCGAAGGCGCACGGCCCCGGCATCTACGACATGAAGGCCGGCAGCTTCTTCGCCTTCCATTCCGTGCGCGAGATCCTGCGCCAGAAATCGCCGACGAAGCGACCCATCCTGCTGCTGCTGACGCCCGACGAGGAGGTCGGCAGCCCGACCAGCCGCGCGCCCATCGAGGATGCGGCCCGCGGCGCGCGCGCCGTGCTGATCCCGGAGCCCGCCGGCGCGGGCGGCGCTTGCGTCACCGCCCGCAAGGGCGTCGGCCGCTTCGAGATCAAGGTGCGCGGCGTCTCGGCCCATGCCGGAGGCAACTGGAGCGAGGGGCGCAGCGCCGTCGTCGCGCTGGCCGAGGTGATCCTGAAGATCCACGCGATGACCGACCTCGCCGCCGGCATCACCACCAATGTCGCGCCGATCCATGGCGGCACCCGTCCCAACGTGATCGCGCCGGAAGCCGGCGCGGAGGTGGACCTGCGCGTCCCCACCGTGGAACTGGGCGAGAAGCTGGAAGCCGCCATCCTGGGCCTGGCCTATGAACGCGACGGCATCGCGGTGCGGATCACCGGCGGCATGAACCGCCCGCCCTTCGCCGAGACGCCGGAGATCGCCGCGCTCTACGCCCAGGCGCGCGACCTGGCCGCCAGGCACGGCTACGACCTGCCGAAGCAGCATCGCGGCGGCGGCTCCGACGGCAACTTCACCGCCGCGATGGGCGTGCCGACGCTGGACGGGCTGGGCTGCACCGGCGCCGGCGCCCATGCGCCGCACGAGCACATCCTGTGGCAGGACCTCGCGCCCCGCTGCGCCACGCTGTGTGCCTTGCTGGAGGAGATCGCGTGACGGCGCAGCGGGGCCTTTGCCCCCGCGCGCCTTCGGCGCGACGCTGCGCCACGCTGTGTGCCGTGCTGGAGGAGATCGCGTGACGGCGCAGCGGGGCCTTTGCCCCCGCGCGCCTTCGGCGCGACGCTGCGCCACGCTGTGCGCCTTGCTGGAGGAGATCGCGTGACGGCGCAGCGGGGCCTTTCCCCCCGCGCGCCTTCGGCGCGACGCTGCGCAACCTTGTGTGCCCTGCTGGAGGAGATCGCCTGACCGACGCCGCCGCCCCCTTCCGCATCGTCGAAGGCCGGCACGGACGCTTCGCCGCGCTGGCCGGCGACCGCACCATCGCCCGCGCCATCGAACTGACCGGTGGCTTCGCGGAAGGCGAGGCGCGGCTGCTCGCCGCGCTGCTGCGGCCGGGCGACGTCGCGGTGGATTGCGGCGCCAATATCGGCGCCGTCGCCGTGCCGCTGGCGCGCAAGGTCGGCCCTGCCGGCCGCATCCTCGCCTTCGAGCCGATGCGCCTGCCCTTCCTCTGCCTCTGCGCCACCGCGGTGCTGAACGGCCTGCCGCAGATCGACCCCCGCCGCCAGGCGCTGGGCGCCATGCCCGGGGATGTCGCGCTGCCCGACCTGGACCCGACGGCGCCCGGCAACCACGGCGCGCTCAGCCTGCTCGGCGCCACCGGGGGGGAGCGCGCGCAGGTGGTCACGCTGGACAGCCTGCGCCTCCTTCGCCTGGCGCTGCTGAAGATCGACGCGGAGGGGATGGACTGGGCCGTTCTGCAGGGCGCGCGGGAGACCATCGCGCGCTGCCGCCCCGCGCTCTATGTCGAGGCCGGCCGCGACATCGCCGCCCGCGCCGCCGCGATCCGCGCGCTGCAGGCGGAAGGCTGGCGCTGGTGGTGGCACTTCGCCTGGTTCGCCGAGCCCGGCACGCTGCCGCCGGGCATGGCCGATCCCTTCGACCACGCCGGCGACGCCAACCTGCTGGCCCTGCCGCCCGGCCACCGCGCGCAGCCGCGGCTTGCCTCGGTTTCCGCGCCCGACGCCGACTGGCGCGCCGACATCGCGGCGCACCGGGCCG
>NZ_JAPSMD010000319.1 GCF_027856955.1 Falsiroseomonas oryzae | reverse complement strand
CGGCGCCCGGCGGCAGGCCCAGCGCGGCCAGCCGCTTCCGCTCCTCCTCGGTCAGCGGCGGCGCCGCCACGGCGGCCTGCGCGGCGGCGCGGCGCCGCATGCCGAGGATCAGGCCGAGCCCGGCCAGCACCGCGACGAAGGGCGTCGCCCAGAGCGCGGCGGTGGACCAGGCGAAGGGCGGCTTCAGCAGCACGAAGTCGCCGTAGCGCGCATGCAGGAAGGCCTTGACCTGCGCATCGCTGTCGCCGGCGACGATGCGTTCGCGCACGATCAGCCGCAGGTCGCGCGCCAGGCCGACCTCGCTGTCCTCGATCGACTGGTTCTGGCAGACCATGCAGCGGATGTCGCGCCCGAGGTTGCGCGCGCGTTCCTCCAGCGCCGGATCGGGCAGCATGTCGGCGGGATTGCCGACGGCATGGGCGGGCAGGGGCGCGAGCAGCGTGAGAATGAGAGCCAGGTGGCCCGCGCAGCGGGCCGAGGCCGCCAATGCGGCCTGCGCACGGACCGACAGCATGGCCGCGGTGAGCCGTCGCCTGCGCGAAGCGAAGGCGGCGGAGCCGCCGCCCGGCGCCTGAGGGCGGATCACGACGCCCATCGCCTCAGCAAGGGCCGGATGTCCTGGTCCAGCACGTCCTGCGTGATCGGGCCCGCGAAGCGCCAGCGGATGATGCCCTGGCGGTCCAGCAGGTAGGTCTCCGGCACGCCATAGACGCCCCAGTCGATCGCGACGCGCCCGGGCTCGTCGCGCGACAGGCGGCGATACGGGTTCCCGCGTTCCCGCAGGAAGCGGAGGCTGTCCTCCGGGCGGTCCTTGTACGCGATGCCGAAGACCGGGACGCCTTCGCGGTGCAGGCGCATGAGCTGCGGATGCTCGATGATGCAGGGCACGCACCAGCTGGCCCAGAAGTTGACGATCACCGGCCCCGGCAGGTTCTGCAGGTCGGCGGAGGTCAGCGCGGGCGTCTCCACGCCCTCGAGCGGCGGCAGGGTGAAATCCGGCGGCGAGCGGCCGATGAGGGCGGAGGGCACGCCGCGCGGGTTGTACTCGCCGGTCCGCATGCCCTGCAGCATGCCGTAGAAGGCCACGCCGCCCGCGGCTGCGACGGCGAAGGGCGCGAAGAGCAGGATGCGCCGCGTTGCGGGTGTCATGCCGGCGCCGCCTGCGCTGCCGCCTTGCGGGCCGGTGCGGAGATGCGCACGCGCCGGTCGGCCAGCGACAGCGCGCCGCCGAGCGCCATGATGAAGGATCCGATCCAGAGCCAGGGCGCCAGCAGGTTGTAGTGGATGCGGATCACCGCCTTGCCTGTCGCCGCATCTTCCTCCCCGATCACCGCATAGAGGTCATAGAGAAGGTTGGTGCGGATGGAGACCTCCGTCGTGTGCTGGCGCCCGATGGGGAACCAGCGGCGCGACGGCTCCATCACGTGCAGCACCTCGCCGTCGCGCAGCACGGTGATCGTGGCCCGCCGCGCCGTGTAGTTCGGCCCGGTGTGGTCGCGCACGCCGTCGAGCCGCCACGTGTACCCGGCCATCTGCGTGGTGTCGCCCGGCGCCATGGCGATCAGCCGTTCCTGCGCCAGGCCCATCCCTGCGATGCCTGCCGCGACGACGCCCACGCCGGCATGGGCGATGGCGGCCCCCCACGCGGCGCGGGACAGGCCCCTCGCGCGCGCCCAGCTGTTGGAGAGCGAGGTGCGGAAGAGGGCGGTCCGGTCGGCCAGGTCCGTCAGCGCGGCGCCGATCGTCCAGGCGGCGAAGGCGAAGCCGACGGCCGGCAGCACCCGCTCGCCGGTCAGCAGCAGGGCCACGAAGAAGGCCAGCAGCCCGACCACCGCCGCCGCCCACAGCCTCTGCACCACGGGCCAGAGCTGGGCGCGCTTCCAAGGCATCAGCGGCCCCGCGGCCATGGCCAGCAGCAACGGCACCACCAGCGGGAAGGACGCCATGTTGAAGAAGGGCGGCCCGACCGAGACCTTCGCACCGAACAGCGCGTCCGCGAACATCGGCCACAGCGTGCCGACGAAGACCACCGCGGTGATCGAGCAGACCAGCAGGTTGTTCAGCACGATCGCGCCTTCGCGCGAGACGGGGGCGAAGATGCCCGTCGGCACCATGATCTGGGCGCGCCAGGCGAACAGCAGGAAGGCGCCGCCGACGTAGAACAGCAGCAGCGCCAGGATGAACATCCCGCGCTCCGGGTCGTTGGCGAAGGAATGCACGGAGTTCAGCACGCCCGACCGCACCAGGAAGGTGCCCAGCAGGCTCATCCCGAAGGCGATGATCGCCAGCAGCACGGTCCAGGTCTTCAGCGCCTCCCGCTTCTCCACGACGATCGCGGAATGCAGCAGCGCGGTGCCGATCAGCCAGGGGAGCAGGGAGGCGTTCTCGACCGGGTCCCAGAACCAGTAGCCGCCCCAGCCGAGCTCGTAATAGGCCCACCACGACCCCAGCGCGATGCCGAGCGTCAGGAAGGCCCAGGCGGCCAGCGACCAGGGCCGCACCCAGCGCCCCCAGGCGGCGTCCACGCGGCCCTCGATCAGCGCCGCGACGGCGAAGGCGAAGGTCACAGCATAGCCGACATAGCCGAGGTAGAGCAGCGGCGGATGCATCGCGAGCCCGATATCCTGCAGGATCGGGTTCAGCCCCTGGCCGTCCGGCGGCGGCGGCCACATCCGCTCGAAGGGGTTCGAGGTCTTGAGGATGAACAGGAGGAAGCCGACGGAGACCAGCCCGAGCACGCCCAGCACGCGCGCCTTGAGCGTGGAGGGCAGGTCGCGCCCGAAGGCCGCGACCGCCAGGCCGCACAGCGCCAGGATCAGCACCCACAGGATCAGCGATCCCTCGTGGTTTCCCCAGGTGCCGGTGATCTTGTAGAGCATCGGCTTCGCGCTGTGGCTGTTCTGCACGACGTTCAGCACCGTCGTGTCATTGATCGCGTAGGAATACATCAGGCAGGCGAAGCTGGCCGCGATGGCGACGGACTGCCCGACCGCCAGTGGCGCGGCGCTGGCCATCAGCCGGGCATCGCGGTGCTGCGCCCCCAGCAGCGGCAGGCAGGTCTGCGCGAAGGCCAGGATGAGGGCGAGGGCGAGGGCGAAATGGCCGAGTTCGGCGATCAAGAGCCGGTCCTTCCCTGCGGCGCGCCGGGCCGCTGCCTGTCGGGGTCCAGTGTGTTCCAGGTGGCGGGCGGCGGCGCCGCGCCCTGCGCCGGGTTCCAGTGGCCGGCGCGCTTCAGCGCATCGGCCACCTCCGGGGGCATGTAGGTCTCGTCGTGGCGGGCCAGCACCTCGCTGGCGCGGAAGATGCCGTCCACGCCGAGCCGCCCCATGGTGACGACGCCCTGTCCCTCGCGGAACAGGTCGGGCAGCACGCCCTGGTAGACCACCGGGATGACGTTGGCGCCGTCGGTGACGCGGAAATGCACCACCGGGCGCTGCCCCGCCACCGCGGGCTGGCGTTCCACGCTGCCCGATTCCACCAGCCCGCCCAGGCGGAAGGCGCGCTCGGGCGTCGGGCGCTCCGCGATGATGTCGGAGGGCGAGCGGAAGAACACCAGGTTGTCCTGGAAGGCCGTGAGCGTCAGCGCGGTCGCGCTGCCCAGCCCGATCCCGCACAGCAGCAGGATCCACATCCTGCGCTTCTTCCGCGTCATGCGCGTTCACCCCGAGGATCGAGCTGCTTCAGCCGCGCCGCCGCCGCGCGCTGCCGCAGGAAGGCGCCGACGGCGAGCCCGCCGAACACCAGGGCGGTGATGCCCCAGGACAAGCTGACGTGCAGCCAGTGCGTCGTCATTGCGATGCGTCAAGCCGCCGGGCGCGGGCGGTCTCCAGCGCGCGGACGCGCCGCTCCATCACCGCCGCCCGCGTGCGCGCCAGCACCGTGACCGCGAACAGCAGCGTGAAGCCGAGCGCGCAGGTCAGCAGCGGGTAGAGCATGTCCACATGCATCCCGGGGCTGTCGAGCCGCGTGACGCTGGCCGGCTGGTGCAGCGTGTTCCACCAATCCACCGAGAACTTGACGATCGGGATGTTGACGATGCCGACCAGCGCCAGGATGGCGCCGGCGCGGGCGCCGCGTTCGGTGTCGTCGAAGGCGCGGACCAGCGCGGCATGGCCAAGCCAGAGGAAGAACAGCACCAGCACGCTGGTCAGCCGCGCATCCCACACCCACCAGGTGCCCCACATCGGCTTGCCCCAGAGGCTGCCCGTGGCCAGGCACAGCGCGGTGGCCGCCGCGCCGACCGGCGACAGCTCCCGCGCCGTCAGGTCGGCCAGCGGGTGGCGCCAGATCAGCGACATGATCGAGAGGATGGCCAGCCCGGTGTAGCCGCCCATGGCCAGCCAGGCCATCGGGACATGGACGTACATGATCCGCACCGTCTCGCCCTGCTGCCAGTCGGTCGGCGAGACCACCAGCGCCCAATACGCGCCCGCGGCCGTCACGCCGATGGCCAGCGCCCAGAGCCAGGGCATCCAGGCATCGGTCAGGCGCAGGAAGCGCCCGGGATTGGCGAAACGATGCAGCGACCGCGAGCCCGGGGCTGCGGGTGCGTCCTGTCGCGGCCCGGTTGGCCGGGTCGGGGCGGAAGGGCTGGCGTCCACGCCGCTAACCTAGGGCCGTATCGCGCCGGATTGAAGTCAGGCGTTTCGCGGGTTAGGTGCCTGATCCGCAACCCTGACGTTGGACGCGCCGCCAGAATGTTTCCCGACCCTCCGGGCCCTGCCCGCCGGCGCCCGGCCTGAGCATGGCGCCGCGCCGCCGATACTGGCTCGTGAAGTCGGAGCCCGACGCCTTTTCCTGGGACCAGCAGGTGGCCAACGGGGTCGAGCCCTGGACCGGCGTGCGCAACCACATGGCGCGGGCGAACCTGCAGGCGATGACGACCGGCGACCTGGCCTTCTTCTACCACTCGAACATCGGCAAGGAGATCGTGGGCGTGGTGCAGGTGGTGCGGGAGGCCTATCCGGACCCCACCGTCGGCCCCGACGATCCGAAGGGGAGCTGGGTCTGCGTGGACATGAAGGCGGTGGGCCCGATGCCGAAGCCGGTGACGCTGGCCGCCATCAAGGCGGAACCGGCGCTGGCCGAGTTGGCGCTGGTGCGGCAGTCCCGCCTCTCGGTGATGCCGGTCAGCGCGGAGCATTGGAAGCTGCTCTGCCGCATGGGCGGGTGGAAGGGGTGAGCGACGCGTCCGATGACCGGAGGGCCGAAGGGCCCGGAGGTCTGAATCGGCCGCGCGAGGCCGACATCTCGGCCGGGGAACGGGTGCTCTGCCGGCTGGACGAGCTGCCGGAGGGCGAGAGCCGTGGCTTCCCGCCGGCGCCGGGCGGCTTCACCGGGCTGTTCGCGATCCGCCGCGGCGCGCGCGTGCATGTCTATGTGAATTCCTGCCCGCATATCGGCCTGCCGCTGGATCCCGCTCCGAACCGCTTCCTGGACGCGAAGAAGCAGGTGATCGTCTGCTCGGCGCATGGGGCGCGCTTCCGGATCGAGGATGGCGAGTGCATCTCCGGCCCCTGCTATGGGGAGAGTCTGGAGGCGGTGCCGGCCCGGGTGGATGCGGAAGGCCGGGTGATCGTGCCGGCGGATGCGGGGGTGTAGCGGGGGTTCAGCCCTCCGCCAGCAGCGCCTCGATCTCGCGCCGGGCGCGCTGCGCGCGGGCCAGCAGCTCCACCTCGTCGAAGTCGCCGGGTCGCCGCAAGGCGGGGTCCTCCACGAACTCCTCGCAATCCATCCAGAAGGCGTCCACCACCGCGAAGGCGCGGCTATGCGCGCCGAAGACGTGCCCGTCATCCTGGACACGGCGCTGGAAGCCGGGGGCGAAGTCGCGGGCGCGGACCTCTCCCGCGATGAAGCGGCGGATCATGCCGAGATAGACCATCAGGACGTCCCGGTCCTCGGGCCTCATCATGCTCGTTCCGCGCTGGCGTCGCGCCCAGGATGCCGCGGTCGCCCCGCTTCCGCCACGCCCGTCGCCGTTCCGCCGCACCAGTCGTGAAGAAACCTTGCAGGCGGCGAACTGCCGACACGCGCCCCGCCCATCCTCCTCCCTGCGCTCGAACCCAGAGGAGGACCCCGATGCGCCAGACCTCTCGCCTCAGCCTCGCCGCCGCGCTGCTCGGCCTGTCCGTGCTGCCCGCCTTCGCTCAGGGGACCGCGGGCACCCAGCCCGCCGCGCCCGCGCCCACCAACCGCCCGGCCGCCGCGGCGACGCCCGCGAACCCGGGCGGCAGCGTCACCCAGGCGCAGCCCGCGCAGCGTCCGGCCACG
>NZ_JAPSMD010000318.1 GCF_027856955.1 Falsiroseomonas oryzae | reverse complement strand
GCCGCCCTGGTCGCCGCGCTGCGCGCCGGCACCATCGTGGTGGTGATGCGGCACGGCATCACGGACCGCAGCCAGGCGGATACCGGCGACCTGACGAACCGGGCCGGCCAGCGCAACCTGGACGCGGCCGGGCGCGCGCAGTCCGAGCGCACCGGGCGCGCCGTCGCGGCACTCGGCATCCCGCTCGGCCAGGTGCTGACCAGCCCCGTGTTCCGCGCGCGCGACACGGCGGAACTCGCCTTCGGCGCGCGCGCCGTGGTGGAGCCCAACCTGACCGCGGACGACTACACGCCGGACGCCGCGCTGCTGGCGCGCCGTATCGCATGGCTGCGCGCCCGCACCGGGCGGCCTTCCGCGGCGGGCGTCACCGACATCCTGGTCGGGCACATCGTGCCGCTCGGCATGGTGCTCGGCCGGGGGCTGGCCCAGGCCGAGTATCCGGAAGGCAGCCTGGCGGTCTTCGCCCCGGGCGAGCCCGCGGGCCGGCTGCTCGGCATCCTGGACGCCGCCACCCTGGCCGCCGCCGCGGGCGCCTGAGCCCGGCGCGTCAGGCGGCCTCGCGGTTGCGCGGCAGGTCGGCCATCGCGGCTTCCATGCGCGCGCCGGTCTCGTCGTCGAGCCGGACGACGGCGGCGACCATCGGCCAGTCCACCCGCGCGACGCGCGCCGGGACGGCGCCGGCGGCGGGAAGCGTCACCCGGATCTCCCGCCCGACCTCCAGCCCGGCGGGCTTCTCGCCGTCCAGCTCGAAGCCGAGCCCCCCGCGCGAGATGTCGCGCAGCCGCGCGGTCAGGTTGGTGGTGCCGCGCATCGCCACCTGCACGATGCGCCCATCCGCCGTCATCCGGTCGTAGCGGCGGCGGTCGCCGCGGACCTCGCGCAGGGCGGATATGAAGTGGTCCACCTCGCGGCGCAGGCCGTCGGTCTCGCTGCTCACATCCGTCGCGCCCGTCTGCACCTCCCGGCTGGCCTGCAGCGAGGCGCGCGCCGCCTCCCGGGCCTCGCCCATCGCATCCACGGCGCGGCGGGAGCTGTCCAGCACGCGGGTCACGTTCGCGGCGATCTCCCGCGTTGCCGCGCCCTGCTGTTCCACCGCGGCGGCGATGGCGGCGGAGGTCTCGCCCATGTCGCGCACCTGGCCGGCCATGCCGCGCACCACGCCGACCGCCTCCGTCGCGACGCCCTGGATGGACTGGATCTGGCTGGCGATCTCCTCGGTGGCCTTGGCGGTCTGCGCGGCCAGCGACTTCACCTCCCCGGCGACGACGGCGAAGCCCTTGCCGGCCTCACCGGCGCGCGCCGCCTCGATCGTCGCGTTCAGCGCCAGCAGGTTGGTCTGCGCGGCGATCTGGCCGATCAGTCGGGCGACCTCGCTGATGGTGCCGGCGGCATCGGCCAGCCGCTGCATGGTCGCATCCGCCTGCTCCGCCCGGTCGGCGACGCCGCGCGCGGCGGTGGCGGCGGTGCTGGCCTGGCGCGCGATCTCGCCGACGCTCGCGGTCAGCTCCTCCGTCGCGGCGGCGACCGAGCCGAGATCGGCGACCGAGGCCTCCGCATCGCGTGCCGTTTCCGCCGAGCGCGATTCCGTCTGCGCGGCGATCGCCGCCATCTGCGTCGCGGTCTGCGCCATGCGGCCCGATGCCTCGCCGAGGCTCTTCATCACGCCGGCCAGCGCCGCGCCGAATTCCTGGGTGTGCTGGTCGATCGCCCGGGCGCGGCGGTCGCGCTCCGCCTGCGCCGCGGCGGCCTCTGCCTCCATCCTCGCCTTGGCCGCGGCGCCGTCGCGGAACACCTCCAGCGCCTTGGCCATGGCGCCGATCTCGTCACGCCGGTCGAGGCCGGGTATCGGGGTGTCGAGTGCGCCGCCGGCGATCGCCCCCATCGCCTGCTCCATCCGGCCGAGCGGCCGGGCAACGCGGTTGGCCGCGAGCATCCCGGCCGCGCCGGCGCCGGCCAGCAGCACCAGCGCGGCGACGAGCTTCAGCACCAGGGCATGCGTCTCGGCGGCCTCCCAGGCGGTCATGTCGTAGGCGAGCACCAGCATGCCGACGCGCCGCCCCTCGATGTCGTGCAGCGGCCGCATGGCGCCCAGGGCCGGCACGCCGCCGGGCAGCGTCATCTCGAAGGGCCGGGTGGCGTCCGCCAGCCCGGCCGGCAGCGTCGCCGCATCCATGTTCGGGACGCTCGCGGCCACGAGGCGCGTGCCGCCGAACAGCATCACCGGGCCGCCGCCGGTTTCAGCCAGCTCGCGGGCGGTGGCCTCGTCGAGCCGGCTGCCGAGCTTGACGGTGCCCACCACGCGGCCCTCCCGCCGGACCGGCAGCGTCGCGCCGATGGCGAACTGCCCGCTGGCAGGGGAGAAGGTGATGCCCTTGGCGGCCTCGCCGCGCAGCGCGCGCGCCACGTCGGGCACGGCGGACTTGTCGTCGCCGGCCTGGCCCGGGTTGTGGCCGCGCAGCAGCACGCGGCCCCGCGCATCGGTGAATTCCAGCACGGCGACGGTGGGATCGACGGCGCGCAGCGCCTGGAACAGCGGCACGCCCAGGCCGCGCAGCGCCGCCGCATCGCCGCCTGCCAGCGCTGTGCGCACCTCCTCCTGCAGCGCCACGCCGGTGACCATCGCCTGTAGCCGGTCGGCGCTGCCGCCGATGTTGGCCGCGGCGCGGTCGGCGCCGGCCCCCAGCACCGCTTCCGCACGCTCGGCCTTCAGGTCCCGGCCGACCCAGATGGCGGCGGCAGAGACCAGCAGCACGGCGAGCACGGCCGGCACGACCGCCAGCAGGACCAGCCTCGGCCGAAGGCCCGACAGCGGAGAACGGACAGCAGCTTGCATCGGCGCACCCGAGGGTTGGAACGACCCGATGCGTCTAGGCCATGGGCGTAAACCTATCGTTGCGGTGCCAGCGGCGCCGTCAGGCCGCCTGGCGCAGCTGCCGCCGCCGCAGCTCCGCGAGATGCGCGGCGACCGCGCCCATGCCCGTGCGCGCGCCCTCCCGCCCGGCGCGGCGCTCCGCCTCCGCGTTGTAGTTCGTGTTGGTGTTCACGTCATAGGCGAAGGTCCGCCCCGCGCGGTCCACGATGAACTCGATCGCGCCGACGCCGATGCCGTTGGCGGTCAGGAAGGCCTCCATCCGGTGCAGCAGCGGGTGGGAGAAGCCCTCGAGGATGCGGAACTTTTCGCCGGGCGCGACAGCAGGGCAGGCGGCGCCCTCGCCGGTCGCGCAGGCATCCGCGGGGCAGAGCTCGAACCCCTCGCTGGTGTCCACGCGCACGGCGTAGAGGAAGCGCCCGCCGATGAACTCGGCGCGGGTGATGAACGGCTCGGGCGCCTCGACGTAGCGCTGCACAAGCCAGATGCCGTCGCGCGGATGGGCATGCGGGTCGGTGTCGGCGGCCAGCCTCTCCAGCGCCTGCGCCAGGCCCTCGGCGCTGCGCACCAGCTGCACGCCCAGCCCCTTGCCGGCGCGGTTGTGCTTCAGGATCAGCGGATAGCCGAGGCGCGCCGCGGCGTCCGGGATCTGGGCCGTGCCGACCACCGCGATGGTGTCCGGCGTCGGGATGCCGTGCGCCGCCAGCGCCTGGTACTGCGCCACCTTGGAGAGTTCCAGCTGCAGCGCGCGGCGGCCGTTCACCACGGTGCGGCCGTGCCGCTCCAGCCATTCGATGACGGCGCCGGCGTATTCCGGCGCGTGGGTGTGGCCGCGGGTGTGCGAGGAGGCGCTCATCCGGTTGTAGAAGACCCCCTCCGGCGGCGGGCGGGTGAGGTCGATCAGGCCGGTGTCGAGGAACCACTCGGCATAGGGCGTGCCCTGGGCCGCGAAGGCAGCGCGCAGCGGGACGACCCAGGCATCGTTCTCGTGGAGGACATGGACCTGCGACATGGCGGCGCTTCCTGGCGATCGGCTGGTTGGAGCAAAATCACCTAAGGCGCCCGCTGTCGTCCTGCAACTGAAGGGATAATTTGCTAACTTTATCGGCTGGATGAGGATGCGTTTCCACCATCCCCGGCGTGCCGGGCAGGCCGCTGCTCCGCCCCGGGCCGGGTTCCGGCGCCGGGCGCCGCGCCCTATATCCGCAGCATCATGGTCGCCTTCCGGAAGATGCACGGGCTCGGCAACGACTTCGTCGTACTGGACGCGCGCGCCCGCAGCCTGCGCGTGACGCCGGAGGCCGCGCGCGGCATCGGCGACCGGCATCGCGGCATCGGCTTCGACCAGCTCATCGTCATGGAGCCGCCGCCCGCCGGCAGCGATGTCTTCATGCGCATCCTCAACCCCGACGGGTCGGAGGCCGGCGCCTGCGGCAATGCCACGCGCTGCATCGCCTCGCTGGTGGCGGACGAGGCGGGCAGGGACCGGGTGGTGGTGCGCACCATCGCCGGCGATCTGCCGGTGGAACGCCTTTCCGGTGGTCTCTGGCGCGCCGACATGGGGCCGGCGCGGCTGGGCTGGCGCGACGTGCCGCTGGCGCGGGAGATGGACACGCTGCACCTGCCGCTGGCGCTCGGCCCGGTGGCCGACCCCGCCGCCTGCTCCATGGGCAACCCGCACGCCACCTTCTTCGTGGACGAGCTGGACGCCATCCCGGTGGCGGCGATCGGGCCGGAGCTGGAACGTCACCCGATCTTCCCCGACCGCGCCAATATCGGCTTCGCCCAGGTGCTCTCGCCCGAGCGCATACGCCTCGTCATGTGGGAACGCGGCGCGGGCATGACGCTGGCCTGCGGCTCCGGCGCCTGCGCCACCATCGTCAACGCCGCGCGCCGCGGCCTGACCGGCCGTCGCGCCACGGTGGAGCTGCCCGGCGGCGCGCTGGAGATGGAATGGCGCGAGGACGGCCATGTGCTGATGACCGGGCCGGTCGCGACCGCCTTCACCGGCGAACTGGACCTCGCGCGCTTCGGATGACGCCCGAGGTCATCTCCTTCGGCTGCCGACTCAATGCCAGCGAGTCGGAGGCGATGCGCGCGCTGGCGGCACAGGCCGGTCAGGACGACGCGATCATCGTCAACACCTGCGCCGTCACTGCCGAGGCCGAGGCCCAGGCGCGTCAGGCAATCCGCCGCGCGGCGCGCGACAATCCGGGCCGGCGCATCGTGGTGACGGGCTGCGCCGCGCAGATCGCGCCCCAGGCCTGGGCCGCGCTGCCCGGCGTGGCGCGCGTGATCGGCAATGCGGACAAGCTGGACCCCGCCATCTGGGCCGCGCTGGACACGCCGGTGCCGGTCAGCGACGTGATGGCGGCGCGCGCGGCCCCGGTGCATCCGGTGGCGCATGCCGCCAGCCGGGCGCGCGCCCTGGTGCAGGTGCAGCAGGGCTGCGACCATCGCTGCACCTTCTGCGTCATCCCCTTTGGCCGTGGCCCGTCGCGCAGCGTGCCGCCGGAGGCGGTGGTGGCGCAGGTGCGTGCGCTGGTCGCGCGGGGCCACCGCGAGGTGGTGCTGACCGGCGTGGACATCACGAGCTACGGCCCGGACCTGCCCGGCGGCCCCACACTCGGCGCGCTGGCGCGGCGCGTGCTGGCAGAGGTGCCGGACCTGCCGCGGCTGCGCCTCTCCTCGCTGGACCCGGCGGAGATGGACGCGGAGCTCTGGCGGCTGCTGGCGGAGGAGCCGCGGCTGATGCCGCACCTGCACCTTTCGCTGCAGCACGGATCGGACCTGATCCTGAAGCGCATGAAGCGGCGGCACCGGCGGGCGGACGCGGTGGCGCTGTGCGACCGCGCGCGCCGGCTGCGCCCGGACATCGCCTTCGGCGCCGACCTGATCGCCGGCTTCCCGACCGAGGGCGAGGCCGACGTCGCGGCGACGCTCGACCTGATCGAGGCCTGCGGCCTGACCTTCCTGCACGTCTTCCCCTATTCCGAACGCCCCGGCACGCCGGCGGCGCGCATGCCGCAACTGCCCGTCCCGCTCCGGCGCGAACGCGCGGCGCGCCTCCGGGAGGCCGGACGGGCGGCGATGCGCCGCTTCCTGCAGGGGCGGCTGGGCCGGCGGGAGGAGGTGCTGCTGGAAGCGCCGGATCGCGGCCATTCCGCGCATTTCGCCCCGGTGCGGCTGCGCGGCGTGGCGGGCGCGCGCGGCGAACTGCGCGTGCTGCGCGCCGTTGCCTGCGACGATGACGGGTTGATCGCGGAGGCTGCATGAGCATCGTCGAACCGCGGTCCCGTGCGCTGCGCCCGCAGCGCCGAACGAAGGCAGTCTGACCGATGGCACTGAAGGGGTTCTGGGACCGCCTGCGCGGCCGTGGCGCGCCCGGGGAAGCGGACGCGCCGGCCACGCCGGAGCCGCCGATCCCGCCGCCCGCGGTGCCCGTGCAGCCCGACGTCAACGCACCGCCG